>QHYN01000013.1 GCA_003224145.1 Acidobacteriota bacterium
GTGGTGCGATACGGCTTACGCATTTCACGGCGGCAAGAAGATGAGTGTGGAAGAGGTTCTGGAAACCATGGACGAGTTGGCGGGACGCCGCGAAGGTGGCTCTGACGGTGAACCGACGGTGCCGCTCGTGGAATTGACAGGCGGGGAGCCGTTGCTGCAAGAAGAGATTTATCCGTTGGCGAAAAAGCTGCTGGCAGCGGGCTACACGGTGATGATCGAAACGAGCGGAGAACGATTCATTGGAAGACTGCCAAAGGAAGTCATCAAGATTGTGGATGTGAAGTGCCCGGACTCGGGCGAGCCGGATACGTTTGAGATGCGCAACCTGGAAGAGCTGACGGAAAACGATGAAGTGAAGTTCGTGCTCTCAACACGACGCGATTATGAATTTGCGCGGGAATTCACGCGGCTCCATGGACTGGCACGGCAAGTCAAGCAGGTTTTGTTCTCGCCAGTGTGCGAAGATCCAGAAGGAAAATGGCCGGGCCTCGAGCCGCGACTTCTGGCGGAGTGGATTCTGGCGGAAGGCTTGCCGGTCCGGCTGGGGCTACAATTGCATAAATTCATCTGGGATCCGGCGACGAAGGGCGTTTGACAAGGGGCAAGGGATTATTGGGCAATGACAGATTCGCGAAAAGCGGTGGTGCTGCTGAGCGGGGGCATGGACTCGTGTGTTTGCACGGCGATGGCGCGCGAACGACATGACGCAGAGAACGTCGCGTTGCTTCACGCGGGATATGGACAAAGGACGCAACGACGCGAGCGCCGGGCCTTCGAAGAGATCGCGGAGTTCTACAGCGTGCGCGAACGGCTGGTAGTACAACTCGATCATTTTCGGGCGATTGGCGGGTCAGCGTTGACGGACGAGAAGATTGCGGTTCCGGCGAATGAACTGGGCGCCCCCGGGCCGCACGGCAGCGCGATTCCAGTAACGTACGTTCCCTTTCGAAATGCGCATATCCTTTCCGTAGCGGTGAGCTGGGCGGAAGTGATCGGCGCAGGAGCGATTTATATAGGCGCGGTGGCGGAAGACAGCTCCGGTTATCCGGACTGCCGGCCGGAGTATTACCGCGTGTTTCAGGAATTGATCCGTGTCGGAACGCGGCCGGAAACACAGATTGAGATG
The DNA here is from genome assembly GCA_003224145.1 of Acidobacteriota bacterium. Lineage (GTDB taxonomy): Bacteria > Acidobacteriota > Terriglobia > Acidiferrales > UBA7541 > Acidiferrum. Next base: position 1,127 of record QHYN01000013.1, read on the forward strand.
GTGACGCCGATCATCCGGATGAAGAAGAGCGAAATCATCCGCCGTGGTCTGGAGCTGCGGGCGCCATTGCATCTGACGTGGTCGTGTTATCAGGAGGAAGAGGTGGCCTGCGGCGTTTGCGACAGTTGCCTGTTGCGGCTGCGCGCGTTTGCCGAAGCAGGAGGGACAGACGCCGTAGCCTACCGGCGGGCGGCTTCCGCGCGGCGTTGAGCTTGGAATCTGGCGCGGAGCAGAGGGATAATGGGGTGCATGGGGTCCGGAGAATCCGGACAAGCTCCCCCGTGAAAAGGAGAATGGAGCATGAAGCTTTTCAATAGATCAGGCGCGCTGGCCGCAATTCTTGTGCTGGGGCTGGGCTGCGTCCTGGCACCGCGCGCGGCAGCCCAGATGGGATCGATTAGCGGCTCGATCATGGACATTCAGGGCAAGCCCTGGCCCGAAGTGGTTATTCGGGCCGTGAGCGACCAGGGTGCGAAGCAAGAGACCAAGACCGATAGCGGAGGCAAATTTAGCCTCCCTAACTTGCGCTCGGGCATTTATGACGTCCTTGTGGTATTCCCCCCGCCGAATGACAAGCAAGCCCCATACCAGGTCAAATGCAGGGTTCAGGCCGGTGAAGACGCGAAAGTGGATCTTAACTTCAAGGACATCGTTGCCAAACAGGGCACGGACGTACAAGAACAGGTGAAAAAGCAAGAGGAGGCCAAGACCAAGTTTGAGGGAATGAAAGCACACTTTAGCGCGGGGAATGCAATTCTCGAGCAGGAGAAAGCGGCCAAGGCGGAACTGCAGAAGGCAACCCCGGACCAGCGCGATGCGGCCAAGCAGAAGTTGGCCGATCTTTCCGATCAGGCGGCAAAAGAATATCAGGCCGCACAGCAATCCATCGGCGAGAAGGATCCCAATGTGCACCTGCTTTGGGCCAAGCTCGGAGAAGCGTACGACACTGCGAATCGCAATGATGAGGCGGCGCAGGCTTATCAGCAAGCCATCAACGCCAAGCCGGATGTGCCGGGCTACTACAACAACCTGGGGAATGTACTGGCACGTGCGGGAAAAATCGAGCAAGCCAAAGCTGCTTATACCAAGAGTGCGGAGCTCGATCCGCCGAACGCCGCGACAGCCTGGAGAAACTTCGGCATCAGCTTGTACAATGCCAACCGTCTCGCCGATGCCATCGAGCCCTTGCAGAAGTCCACGGAATTGGATCCGAAGAACGCCCAGGCTTGGTATCTGCTGGGCGCCTCTCTTTTGATGAAGATGACCACCAAGAAGGTTGGGGATAGAGAAGAAGTTCAACTTGCGCCGGGCACGGTGGAAGCTTATCAGAAGGCTGAAGAGCTTGATCCAAACGGGCAGTGGGGTCAGCAGGCAAAGCAGGGACTCACGGACTTGAAAGCGCTCGGTGCGGGCATCGAGACAAAAGTCAACGTGAAGAAGAAGAAGTCGTAAGTCAAAGAATTTCTTCTGAGGCCGGCTTATGGCGGGACCGACCTTTTTGTTTAGCTGTAAACCAGGTGTGCCTGTCATTTTGTGCGTCGAGCCGACTAGGAAAAAGCGCTCATCGAAATAGGCAGAAGCACGACCCTGGAGTACAGTGGCAAAGCCTGCCTCCTGTCCGAAGGCGCATGGCGAAGCGGGACAATCCTCGGTAGAATGCTATTGCACGAATGATTCCTCGCGCGTCGTGAACCTGAAATTCAGGGACCTCCAGAGGAGCTGTGCAGATGCTGACATTTACGGACCGGGGCGCTGTGCCAGTGCATGTTTTGGTGCGATTTCTGGATCGAGAATCAGTTTTGCTGAACTTGGAAACGGAGCGGTATTTCGGTCTGGATGAAACCGCCACGCGGATGTGGCAACTGGTGACAGGTTCGCAAGACATCGAGGCGGCTTATCAGGAGCTTCTCGCGGAGTACGATGTCGAACCGGAATTGCTGCGAACCAATTTGACGGATCTACTGGGCCAGCTCGTTGAAAACGGGTTGCTCCAGGTTCTCGCCGCCGATGTTGGAAAGACTGCGGCGCTTTAGTGTGCTGGACGGCCCGGCGCAGAAACTGTTTCTGCAATCGCTGGCCCTGCTGCCGTTGGTTTCATTGAGCTTAAGATGGAGCGGGTTCCGGGCAACACAAACCGCGCTTCAGAGAATTTTTCGCAACCCCCTCCAGGAACAAAACCCGGACCATGTGAGCCGGCAGATTGCGCTAACCGCGCACATGGTGAATGCCGCAGACAGGCACGGAGTGTTTCATCCTTCGTGCCTGGCGAAATCTTTGACCCTCTGGGGACTGCTCGGGCGACAGGGAATAGATTCGCGTCTGCGTATCGGCATTCGAAAAGAAAAAGACAATTTTGAGGCCCATGCTTGGGTCGAACGCGAAGGAACCGCCTTGAATGAGCCGGAGGAGCACCATCGGCACTATGCCGCTTTTGACGCGGCGTTCAGCTCCCAGCCGGAGGAGAAACATTGAGCTGTCCAGAGCGCAAGGTGAGGGATGTTCAGACTACGCCACGAAACAATGCGTGTTCGCAATGTCCGGTCGGTGAGTTTGTGACCCCGTAGACCCTGAGCAATTCGAAAACAAAGAGGGCCCTGAACACCTCACGGGCCCTTCTTCCTCTGCTTTGGCTTAGATGTTCGTGCGATGTGAAATCAGGCGCTTGGCACGCGGAGCGGGAGCGGGCAGCTCTACCGTCAACGAAACCTCGCTCTTATTGCGCAAGACACCGATCTTCACGGTTTGGTCCTTGTCTTTCGCTTCGCGCTTCGCAGCAAGCTTCTGGCGCAAGTCTCCGATCGTGCGGACACGCTCGCCGTTGGCAGAAGTGATGACGTCGCCTGCTCTTACGCCCGCCTTCTCAGCGGCTGAGCCGGGATACACTTCGCGGACAAGGATGCCTTCGCCATCCGGGGCGCCGAAAAACGTACCAAGCTGGCCGCTGAGGTCTTCCACATCAATACCGAGTCGCGGTTGCCCACCCAGCAGTACCGTGCCGTTCCATTCGAACGGAGGAATCTCCGCAATTTCCGGCATGTGAAAGGTGAAAGTGCCGGGTGCACCGGGTGCCGGAGTAATCATCTTGAATGAGTGGCGGCGTTCTTCCGCTTTGCCGAGTGTCACGTTCACGGTTTGAGCGCGTCCGTCGCGCCACAAGGTGAGCTGCACCGTGCGCCCTGCAGGAATTTCATGGATCATGCGGCGAAATTGCGCCGCGCCTTCCACACGCTGCCCGTTGATTTCCGTGATGACGTCTTTTTCCTTGAGGCCCGCTTTGGCGGCGGGGCTGTCTGGAACGATGCTGCCCAGAACTACGCCGCGCTCGGCGGGGAGTTTCAACTCCTTGGCGGTTTCGTTGGTTACTTCGTGCAGTTCGACACCGAGCCAGCCCGAGCCTTCTTCGTCGAGCACGAGGTTCAGTTCGTCGTCCGCCATGCCGGGTAAGGCTTCCAATTGCTCAATCGCCTCACGGTGTTGGGCGAAAGCCTGTTGCGATGCAAGCAGTGCCCGCGACTCCGCCAGATTGGCGAGTTGATCCCGCCGCCCTTCGAGCCGTGCCCGCAGCTGTTCAAGTTTTTGCTCCAACCGTGCGATTGCAGGGTCATCCGGAGCTTGCGATTTTGCCGGAGGCGCAGGCAGAGCGATCAGCGCGAGGCTGAGAGCCGCGACTCCTCCAAGAACCATCAGATTCCGTTTATTCATGTTCGTCCCATCCTCCTCAGTATTTAGACGCAGCAACCGAAAAATCGTCAGACGGTGGAGCGCAAGACGATCAAGCGAATGCCGCCATTCACGGTACGCAAACGAATCGGAGCGCCGCCACGGCCCAGCTTGCCATGCACTTCCCGGGGACGCTGGCTGCTTTCCACCGTGATGGGCAGTTCCGAATAAAAGTTTCCGTTTAGGCACCGCGCTTCGAGCTCCGCCTGCAGGTCGGAAGGCACGGCGAGAACGAGCGAGCCATTGGTGGTTTCCGCAGTGGCTCCGGACTTATCGGGCGCATGCGCCAATTCCAGGTGCACGTTGCCATTGGTCGTGTGGGCGTGAATGTTTCCGCCGGCTTCAAACACTTCAATATCGCCATTGACGGTATGCAGATCTTCCACGTTTTCCAGGCCGGAGATGCGCAGGGTGCCGTTCACGGTTCCGATATGTTCGACCCGCGCGCCATGCGGGACGTGGATGGTGTATTCCACGGCGACTTCCACGCCCTCGTTTTGCGGATAACGTGTGGTGACGGAGACGGCATTCGGGCGCGCTTCAACCTCGATCGAAACGCGCTCGAGGTCGGTTTCTCCCTGCTTCGCCGTTTTTACCGCGTGAACTTCGACCTCGTTGCGGTCCCATCCCTGGACTTCTACGGTGCCATTGACGTTTTGCAGTTCAAAAGTGCCGCCGGGCTGCAATGGATAATTTTGGTTGAAGTCTTTGGTGATGGCGTGACTGGGAACGGCCCAAATGGCGGCCAGAAGGAAAAGGCACAAACAAACAGCCGTCGCACGGAAAGCACGAAGTGACATAACGTTCCACCCCCTTGAAGAATCAGCTACCAACAGACCGAGGACCCGAACGAAAATCGCACGCGCCTGAACTCCGGAACTTCAGCGCAGTAGAAAATTGAATGTCACCGTGGAAATGACATCCACCTGCTTTCCTTTCACCCATTTCGGTTTCGCTCGCCACCGCTTTACGGCATCAATAGCAGCATCGACGAGCGCCGGTTCTCCTTCCAAAACTTTTTGCACCTCGACGCGGCCGTCCTTCGTAACACGCACTTGAAGTCTTACGAAGCCATGGATTCCCGCGCGCTGCGCAAGAGCTGGATAAGAAGGATCGGTGCGATAGGTAACCCGCCTCAGGAAATCATCCGGATCTTCGCTGATGCTGCCACGGAACTTCCGCTCTAGGTCATTCAGCCAGTCTTCCAGCCAATCGGTGGCGTTTTTCGGCGGCTCGGGCTGCGGCTGGGCTTGCGGATTCGCGAGCCCAATAGCGAGAGGCAAAGGAACGGGGGTGAACCCGGTTTCCAACAATCGCTTGTTCAGACGATCCATTTGTTCACGGACCAGCGATTCGCGCAGCGCAACTTCCGCGTCAATAAACTGCAGCCGGATTTTGCCGCCCATGGTGCGCAGCTTGAGCGGGGCACCGCCTCCGTGCAAAACAGCCACGGCGTGGACAGGACCACTTCCATTCGTGGGGCCCTGCATCGTCAAATGCAAAGCGGCATCCGCTTCGATGTGTCGCTCGTTCCCATTCAGCACCGTGGCGTCGATGTTTGCCGCAAGATTGCGCGGAAGGTAGACAATGATATCCCCCGTGCCGGAAGCGAGTTGCGAAGCGCCCCCTAGACGCACTAGGCCGCTCCCCGAAGCTGCTTCGGGATTGATCCAAGCCCTGATAGTGCCGCCGGAAGTTGCTGCTTGCACGGCGCCGGCCACGCCAGTCAAGCAGATGCTGCCTCCGTTGGATTCAACCTCCATGGGGCCGGAAACGTACATGACGTGGATGCCGCCTCCGCCCGTTTGGGCGCGCACGGAACCTCGAACCTCCCCGAAATCGATCTGGCCCCCACCGGTGTGGACGCTCACGAAACTTCCAGCCTGCCCGACGGTGATGTTACCCCCGGCCGTTTCCAAATCCGCGCGGCCGCCGATTTTTCCAGCGCGGATGTGCCCTCCACCGCTGTGCAGCGAAGCGTCCCCCGCGATGTTGCCGGCATCGATAAAGCCGCCACCCGTAAAAGCCGTGAGGTCGCCGCCCACATCGAGAACTTTGATGTGTCCGCCCTCGGTTTCAAGTTTTGCGAGCGGACGAGCACGGGAAAACTCGCGTATTTCGGAACCGCCGATACGTCCGGCAAAGATATTTCCGCCCTGAGTTTTCAGGCTGGCGGTGCCGCCGATATCGCCCGTAGTTATGTCGCCGGCCTCGGTGCTGACTACCACGCTGTAATTGCGCGGTACGGCTACTTCGAACTGCACCCAAAACTGAGCGTTGGAGGAGCGCGCGGCCTGAGAAGGAAGCGAACCGGTAATTTCCACACCCGCGGCGGTGGACGAGGCCTTGAGAGAATAATTATTGAGCAGCCGCATAGCGGCTGGGCCGCGGGCATCCGTTTCAATGTGCACGGTATAACGAACGACAGGCGCAGCGCCGGCGTCAAGCTGGGTAATCTTTACGGCCCCGAGGTCTGTGGTCACCCGCAGCGTGAGGCCATCTTTGGTTTCCAGCACGCCGTTGCGAACGGCGGAAGTATGCTGCGAGCCCGGTTCGCCGGGATTCTCGGCTGGCAGGGCGACGGTTTCTTTCGCGCCAGAGGCAAATGCCGCCGGCGAGAATTGTGAAGCGGAAAGACCTGCGGCAAGAACGAAGAGCAGTGCGACACGGCGCGCCCTGAACAAAAACTCTCGATGAAAAATTCGATTCCTCATGAAATAAGAATTCTGTCCTGCAAACTACTGTATCTCGCGCGGCCCGATCTGGCGCAGAGCCGCGGCGCTGCGCTGGCGCACGTAGCGATTGGGGTCGCGGCGCTGCAACTGCTCAAGCACGCGAACCACGCGCGCAATGGAAGCGTCTTCCTGAGGCGCCGTTCCGGGTTCCGGGGTCAGTGCCAGGGCCGGCGCCTCGGGAGCGGGCCCTCCGCCCTCGGGTGCCTCGTGACCCAGAGTAGCCACAAGCAGATTGACGGCTTCCACGCGCACACCGGGATTATCGTCGCGCTCGAGCGCATCGAGCAGCACTTGTCTCACATCGTCCTCCGAAGCTGCGTCGCGAAGCGCCTCCAGCGCTTTCATCCGCACGGCCGGATTCTGATCCTTGCGCGCCGCGGCGAGCAACGCATTGCGCACCTGCTGGTCCCGCGCCGCGGCTTTTAGCGCCTCGAGACAATCGAGCCGCACTCCGGCGTCGAAGCGCTCGCCGTTCTGAACGACATAGGTAAGAATGCCGCGCATGTCGCTGTCCTCGACGCTCCCCTGTAGCACCAGTGGCTGTTCGGCGCTAAGGTCCAATTTAACGTTGGGGGACTCCGAGCCCGGAGACGGTGAAAGGCTCACGCCTCCAATCACCATTTTCGAAAGCTGTTCCGGCGTCAGCGGCTGCCGGGCGCGAATATCCATAGCTTGACCATTGGTTCTGGAACCGTTTTGCATCCAGGGAACGATCTGGGTTCCTACCAGAACTCCCAGAAAGATCAGCAGAGCGCCGCTCCAAGCAGGGCGCAAGGCCATCCAGCGGCGCAACCAGCCGAAGGGGCGCCAATGTTCCTGAAGCGGAGGAGCCGAAAGATCATCAAGAGCTTCCTCAAGCTCGCTGCGGCACTGAGAGAGGAGAATGCCGGAAGAATCGAGCTCGTCAGCGGACTGCGGCACAGTGGTTAATGCCGACTGAAGTTCCTTTTCTTCGGCAAGTTGAGCAGAGCAGGCTTTGCAATTTGTAAGATGTGCTTCTATCTGCTTGCGTTGATTCTCGCTGACTTCGTCGCAAACATAAAAAACCAGAAGCGGAGCAATGGCTTTGCAGTTCACGTTCTTCGCAGAAGTATTCATCGCAAGCCTCCCAACTCATTGCGGAGTTTGCGCGTAGCGCGGAAAAGAGAATTCTTCACGGTTTCCTCAGTGGTGCCGAGCACGTCGCCGATGGCGCGGAGCTTCAGGCCTTGGTAATGTTTCATTTCAAAAACAATCCGTTCACGGGGCGAGAGGCGCTCCAAGGCGCGCGCGATGCGCGCCTTGATCTCCTGGCCCATGAGCGTGCGTTCTGGGTCCAGCGTTGGCCGATGCTCGCGCTGCCGTTCAAAAAAATCAGTAATGCCTTCCTCCTGCTTGCCAGAGTTCATTTCCGGTGCTTGATCCTCGGGACGCGCCTGCCGGCGGCGCAGGTGATCGAGGCAGACATTGGTGACGATGCGGTAGAGCCAGGTGTAAAAGCTGCATTCGAAGCGGAAGCGGTGAAGATTGCGGTAGACCTTGAGGAAAGCCTCCTGGTAAACGTCGCGGGCGTCTTCCGGGCGCTTCATGAGGTTCAGCGCGAGGCGCAGTACGTCGCGGTCGTACCGGCGGACCAGTTCCTCGAAAGCGGCACGGCTGCCAGCTTGCGCTTCCGCCACCAGTGCTCGCTCATCAAGGTTAGGCAAAGAGGTCACCGAGGCTAGGGCGGCGTTCGTGCTACCCGAGCAACCGTTGTCATCGGCCAAAGCAAGAGCCCATCGGGGGAGCGGCATATTTCGCTTTCTCTTCGCATGTGGCCACGTTAGTGATTGCAGAACAATAGGTTAAGGCACATGTCTGCATTTCATTGGACGCTGGCTACCGCGGTACCACCCAAATTGGACGGACGGGTACCTTAAGTGTGAGCGTTGCTCCCCCTTGGTAACGACGTCAACTCTGTGGATTTTGTTTCGGAAGAAGGTAAGAAAACCGCCCCCCGGCTTCAACTCAAAGGCTTCCCGCCGATTCGATTGTCGGCTACGGCGCGGATCGGTCGCAGGCGCCAAGCCACAACGGGCCAGGCGAAGAGCAATATCAGCGCGACTAACACGGCATAACCATTCATGCGATAAAACGGATGCGGTTGTGCCAGCAGTTCGGCGGCGCCCCCGGAGAGAGAGACTCCCGCAACGATCAGGAAGCACCCGAGTATGTTGAATCGCATCACTCGGCGTACGCCGAAAACGAGCGCACCGAGGAGGATGAACTGGGCGAGGAATTGTTTTGCAAAGTCAGCCGGGCTGCCCCAGTTTCCACCTACAAGGGAGAGCGCGCCCAGAAGAAAAAGCAAGAGGCGAAGACCGGGCTGGCGCACCTGCGCGGCGATGAAGGAGGCGACTGTCACCACGATGCTCACAATGAGCAGGCTGTGGAGCAGCGTCCCCCCCAGGATTGAGGCGGCCGGAAGGATGGCGTCGAAATCCTGGCCAAACGCAGCCTCAAGCGAACGATGCACCGTCGGCCAATGAGTCGATATCGTGGCCAGCAGGTGTTCCAACCCGATAAGTCCGGCGGTTCCTCCTAGCCCGATCCACAGCGCGTCGCGATAGTACTCACGCGGCATCCCGAGCCAACCCGGGAGTTGCTCCTCACCAAAGGCCTTCACCGCGTAATACCACGCCGTCCCGAAAAGCAGTGCGATGGTGCCTAAGTACAAAGGACCGCCGAGGAGAACGCCGATGCCAATGCCTCCGAAAAAGACTTTCAACGGTATAGCGGTCTCATAGGCATTCAAAAAGTTAGGCAGGCGGTCGCCTAACCCAAAAACCACAAGATACCCGCAGAGTCCCCACACTGACCAGAGCGTGATGCGCTTCCAGGGAATCGAACTTACCTCCGCTGACTTCAGGTTCATCAGGAAAAGGATGAGCGCCGTAAGGCCGAGTCCCAGAGTGAACAAAATGGGAATCCCATAGTTCAGGGTCATGCGCAGTAGTGTCCGTTCTTCTTGTTTGCGCCGCCACTCGTCGGGAATCTTGATGTACGTGCGATAGTTCGTCACTTCGTCGCCCAGAACCTGCAATTCAATGCGCGCATAGGCGTGATCCGCCACGGCGTTTGTGGTGGTACTGTCATCAAGCGCTTCCCTCTGCTGCCAGGTCAGGGTGTGGTCGATGCGATGGGGCTTCTTGTCCGATTCGGATTCGACGAGATTCCAGTCCTTGAGGTCGATTTTCTTCTCTTCGCGCAGGAATTTTTCCGCGCGTGCCACGTCTTCTTCCTTTGTGAGCGACGCGCCCGCCGTTTCCTCGGCGAGCTTGTGGCGGACGGAGTGAAGCGTCCCGTCGGGCCTCACGACGATCGCGAACTCCTCCGGTTGGCTGTCGCGGAAGTAGCGCACGCGCCAAAGCGCCGCGGGAACGCGCTGCGCGTAAATGGCGTTTACCCCAGCTATGCCCGTGCGTTGCCGAAGAAATTCATTGGTAACCGGGTCAGCGATGTCCGCAAGGACTGTGGCGTGATAATACGAATGAGGGTCCAGACCACTTCGGCGCATGATTTCGTCGGCGCGCGCGCGGGCGGAACGCGCATCAACCGATAGTTTCAAATAATTGCCGATGGACTGCGGCTTCAGGCGCCACGCCAGCACTCCTCCCACAATCAGGCAAACGACGAGAAAGCCCAGCATACCGGGTGCGAGGGCGTCGTAGCGGCGCGTAGCGCTAGCACTCTTCCCGGCCACCGGTTCGGTGGCCATATCGACTTCCGCCGCGCGCTCCGCTCGATTGAGCAAGTCTTCATCCGCTGCGAATTCGCCCCGGCTCAGATAGGAAATACACGCAAAGGCCAGCGGCGCGAGAGCCGCTGCCGCCACCACTACGCCCGATATCTTGAAATACAGACTGTTCGAACGAACCAGCAGCAAACCAACCAGCGAGGCATCGACGGTGTAGTGCCAGATGAGCGTCGCAACAATCCCCCAGCGCAGCATCACCAGTCCGGCGATGACTCCCACGATCCCGATCTCAATCCCCCGGATGTACGCCGGCTCCTGCGGATAATTGCTGTGCAGAAAGCTCCACAGAAACGCTGGAAGAATCACGGCGATCCATCGTGATCGCGTGGACCGGCTGAAGAAGGGAATGGCAAACAGGCGAAATGTAAATTCCTCGTTCGTGGACGCCAGCAGGCCAATCGCGGCTCCGGAAATCCACGGAAACGCGGTGTTCACCGAATTATCAAAGTTCAATTCCTGCGGCGCCCAGGCGCCCAGCCGGCTCGCCACGACATAGAATGCCACGACGTACCCGATGTGGGCCGCGGCCATGGACACGCCCACCACCGCTGCGGAGAAAAATTCCTTCGAACGCAGCCCCCGCAGTGTGAACGCGCGGGATAGCTGCAAGCAGCCGGGTTGAGAAGCACGGTAAAGAGGTTCGGCAGCAGGAAGAACCAGCGTTACGGTCAGCGCAGTGAGGACAGAAACGAGCAGTGCCAGCGCAAGCCTCCCCGCCAGGAACGTGCTATACGAATCATTTGTATTGTAGCTTGCGCCCCAGAGGGGCCAGTCGTTCAAGTTTTGCAGAAAGAGCAGTGCGGCAACCACCAAGCCCAACAAAATCGCCCCGCGCCAGCGCGTCACCCCTTGTTTCGTGAACTTGATTCCGAGCCAGACCGCCGCGGCCAGCAGCGCGATGTAGGGCACCGTAAACAACAGCGCCAGCGTGTCATTCCCGGAGCGCAGTCGCTGGTAGCTGCGTTGCCACGCCTCGGGAACTTTCAGGATCTCTTCGCTGCCGCCGATGCCGTCGCCTTGCAGCGTGACCTGCAGTCGGTACGGCGCGTCTTTCGCGCGAAAGCCGTGCTTCTCCCAGGTAAAAGACCAGTCGGTCCGGTTCGGCCGTTTGTTCGAATTGGCTTCTTCCGGGAGAACGTCCCAGCCGCGAAGATCCATTCCGAGTCTCGCGCTGAGATAATTTTGCGCCTCGGATTGCGCTTTCGTCCGATCGAGCGATGCTCCCGCGCGCGCCTCTTCGATTTTGTGCTCGTAGCCCACAATCTGCCCCGAGGGGCTGACACGTACTCGGAATTCCTCTTCCTGCTGCGGCTTAAAGAAACGCACCTCCCAATACCAGATATTCAGCTCGGAAGACATCAGCCGGTTGGCCACCTGCAAACCGAGCTGGCGTTCCAGGTAGACCTTGGCGTCTTCGTCCACATCAAAAATGATGGAAGATTTATAGCCGCTGACGTTTTCGCCCAAGCTCGCGACGAATTTCTGTGCTCGCGCTGACGCTTCTTCCCGCGAAACCTGAAAATTGACCGAAGCTTCCGGAAAGGCGTGGAAGAAATACTTGTAGGCAAAAAGCAAGCCAAGGATTCCCGCTGCCACCCAGAGCAGCAGCGCGCGCTTGTCCGATCCTGTCAGGCGGTCTCCCGTCAACTCGGCCTCCCCGTTCGAAACACGAGTCCCTCACTCTATCGGTACGCAGCCCAAACACGCAAGTTTCGTCATTCCCGTATCCGTGCGGCGGGAATGATATAAAGAACCTGTCATGGCCATGAGCCTCAGCTCCGAAGTGCGCATGATCAAAGGCGTCGGCCCCCAGCGCGCCGGGCTGCTCGCCGAGCGCGGCATCTTCACGCTCGAAGATTTTCTGAGCTACCTGCCTTTCCGGTACGAAGACCGCATCCATTTCTCGAAGGTAAAGGACATCCAGCCCAACGGCACTTATACCATTCGCGCGCGGGTGATGAGCGGCCAGGCCATTCGCACCATGCGCTTCCGCCGCGACGCCATCTACCACTTGCTCGTGCAGGACGAGGCGGGCGGCCTGCTACCCTGTAAATTCTTTCACGGCGGCTATCTCGAAGGGCGCTTGAAGCCCGGCCAATTGTTGATCCTCCACGGCAAGGCGGAAATCGATAAGCTGCGGCCCGCGCGGCTGGAGATGATTAATCCGCAGATCGAGCTGCTCAACATCGAAGAGATGGATTCCACGGAAGTCGGGCGCATCGTGCCCATCTACGAAGCCATCGGCACATTCGGCTCCAAGCAGATTCGCCGCGCCATGTATGCGGCCGTGCAGCTTCTCGATCCGCGCATCCCGGAGGTTTTGCCGGACAGTTTGCGCGCTCGCTTGGGTTACCCTTCGCGCGGCGAAGCCATCATTCACACTCATTTTCCCGAGTCTACGGAATCCCTCGACGCGCTCAACACCTTTCGCTCGCCCGCGCAGCAGCGGCTCATTTTCGAAGAGTTTTTTCTGTATCAGCTCAGCCTGGCTCTGGACCGCAAGGCCACGCGCAAGGAGAACGCTATCGCCTTCCACGTGCGCGAAGACAAAGTGCGCGAAGCGTTGAAGCACATCCTGCCGTTCAAACCGACGGCCGCGCAGAAACGCGTCCTTTCGGAAATTGCCGCCGACTTGGAAAAGCCTGCGCCGATGAATCGCCTGCTCCAGGGCGACGTCGGCAGCGGAAAAACCATCATCGCGCTGCAAGCGGCCGTAATCGCCATCGAAAACGCCACGCAAGCGGCGCTCATGGCGCCGACGGAGATTCTCGCCGTGCAGCACTTCCTTTCCGCGCGGCGCATTCTCAGCAAGGCCGGCTACCGCGTCGAGTTGCTCATCAGCGGCCTGAAAGCCGCTGAAAAGCAAGCCGCGCTCGAGCGCATTCGCTCCGGCGAAGCGCAGCTCGTCATCGGCACGCACGCGCTCATCGAAGAGAACGTCGAATTCGCGCGGCTCGGCTTTGTGGCTATTGACGAACAGCACCGCTTCGGCGTTTTGCAGCGCAAGCGCCTCATGGACAAAGCGGCTTCGCATGGCCACGCGCCGCATGTTCTCGTCCTGACAGCTACGCCCATTCCGCGCACTCTCTCGCTCACGCTCTACGGGGAC
>QHYN01000026.1 GCA_003224145.1 Acidobacteriota bacterium
AAAGGCTGCATTTTATCGCAGGCAATTACCTTAGTACTGTGAGATTCCCAGCGGACAGTTGCGATTGAGTTTCTTTCCGGCAGGGCCGGCATCTTCGATCGGTATTGGTCCCGACTGGAATGGGGCCCCAGGATGAAAGGATTGCTCGCATTCGCAGTTGAGATTCTTCGTGCCTCATCGGATGCACTCAGAATAACAAGCGGGAGTGGGTAGGAGTGGGGTACGTCAGTGCTTGTGCCGTTCCAGCTTTCTGGTCAAACTAGCGCTCGCATATTACTCCTGCTGGGAAAAACCTGGTCCCTGCCAAAGTTAGGCGAAGCATATTGGTACCGCACTAGTAGTGGGGCAGGATTTTGTGCTTGTAGATGTCCAAGGTTTTCTCTTCGTCGCCGCACATGAGATAGATATTGAATTGCGTGACGCCGACTTTGCGCAGGCGGTCGAGCTTCTTGCGATGTTCCTCAATGGGGCCGATGACGCAGAAGCGGTCGACGACCTCGTCGGTGACGAAATCGGCATTGTCGCTGCCGACTTCGCAGTGGTGGAGATAATCGTACTTGCCGCGGTCTTTCACATAAGACGTGAGCGCGGGAGGCAATTCTTCCGGCTTGTATTTGGAGATGAGATCCATCACGTGATTGGAAACGAGGGCGGGAAACCAGCGAACGTGTTCGCGTGCGGTTTTCAGGTCGTCGGAGGCCCAAATGGGGGCGGCAGACATCACTTCGATTTTACCGAAGTCGCGGCCAGCCTCTTTTGCGCCTTCGCGGACGAAGCCGAGGCACCAGTCGATCAGATCGGGGTCGGCGAACTGGAGAATGACGCCGTCGCCGATGCGCCCGGCGGTGCGAAGGGCTTTCGGGCCATAGCCGGCGACCCAGACGCGGGGAATCTCACCATTGGCCCAGGGGAATGTTGTCGGGACACCGTCGAGGTCCACGGTTTTGCCCCCATTCAAGTTGCGGAAAATACGGACAAACTCTTCGAGGGTCTCGAGGGTAGTGGGTTTTTTGCCCAGGACTCGGCGGGAGCTGTCACCGCGGCCGATGCCCAGTTCCATGCGGCCGTGGGAGGCGAGATTGAGGGTGGCGAAGAGGCTAGCGGATACGGTGACATCGCGTACGGCCGGGTTGGTGACGCAGGTGCCCAGGCGCATTTTTTTGGTGTTCGCGGCCATCAGGGTAAGAAGAGGAAACGGCTCCTTCCAGATGACGTGGGAATCGAACATCCAGCCGAAGGAGAAACCGGAGTTTTCCGCCTGGCGGGTGAGGCTGAGGATGCGATCGATGGAGATGTCCGGTTTGATGGTGATGCCGAAGTCCATGGAAGCCATACCTCCTCAGTCCGCGGGCTGGGCGACAGGTTCGACGCGATGCATCAAGACAAAGTATGCGAGAAAGCTGACCAAAAAGCCGACAAACCACGCATAGTTGTACAAAATGCGCAGCGGTGAAACGACCAGGCCAATGAAAGCGACGCCGATGCCCGCCGCGAGAGCCGCGATGGCCGACCAATGGAAGCCGCGAGAATATTCGTACCGGCCGCCACGGTCGTAGAGATCCTCCGCGGCGAGGAATTTCTTGCGCACAACAAAATAATCGCAGATGAAAACGCCGGCAATAGGGCCGAGAAAGCCGGAATAGCCGACGAGCCAGGTGAAAATGTAGCTGCCGTAGTTGGCCAGGAGCTTCCAAGGCTGCATGACGATGCCCATGGCAGCGGTGATGAGGCCGCCGGTGCGGAAACTGATGCGACGAGGGGAAAGATTCGAGAAATCGTTGGCGGGAGAGACGACGTTGGCGGCGACGTTGACGTTGAGGGTGGCCATGAGCAACGCAATCATGGCGAGGACCACGGCCCAGGGATTGCCGAGACGCGCGAGGACCTTGACCGGATCCCAGATGGCCTGACCGAAAATGATCATGGTGGCGGACGTGACGGCTATGCCAATAAAGGAGTAGAAGGTCATCGTCGCAGGGAGACCGAGAGCCTGGCCGACCATTTGATCGCGTTGGCTGCGGGCGTAGCGCGTGAAATCGGGGATGTTCAACGAGACCGTGGCCCAAAAACCGACGACGCTCGTGAGCGAAGGGATGAAGAAGCGGAAAAACTCGGGGAAGGATTGAAATTTGGAGGGGGTGGCGAGCATGGGGCCCAAGCCGCCGGCTTTCTGGTGTGCCCAGAGAAGCAGCGCGAAACCGATGAGCAGTAGAAATGGAGCAGAGATGCCTTGCAGGAAGCGGATGGTTTCGATACCACGAAGAATAACGAGGACGTTGAGAAGCCAGAAAAGCACAAAGGAAACCGCCGGGCCCGAGTGAAAGCTGGCCCAGGACGGCGCGAGAGCCACGATCATGGCGTTGATAGCTTCGCCGCCGATCCAGGTCTGAATGCCGAACCAGCCGCAGGCGACCAAAGCGCGCAGAATCGCGGGAATATTGGCGCCAAGAACGCCGAAGGAAGCACGGGCAAAGACCGGAAACGGGATGCCATATCGCGCGCCCGCATGCGCGTTCAGCAGCATGGGAATGAGCACCAGCACGTTGCCAAGAAAGACAGTAAAGAGCGCCTGCTTCCAATTCATGCCGCCAGCGATCATGCCGCTGGCGAGCATGTAGGTGGGAATGTTCACGCTCATGGAAATCCACAGCGCAGCGTAGTTGTAGGTGCGCCAGCGGCGGCGCTCAGATGGGACTGGGGCGAGGTCCTTGTTGTAGAGCGAACTGCTCTGGATGGTTTCGGGGCGAAGCGCAGCGCTCTGAGTTTGACCCATCGAGAAGGTTTACCCCCAAGTTCGATCGGAGAACAGAAAAGGGTTGATGGATAGCGACACGGCTTAGTTTGCCGCTGCACTGCTTTCGGCCGCACGGGTGCGGGTGATTTCGCCATACGATTCGGGGCGGCGGTCGCGGTAGAACTGCCAGGTGTCGCGGACCTTTTGAATTTCCTCGAGGTTCAGTTCGGCAACGAGCAATTCATCCTTGTCGCGGCTGGCTTGCGCGACGATTTTCCCGCGAGGATCGCAAAAATAGCTTTTCCCGTAGAACTCGCCGATGGCCCAGGGCTGCTCGGTGCCGACGCGATTGATCGCGGCGACAAAATAAGCGTTGGCGACTGCGTGGGCGGGCTGCTCAAGCTCCCAGAGATATTCGGAGAGGCCGGCGACGGTGGCGGAAGGGTTATAAACAATTTCTGCGCCGTTGAGGCCGAGAATGCGCGCACCTTCGGGGAAATGGCGGTCGTAGCAGATATAGACACCGACGCGGGCATAGCGCGTGCTGAAAACGGGATAGCCGGAGTTTCCGGGGGTGAAGTAAAACTTTTCCCAAAAACCCGGGTGGCAGTGGGGAATATGGTGCTTGCGGTATTTGCCGAGGTAGCGGCCGTCGGCGTCGATGACTGCGGCGGTGTTGAAATAGACGCCGGTCATCTCCACTTCGTAGACGGGAATGACGAGCACCATCTGGTGCTTTTTGGCGAGCTTCTGCATGTGGGAGACCGTGGGGCCTTCGGGAATGCGTTCGGTCAGTTCATACCAGCGGGTTTGCTGCTCGGCGCAGAAGTAAGGGCCATAGAAGAGCTCCTGGAGGCCCAGAATCTGTACTTTTTTCTTGGCCGCCGCGGCAATGAGGTCTTCATGCTTGGCCATCATCTTTTTTTTGATGTCGGCGAGAGAATGTTTTTCCGGAGACCACTCACACTGGGCCTGAATGAGGCCGCAACGAACGA
>QHYN01000014.1 GCA_003224145.1 Acidobacteriota bacterium
CAGCCCGCCGTCTGCCTGATCGAACCGCGCCAAGAAAAAGCCGAACCCTTTTTGATTCGCACGCAGAATTTGCAGCGGCGATTGCAGCGCCTTCTAGGCCCTGTTGATCCGGCGAGCAAGCGGCTGAACCTGAGCGCCTTTGCGCGTGGCATCCGCTATCGGCTGACGGGCTCGCCCTTCGAGCAAACGCTCACTTACTATCAGCACGCCAAGCAGCTTTTTCCAAAACGCTACCGCGATCTGATGCGCCTGCAGCCTCCGGCGGTCCTGAAAGTGAATCTGCGTAATGCCTATCCGCGCTGCTATGTGACCAGGAAGATCCAGCTGGATGAGAACGGCAGTCCCGCCGCGGGTTCTTATTACGGCCCATTTCCGTCGCGGCGCGCGGCGGAAGCGTTTGCTGAGCGGGTGCTGGACCTATTCAAAGTGCGGCGGTGCCAGATCAAAATCCGCCGCGACCCCGCGTTTCCGGGCTGCATTTACTCCGAGATGAAAATGTGCCTCGCGCCGTGCTTCGCGGGCTGCACGAAGGAAGAATACGACGTGGAGGTGCAGCGCCTGGTGCAGTTTCTGGACACCAGCGGCGGATCGTTGCGATCCACTTTCGAAGAGGAGCGGGAAAAAGCCAGCGGGCAACTGGATTTCGAACGTGCGGCGGCCCTGCACAAGAAGGTCGAAAGGCTGGATGAAGTCTTGCGCGGGCAGCCCGAGCTGACGCGAAGGATTCAGGATGTGAATGCAGTGATCCTGCAGCGTGCCACGGAAGAGCAAACGATTGGTGTTTATGCGGTGCGCGGGGGCAGGCTGGCGGAACCATTTTTTCTACGTTTCGGCGAGATAGCAAGCCAGCCGCGGTCCGCCGAGCAGATTTTCCGCGATTATCTCGAGCCAATCGCAACTTCGGTGACCGCAGACCTCGGCGAGCATCTGTGGCTCATCGCACGGTGGTATTACAGCAATCCGCGCGAAGGCGAGATTTTCTTTCGCGAAAAAGACTGGCCCTATCGTAGGATTCTCCGGGCGTGCTCTCGCTTGCTTGCGCCGAAGACGGGCGAAGCGGAAAAAAGTCCGCCACAGGAGACGACACGACCGCCCGAAGGACCTGAATGACTGCATCCGCCACGAAAGAAGGAACCACGCGCTACACGCAGAAGTTTTCGGGGCGCGCTGCGGATGGGCATTTCCGGGAAGCCCACAGAATGGTGCTCTCCTCCCTGGGAATCGGAACGTATCTTGGCCAGCCCGACGAAAAAACGGACGAGAACTACACTGCGGCCGTGGTTGCCGCGGTCGAGAACGGGATCAACGTCATCGACGCGGCGATCAATTACCGGTTCCAGCGCAGCGAACGCAGCATCGGTGCGGCGCTGCGACAGCTTGCTGCGAAGGGATTCTCGCGCGAGGAAATCGTCGTGTGCACGAAAGGCGGATTCCTGACGCCCGATGGCGCGATGCCTGGTGACCCCAATGAATATTTTTTCCGCGAATATATTCAGCGGGGAATCTTCAGTGCCAAAGATATCGTCGCAGGCGGCCATTGCATGACCCCCAAATTCCTGAAGGACCAGCTCGGACGCAGCCTGAGAAATCTGGGAGTGGAATGCATCGACGTCTACTACTTGCACAATCCCGAGACGCAGCTTTCGGAAATCCCGAAACCGGAATTCCTGGACCGCGTGCGCGAGGCGTTTGAATTTCTTGAATCCGTGGTCGAAGCACAGGTAATTCGCTATTACGGAATGGCCACGTGGAACGGCTTCCGCCAGGACGTGCCTGAACCCGATGCGATGCAGCTTGGCGAGATCGCGCAGATCGCGCAGGAAATTGCCGGCGGAATGCACCATTTCCGGTTCGTGCAGCTTCCGTTCAACCTGGAGATGACCCAAGCGCTCACGCTCGGGAATCAAACGCTGCGCAGACGAGAGCGCACGATGGCGCAGGCCACAAACGATCTGGACATCGCGTTGATCGCGAGTGCGTCGCTCCTGCAAGGTCAGGTGGCGCGGAATTTGCCGGGATTCGTTGCGGAGGCGTTCGGTTTGGAGAATGATGCGGAGCGCGCGCTGCAATTTGCGCGTTCGTCGCCGGGAATCACCACGGCGCTGGTGGGAATGTCGCGCGTGGAGCATGTCAAAGCGAATTCCCGGTTGATGGGCGTGCCTCCGGCTACGGTGGACGAGTTCAGCAAACTTTTTTCGCGCGGAGAAAGCGCCTGACCACAGAAAAATGTCAATTCAAAAGACCTACGGAAACCCAAACGTTGCTAGACGTTGCTAGAGATATTTGCCATCAATGGCGAAGCAGAAAGACATTGTCGCTGAGCCAGTTCGTGATGGCGGCATCGAGTTCGTTGAGCTTGCCAGAAAAGAAGTGATCGACTCCTTCCACGACAACCAGATAATTGTCCCCAGGAAGGGATGCAACAAGAGCCTTGACGTTCTCCCTCGCGCCGAATTGGTCGTCGCCGCCGTGGACAAAAAGTTTCGGTTTGCCGCACTGGCGCAGAAAAGAAAAATCCGTGCTGTTGACGGGAATTCCCAAGCCGATCAAGTGCGAGACACGCGGGTCCTCGCAGCCGACATGCATGCCAACCCAGGCACCAAAACTGAATCCCGCCAGCAGCACAGGCACGCCAGGGAATTTAATCTCCAGAAAGTCGAGCGCGGCGCGCACGTCACCCCTCTCACCGGTTCCGCGGTCGTGTTCGCCCGCACTCAGCCCCGCGCCGCGGAAATTGAATCGCAGCACGGAAAGGCCGAAGGCAGCGAGCGACTTCGCCGCCTGGTAAACCACTTTGTTGTGCATCGTGCCGCCGAAGAGCGGATGAGGGTGGCAGACGACGGCAGCAAGTGGCGGCCGTTGGTGCGCCGCCGCGGAAGGCGTCCAGAGAATCGATTCGAGGCGTCCCGCGGGACCCTCGAGAAAAAAACTGCGCGAATCATGGGCAGCGGCCATCGATGCGCCTCGGAGAGTTTTTCAGTGTAGCGCATCTGAGGAAAGTGCAGAAGAACGCTGGAAACGGCTAAGGTGCGCGGCAAACGCTGACATCGAGGGCAACGCCGTCCGGAGCAGGAGAAACACGCACGACGCGCGCGCGAAATTCACCGCCGGACCAGGGCGTGGAGGCCGAGTCTTTCAGCGCGATCTTTAATTGCTCTCCCAATGAATATTCGCGTTGACTGCGAAAACGCATGCCACGCGAAGAAAAATCGAGGGTCATGGCTTCCTCAAACCAGGGAACGTGTTCCGGACGCACCCGGACAGGAACGCCCAGGGAGCAACGCGGACTGGCGCGCCGCTCGGGATCGCGACGCGTGCGATTCCCGTTGGAAGTCGCGTGGCCATGCTCTTCAAAATGAATCGCAACAGCAAACGGTGCGGGAGCCTCGGACACTCCGAGGGCACGAGCAAACTTGTCCGATTTTGCGGAGCGCGCCTGCGCGGACGCGGTTTGCGGCCGAACCTTCGCGCGTGCGTTGTCTGCACGGGTGATTTCGAGCGCATCGCCAGAGCGAACCACGCGGGCGAGAACCTCGGGCTGGCCATCGGGAAGCGAAGCTTCGTAGGGAAACGTCACCCACAGAGAAGCGCCTGCGGAATGCGGTTCTTTACTGGAAAGAAGCAGACCGCCACGAGACACGTCGAGCGTTTCCGATAATTCGATTTTCTGGCCGAAGGGCGTCGCCCAGCGCAGCCGTGCTGGAAGGCGGATTCGTACGCGGTGATGTTCGCGGGTTTGCATGAAAATAACAGTAACAGTACTGCCCGCGGGTCGGCATTCTCCACAGTATAGGACTCAAGTATCCAAAGCGGCAAGACCTCGTACTAGGACAAAATTCCTTGATTTTCGCGTTGAAGTTTCCGCTATCGGGTGTTAGCGTTGCGGCAAATCCTAGAACGGCGGGGGTTGTTGATGAGTGATGGAGCAGAACGCCGTGAGGCGCGGCGATTTACAATGAGCCTACCACTGCGCGTGATGCCGCGGGGAGCCAAAGGGCGCGAGCTGGACGCGCACACGCGAGATCTCAGTTACCGGGGATTGTACTTCCTGGCCGAAGCCGACTTCGAAGTCGGAAGCGAGATTGACTTCGTCATCACGCTTCCCCAGCAGGTGACGCAATCCGGGGACGTGAACATTCGATGCCAGGGGAACATTGTGCGCGTCGAAGCGTCCGAGAATGGCCGCGTGGGGATCGCCGCGAAGATTGAGCGATACGAGTTTATGCCTGCCGCTGCGACCGCAGCCTGAAACCGCGGCTGCAGAGCGTTGTTTCTCACGATCCCTTCTCCCGCGCGACTCGGAGTGAGTACAATATCCCCGGTGTAGTTTGCCGCAGGGGGAAGCCATGTATCACTACGACGCCCGCATCGCACTGGAAGAGTTGCAGGAAGACGCGCTGCTCCCGCACCCGGTGAAATTGCGCGACATGATTCTGCGAACCAAACTCGACGCGCAAGACGCGCAAGTGCTGAACCACGATTTCCAGGAGTACCTGACGCGCTTCGGCGAATTGCAAAAAATCGGGCGAGAGATTCTGGAGAAACTTGCCGCCGGCCAGCGCAAGGCTTCCTGATGCCATCCGCGAATACGGAATTCCCCTTCCGATGAAGACCAAGTCGCGGGTCTTGTTGCTATCCGCGACCTCCGGCGCAGGCCACGTGCGCGCGGCGCAAGCTCTGGAAAAGGCCTTTTTGGCACGGGGCGATTGCGACGTGGAGCACATCGACGCGCTCCAGTACGTCAGCAAACTGTTTCAGCGCGTTTACGACAAAGCGTACATCTCCATGGTGCGGCGGGCCCCGGAATTGATGGGCTTGCTCTATGAGCGCACGGACCAGCCGTGGCATCACCTGCGGCCGCGCCTGGCGCTGGACCGGCTGAACACCGGGCCAATGATCCGCCTGCTGAAACGCGTCCAGCCGGACCTCTGCGTGGCGACGCACTTTCTGCCCGCCGAGATTATTGCGTGGCTGATCGCTAAGGGGAAATTACGCGCGCACAATGCCATCGTGGTGACCGATTATGATGTGCATGCCATGTGGCTGTGCCGCACGGTGGACCGCTACTACGTCGCCATCGAAGAAGCAGCGGAGTATTTAGCGCGTATCGGTGTGCCGCGGGAAAAATTGCGCGTGACAGGAATTCCGATCGACCCGTTGTTCGCGGCTCCCGTAAATCGAATCGAAGCCAGGAAGCACTTGGGGCTGGACGTGGAGGCGCCGGTGATTCTCATCTCCGCGGGTGGCTACGGCATCGGTCCCGTCGAACAACTGGTGAAAGATTTATTGGCGCTCAAGCAGCCATGGCAGCTTGTCGCCATCGCCGGGAAAGCGGAGAAGACGCGGAAACGTTTGGAAGGATTGGCAAAGGCCGCAGGGAAGCTGCCATCGGGCAAGCCGAAACTCTGCCCCGTGGGTTTTACAACGGAGATGGACCAGTACATGGCGGCGGCCGACTTGATGGTGGGCAAAGCGGGTGGCTTGACCACCTCGGAAGCCCTTGCTTGCGCGCTGCCCATGGCGCTGATCGAACCGATTCCCGGCCAGGAAGAGCGCAATGCCGATCATCTGCTGGAAGCGGGAGCGGCGATTCGCTGCAACAATTTGTCGGCCGCGGCATGGAAAATTGCCACGCTACTGGATGATGCGGCGCGTCTGAATGGGATGCGCGACGCCGCGAGGAAGCTTGCCCGGCCCGGCGCTGCCGCCGCCATCGCCGAGGACGCCCTTCGGCTGATAGACTGAGACCGCAGAAAAATGAAACTGGGGGAGGCGCACTGCGGCGCGAACGCCGCGGAACGCCGAGTTCGATGCGACGCCATACACTGCTGATTGATGCGGACGATACACTGTGGGAAAACAACGTTTTTTTCGAGAAGCTGATTGAAGATTTCATCAGCATCGTCGAGCCTTACGGCTACACGCGCGCTTACATTCGGCACATCCTGAATGAAACGGAACGCAAAAATATCCGGCAATATGGTTATGGCGTGCGCAGCTTCGGGCGCTCGCTCGAAGAAACCTATTTGAAGCTGGCCGACCAGATGGCCAAACGTGAGACGCTGGCGCTAATTCACAGCCGCGTGATCGAGCTGGAGCGCACACCACCCAAAATTCTGGATGGTGTGCCGGAGACCCTGGCGTATTTGACGGAGCGGCACCGGCTGATTCTCTTCACCAAGGGCGAGCCCGCAGAGCAGGCCGCCAAGGTCGAGCGCTCCGGCCTGCAGGGATTTTTTGAGTTCATCGAAATCGTTGCGGAAAAAGATACGCAGACCTACGGCGGACTGGTCCACAAACACAAAATCGTGAAGACGCACGGCTGGATGATCGGCAACAGCCCGCGCAGCGACATCAATCCGGCGATGCAGATTGGGTTGAATGCGGTGTACATCCCGCACCAGCACACCTGGACGCTGGAACACGAACCGGTGGTGGCAGGCTCGGGAAAACTGGTGATCTTGCCGACCTTTCGCGAGCTGCGCAGCCACTTTTAACAGAGCCCGCTGCCCAATTTGGACGTTGTACCCAGCCAGGCATTCGCGAAATCTAATTCCCTGTTACTTCGACCAAGGAGCGGCCCATGGCTACGACGACAGCCTCCCTGCAAACAGACTGGCGGCAAGAGTGGTTCGAGATTGACGACGCAACCTACTTGAATTTGGCAAGCCAGTCGCCAATGCCGAAGGTTTCTATTCGCGCGGTGCAAGCGGCGCTCGAAGCAATAAAAAATCCGCACCATAAAGACGACTCCACGTTTTTCGAAGTGCCCAATCGTATTCGCGCGTCTCTCGCGAAGCTGATCGGCGGGAAGCCTGAAGAGATTGCCCTGACGAGCGGAGCGAGCGCCGGGGCAATGGCGGTCGCGTACGCGCTGGCGTGGAAGCCGGGTGACGAGGTCATCATCGCAAAAGGTGAATTCCCGCTGCATTACACGGCGTGGAAGCCCATGGAAGAACGCGAGGGCTTAAAGCTGAAAATCGTCGCGCCGCGGGGACGCTTCATGACCGTTGACGATTTGATTGCGGCCATGACTCCAAAAACGCGGGTCGTTTCGGTGAGCCTGGTGCGCTATGACGATGGCTCGTTGCTGGACGCACCGCGCGTGGCGGCGGCGTGCCATTCACAGGGAGCGCTGTTCCTGCTCGATGTGAGCCAGTGTTGCGGCGCGATGAAAATGGACGTGCACCAACTGGGGGCGGATTTTCTGGTCTGCGCGGGGTACAAATGGCTGCTCGGCCCGTTTGGCACGGGATTTTTCTGGATCAGGAGCGAGCACCTATCCACGGCGCGGCCAGCACCGTTCTATTGGATGGCGGTTGCGGGCTCGCACAATTTCTCCGAATTGAATTTCGATGACCCGAGGCCTGGGCCGAACGCGAGACGTTGGGATGCTCCCGAGTGGGCCAGCTATTTCAATTTCAACCTGGTAGCCATGGACACTTCCGTCGAACTGGTATCGCGCATAGGACCGGAACGCGTTGCGGCGCACAACGGAAAATTGATCGATTTCCTGTTTGAACGACTGCCCAAAGATCGCTGTGTTCCGGCGAGCCCCCCAGACGCAGCACACCGCGGGCCGTATGGGTGCTTTGCCGCGCGGAGCCGTGAGAAAACGACCGAACTTTACCAGCGCCTGCGGAAAGAGAATGTGATCGTGAGCCTGCGCGAGGGGAATATTCGAGTTTCACCTCATCTGTATAACACGGAGCGGGACATCGACCGGCTCATCAGCGTGGTCACTCCATGACCCCATCGCAGCCGTGGCCCAGAATCGCCGTCGTTGGCGCGGGGGCCGTGGGGGGATATTTTGGCGGACTGCTGGCGAGGGCCGGCGCACCAGTCATGCTGATCGGGCGTCCTGCGTTCGTCGAGGCGGTTACGAAGAATGGCCTGTTTCTGGACACGTTGCACTTTCAAGAAAAAGTGCGCGTTGTGGCTTCTACAGAAATTGGCGCTGTGCGTGGCGCAGATATCGTGCTTTTCTGCGTGAAGACCACGGATAATGCCGCCACCGCGCGCGCCATCGCTCCGCTGCTCTCGCCGGGCGCGCTCGTTCTTAGCATGCAAAACGGCGTCGACAATGTGGAGCAGATTCGCGCCGCGGCCGCGATGGATGCGCTCCCTGCCGTGGTTTACGTTGCCGCTTCCGTGCCCGAGCCCGGCCGCGTGAAACACGTCGGTCGTGGTGACCTCGTGATCGGTCCACAAAACGAAAAGACGGAACGCCTTGCGGGGGTTTTTTCGCGGGCGAACGTACCCTGCCGGATTTCCGAAAACATCGAAGGCGAACTGTGGACGAAACTGGTTTGGAACTGCGCGTTAAACGCCGTCTCCGCACTGGGCCGCGCGAAGTACGGCCAGATTACTGCGAGCGCCGACGCGTGGAAGGTGGTCGAGACGGCAGTTTATGAAGTGCTCGCAGTGGCACAGGCCGCAAACATTCATCCACCGGGGCTGGAAGATCCCAAGGCCGCGCTGGCGGGCGCACTAAAAATTGCCTCGCAGATGGCCGAGGCGCTTTCGTCCACGGCGCAGGACATGAACCGAGGCAAGCGCACGGAGATCGATTCGCTGAATGGCTATGTCTCGCGGCGCGGGGCGGCGCTGGGCGTGCCAACGCCCGTAAATCATGCCCTGTATGCCCTGGTGAAGCTTGCCGAAGGGCGATCCTAGCCAGTCTCGGGGCGCGCGGGGTACTCGCCGACCTAGTTCACCATAACCACCTCACCCCCTTGGGTTTTTTTGTAAGTGTTGATTCTAAAACACTTAGGCCATCTGTTAAATCGTTTAAAATCAACACTTATGCGAAGATATTGCAAGTGTTGCTTCTAAAGGGGTTACAGTGACAGGGTCGCCGCCTGTATGGAGTTCCTACAATAGAGTCCTCACCACCGGCAGCAATGCAAGTGTTTGAAAACAAAATGGTTGCGGGAGGAGCAACTTGTAAGTGATTGATTCTAAAGAGCCAAATTTGCAACGAAAAGAAACCTTCTTGTACTCCGGCCAAAAAGGCAAAAGCGGCAGCCGGGCTGCCGCACTCCAAAATCTCGCAATATTTCCTGATTCTGATTCTAGCAGAGAAAACCGTTTCGTCAAGGTGTTTTCTCTTTGAAATCTGGAGTTTCGCAGGAGGTACCAACCAATCGATCAGAACTTCGAAGATGGTGCTACTTAGCGAAGATCGGGGGCGTGGAAAGGAATGTGCACGATGGTTTCCAGCTCGACAGGCGTTCCCTGCCGCATGGCCGGACGGAACTTCCACTGACTGAGGGCATTCATGGCGTTGGCATCGAGCTGTTCGTCGATGCCGCGAACCAACTGGATGCTGTCCACGGAGCCGTCGCGGCGAATGACCGCGTAAAGCACCACTTCGCCTTCCACATGCTCGTTGATCAGCGTGGGAGGATATTTCGGATCGATCTTGCGCAGCGGAGCGGGGCCCGATAAATCCGACGAGGCAACCGGAGGGCCGTCGGAATTCATGCGCATCTCGGTGAAATTGAGAATCCAGCTTCCCGTCGCGCTGTTCAGGTTGGGCATGTTCACCAGCATTTTGTAGATTTTCTTGGAAGCAAAAATCTGCTCCGGTTGCGCGCCCGGCGGAAGCACGGTGAAGTTCGGAGGACCCGTCCTCGCGGGCGCGTCGTCGATAGGTGCGTGGGGATCGGGCCGGGTGATGAGCGTATGAGGGGCAGGCGCGCTGATTTTTGCCGCTCCACCGAGGCCGGAAATCCCTTTGTTTGCCGGAGGATTCCCGCCGCTGATGCTCACGTCTATTCCGTTCTTTCCAACGCCGTTGTCTGAACCCGCTCCTCCGCTGCTGCCCACTCCGCCGCCTGCCACGCCGTTAGCGCCTGGAGTTCCCTTGGGTGAGCCACCAGGCACGCCGGGTTGCTTGCCTTCCGGTGAAATCGAAACGCGTGCCGCAAGATTCCCTTGCGGCGGCACAACGGGCGCCGGAGGAGCCGGGGCAGCCGAGAGCGCGATGAATGTTGCTGAATTTCCATTGGCAGCGCTGGGTTGCGCGGAACCAACTTCCGGCGCCGGGCCAGCGTCGCCCGATTGCGCCCGCTGAGCAATGCGGGGCGCTGCGCCTGCATTCAATTCGAGCTTTGGCCGCGCGGGAGCGTTGGCAGAAGTGATCAATGCGAGGTCGCCCGGTCTCTGTTCAAAAACCGGCACATCCGGCGGGGGCGCGTCCGTTACCGTTGCGACTCGACGCTGCTTCGGACGCAGCTTGGCGAGCGCTTCCTTGCTGATTTGCAGGCCAGGCCGCGCCGGGCCGGGCAACTCCTGCAACTGCACGATATTCGGGAGGTTCGGAAGAATCTTTGGCGGCTCCATCGGAGCGGCGGAGTTGATCAACGTCTGGCGCGGATGTGTCGGACGCACAGGGTTGCTGAAAATATGCTGGCGGGGATGGAATGCGTCTGCGCCTTCCGGTGGAAGCGGTTTGTCCGGCGCGCCGCGCGGGGTTGGCTTGGCCTTCGGAGCTTTCGGCTGGAGCCAAGGAAGGTCGTTGATCGATCCCGACCAGGAAAGTTCTGCGTTGTCGAAGGCGGAATAGCGGCGCGCGCGCGCAGGAAACTGCGGAAACGGCAGCACGAGAAAAACGATGTGCCAGAGTGCGGCGGCAACGATGGCGCGGCGGGGGATTCGGCGCTCAATCCAGCAATCCTTGAAGAATCCGTCGAGCGAGAATTTCCTGGGAACCGGCGATCTGCTGAAAATGGCGGCCAGGCTGCTGCCGATTCCCTGATGGAAGCTTCCCCAGGCAATATCAAGCTGGGGCAGGCGCGGGGGGCGCGGACGCACGGCGGGGGCAGGCTTGACAGCCTGTCCGAGAAGATCGAAAGCTGCTTTGGTGGCCTGTCCCGGAGACATGTCCCTTGCGATTCTAACTCATCGTGTTCGCGCGTGGCGGCCAAACGAGGCACACCGCACACGAGCACCACAGAATAGATGAAACTCTGCTCGCGGGGGTTTACTCAGAGCTATTTTCACCGGCAACCGCGGCAGCGCGGCGGTAGAAACTGAGGGCCGCATCGCCTTGTTTGAGAACGCGGTAGCGAAGCAGTTCGCCGGCTACTTCCGGTAAAGCAAAGCTGCGACGATGCTCTGCGACCACGATGCCGCCAGAAGCGAGAAGATCCGCTGAGCCGAGAAATTCTAACACGCGGGAGTAGTCTTTTGCGGCGGCATAGGGTGGATCGAGAAAAATGAAGTCGAAGCGCACGGCGTTCCGTTTTTGACGAGAAGCCAGTTTTTCCAAGGCGCGATGAGCATCCAAGGCCAGTACGGTTGCTCCGGAGCGAATGCCGAGGGATGCGAGATTGCGGCGAACCAGCGCCATGGCGGGCGGATGATTTTCCACAAACACGACTTCAGCCGCGCCACGGCTGAAGGCCTCGATGCCAATCGCGCCGGTTCCCGCGAAGAGGTCAAGAAATCGGGAACAGGTAACGCTTGACCCCAGCACATTGAAGAGAGTTTCGCGCAAGCGGTCGCTGGTGGGGCGAAGCGCCAGGCCCTTCAGGCTCTTCAGGATGCGGCTGCGATATGTACCGGCGATGACGCGCATGAGTGTTGCAGAAGTCAGCGGATTGATGGAGTAGGTGGCCAACGATCCGGTCTTGCTGCCCGGCCTGTTCGGACCGAAGCGATAAGTTTCGCAACCGTTTGCGTGATCTGATCGTTGGGATTGAGCTTTAGCGAGTTTTGAACTGCAGCCTCTGCCTGCGTAATATTGTCCGCGATCAGCAATGCCAACGCGTAATTTGATATCAGCCCGGCGTCCGTGGGCGCTTTTTGCAGTACTTCGCGGCACAGGTGAACGGCTTCCTCCCCTCTGCCCAGAGCAAGGCAAATGCCGGCAAGTTCACGACTGACGCTTGGGTTCGCCTTCTCTAATGCATAGGCACGATGGAAATCGCTGTAGGCAGCCTCGAGCTCTCGCAAGCAACTGTGCGCAATCCCCAGGAACCACAGTGCCGGCCAATTGCTAGGGTTGAACTGAACCACGCGCGACAACATTTCACACCCGCGTCGCAATTGCTTCCTCGCAGCCCTGTTTAGCGGAGCTTGTTCCAAATGATGTTCGACATAAGGCTGTATTAAATCTACAGCGGCTTGGTAAACCTGATTGTGGTTATTGGCATCGACCAGTGGCTCTTGTGGTCGTTTCCAGAACTGCCACCATTTCCGCACTGAATTAAACGGGCGGCCAACGTATCGGAGCTCACCCGTAGTCTTGTGTCGATACACTTCCACCGTACCGTTCGCTTTTAGACCTATGAGCTCAAAGGACTCGCGAAGTTCCTCCACACGGATGAGAGGATCCATGGCGGAATTTAGTTCGAATTCCGGGATGGACAAAGTGCCCCGATCCGTGCCCGCCATCCACACTGAAGGGCACCCTTCGAAGAGTCCGAGCTGGAGCCAGTTACATGGAGAGAAAAACCCTTGTCCTTGTATCACCAAGGCAATTTCGGAGGCAGCTTCCGCTGGGGATAATGCGAGACCGGTGGCAGCAAGACGATTGGCAAAGGTCTGCGCGTCTTTTTGGACCATGAACCCGACACGGCTGATCGTGCCATCCGTGCAAAAGGTCTGGTTTGGACACGAGCGGGCGAAGGCAAGCATGCCACCGGGAAAGTGCGCCTCGATCGTGGCATTGCGCACGACCACGCTTATCGCAATGGCGGAGACGGCCATCAGACCGTAACTTTCAGGCAGACGCGCCAGGGAGTCAAAGCGGTGCTACTTCCAAAACATCGGAAGGCTATCAGTAGGAATAAGCGAATGCAAGGGAACCCTTCTCGCCAACGAGAGGGACATATCTATGTATTACACGTTGACCGACCTTATTCAGCCGACGTGAGCGAGATGATAGCGGCGCTGCCATTCTCCCGGAAGAATCCGCAAGACGCGCTGGAGCTCCTCGCGCTGCGCGGAATCTTCGACGAGTGCAAAGGCCTCCTTGCGGGCGAGTTCGAGCAATTCGCGATCGCGAAGCGGATTGGCGATGTGGAAACCCAACTCACCGGACTGGCGCGTGCCGAAAAATTCGCCGGGGCCGCGGAGGAGGAGATCGGTCTCGGCGATTTCGAAGCCGTTCGAGGTGCGGACCATGGTCTCTAGCCGCGCGCGAGCTTCGTCGGTCATGCGAACCGGGGCGACCAGAATGCAGTGCGACTTGACCGCGCCGCGGCCAATGCGTCCGCGAAGCTGGTGGAGCTGGGACAGGCCAAAACGCTCGGAATGCTCGATGACCATCACGGTGGCGTTGGGCACGTCGACGCCAACTTCCACGACGGTCGTGGAAACGAGGATGTGCACTTCATTTTTGTGGAAGCGCTGCATGACGTCGTCTTTTTC
>QHYN01000015.1 GCA_003224145.1 Acidobacteriota bacterium
AAGGGCGGCCTTGACCCCGTGGGCAAACTCGTCGCTTGGCGCAACCACTTCGTCTCCTTCGGCGAGGGCGACAAGTTCGCTCCTTCAGCCGATATTCCCGGCAACGAATTCCCGGGTGAATTTCTGCCAAACTTTTTCTTCGGCGCTTCTCTCATGCCGCTCGGCGTACCTACCTACGCGCTGCGTGCTCCTCGCAGCAATGCTTTCTCCTGGGTCTTCCAATCCTTTATCGACGAACTCGCCCATGCCGCCGGAAAAGATGCTGTCCAGTTCCGGCTTGATCTGCTGAGTCTTCCGCGCGTCGCTACAATGAACGCCATGGGCGTGGCGGTCCTCTCGAACTTCGACGCCGAGCGCATGATTGGCGTCCTTAAGCTTGTCGCGGAAAAATCGGCTTGGGGCACGCGCCAGCTCCCGAAAAACACGGGTGTGGGCGTCGCCTTTCAGTTTTCCCATCGCGGTTATTTCGCGGAAGTCGCGGAAGTGCAGGTTGATGTAGGCAGCAAATTAAAGGTCAACAAGATTTGGGTCGCCGGCGACGTCGGCAGCACCATCATCAATCCTAGCGGCGCTGACAACGAGGCTCGCGGCGCCGTCATTGACGGCCTCAGCCAGGTCATGTCCTACGAAATCACCATCGATGGCGGTCGCGCCGTGCAGAGCAACTTCCACGAATATCCCCCTGTGCGCATGAACCAGGTGCCGCCCGAGATCGAAGTCCATTTCCTGAAGACCGACAATCCGCCTACCGGCCTCGGTGAACCCGCGCTTCCGCCAGTGCTACCCGCGGTCTGCAACGCCGTCTTCGCTGTTACAGGAAAGCGCATTCGTTCCCTGCCGCTTTCCAAGCACGGCTTCTCCTGGGCCTAGTCGCGGGTTTGTATGCGTCTTCGTGGATGTTTTGAAAAGCTCGGAGTTCCGGAAAAGTTTTTGGGTTCCAAGAGTTGGTGGTGTGAAGGTTTTGCGCCCCAAGAAGTTTGGGACTCTGAAAAACCTAGGCCGAGTCCAAACACGAAGAGTGTGGAGCAACGATTACTTCTTCGAATTCAGGCAGGACATCGCGCCGACTTTTTCTTCGGGCGTTTCGTAGCTCTTGGCGCCGTTCGCGTCTTTCATCGACAAGAACACCCAGTCGCTCTTGTCCTCCGCCGTCCTGCTGAACGAAAACACGTACGCTTCGTTCCGTCCAACTTGATACGTCATCGTGCGCATCAAGATGGGAAAAACTTCCTTCGTCACGTCTTCTACTGGTTGCCCGCACCGTGCAAGCAAGTGTTCCGGCGTCACGCTTGCCACGGCCTGCTCGCTCCGCCTTTCCCTTGCGTTACTGGCCCAGTCGTACACGCGCCCCCCCAGAGTGACCACCGCCACCAGTCCGAAAATCGCGCCCGCAGCGATCAGCCATACACGCTTCGTTTGTTTCAAGAATTCTACAAGCTCAGTTATCGCCGAAGACTCACCTGTCTTGGCGAACTCCGGCAAGGTTGACATCTGCCTCGGTTGCGTTTCTTCCGGCGATTCTGCGACTCTTGTGCCTGCCAGAGACTCCGCAATCTCTTTCGCCTCGGCTTGCCTCTCCTCCGTTGCGGTCCTGGCGAGTTCGCTGGAAGAGAAGCGGTCCTTCTGTTTCGTTTCGTCCATACATCCCCTGCCTTTCGGGCTGTACCCTAATCATCGCTCTCTGCGCCTCTTGCTGCTCCCTATTCTTGCTTCTTATTTCCAGACAGTAACTCGTTCTCCGCTTCGGACGCATACGCGCCTCTTCCTTTCCCTGTCGCCCCGCTGCTCCTGCAAGCGCACCGCACCGGTTCCACACTTCCCCGAAGCGCCCCGCCGCCACTCTGCATGCAAGCGGACCCGTCTTTGCAGCCCTCGTGGGGGATCTGTAGATTCGCCTGTGAAGTCTGCATTTCGTAGTCGCGTGCGGACGTGCCGCAACCGCAACTCCCTCTGTGGCCGACGGTCGCAGACCGGTGGCCCGCGCTAGAATGATCCAATGCAACGCAAAGTCTTTTGGGTCACCTTCATTGCGCTCGGCCTAATCGCGGATTTTGCCCTGCCGATTTTGTGGGCGCTGGTCGCCACCATTCCCATCGGCATCGTGAGCTGGTGGGTGGCCTATCGCAGCGACTGGTTCTAACCCCCGCTTCACAGCTCCGCAGCAGAAACCTGCGCGTCACCGTGGCACTAACAAAAACCGAGTGACGACTGGCGTAAGCCGCGCATCGAACTTGCCAATCGGGCCGGGCACGGCGGAAAATACCACAACGAGGTGATCCCATGACTTCTTATTACGGCGGCAAAGAACTGGCGGGCGCATTTCGCACCGTACGCAAGAACACCATTCAGGTTGCCGAAGACATTCCCGAATCCAGCTATGGCTTCGTGGCGGCGCCGGAGGTGCGTACCGTGGCGCGCATGCTGACCCACGTCGCCATCGCCACGCGCATCTGGGAAGAGATACACAAAAGTGCCTGACCACTCTGGTGGGCCTTGACTTCTTCGGCATGATGGACCGTTTCGACGCCGAGGAAGCCAAGCCTCGATCGAAAGCGGAAATTTTGGACCTCCTGCGAAGCGAAGGCGAGCAGTTCGCCGCTTGGATGGAAACCTTGACGCCGGAGTTTCTCGCGGAAACGGTGACCGAGCCGGACGGCAAAACAGCCAAGACCCGTTTCGAGCGCCTTCTCGGTGCGAAGGAGCACGAGATGCACCATCGCGGGCAATTGATGCTCATCGAGCGCCAACTCGGCATCGTGCCGCATCTTACGCGCCAGTTCCAGCAGCTGGTCGCCCAAATGCGCGCCGCCAAAGCATGAGAAACCCTCGCCGCATTTCGCAACGCTTCTGACTGTAGGGCCCGGCTTGCAGGCCCGCAGCCTCTGCGATTTTGCAGTGGCGGGTCTTTCGTCTAAGGACCATGCTCGCGACTTCGGCAGGCGATTTTTGGTGTAGCCTTGGCTCCTATGGCACAGATGGGAGCCAAGCCAGGCCCGGAAGTGCAGAAGCTCGGCTACTTTGTCGGAACGTGGACCACGGAAGGGACGGTCTCGTCGGGCCCGTGGGGAGCGGGCGGAAAATTCAGTTGGGCGGAAACCACGGAATGGATGAGCGGCGGTTTCTTCGTTATCGGCCACTGGGACTTCAAGATGCCGCCCGAGCTAGGGGGCGACGGCAAGGAAATCTTCCTCATGGGCTATGACACGAACCGTAACGTATATACGTTCGACGCCTTCAGCAGCCACGGACGACACCAGGTGTCTCGCGGCACGGTAAATGGCGACAGGTGGACTTGGACCAGCGAAGGCACTTACGATGGGCAGGACACCAAGCAGAAGATGACGATGAAGATCCTGTCGCCCACCAGCTACAGCCTGAAGTTGGAAGTCTCCATGGACCGTACGACCTGGATGACGTTCATGGAAGGGAAAGCCACGAAGAGATAGGATGGACCGCTACACCTGGATCGCTGTGGGTCTCCTCCTCTTCATTTTCGGAGGGATCCTCCTGGCCTTCTTTCTTTATTTGAGGACAGCCTACAAACAGGGTGGCTGGAAAAACGTGAGACGCGACTTCCTCATCGCCGTGATCGTTCTTGCCGCTTGGGCGCTCACAAGAGTCATCGAAAATCACCAGATCGAATCCTTCAAAAAAACCGTCGAGAGCTGGTTCAAATAATAATCTCGTTCGCGCCACTCGCCACTCTTCACTCCCTATTTCCCTGGTTCCGTTCCCAGCTTCCTCACTAGCCACGGAATAATCACTTCCCGGAAAATCACCGGATCCGGCCACACTTTCACCTGCCTCCCCATATGCCCGCCCTGCGGATTGATCCACGCCTCCTTCGGCACGTCACCGCTGCTGAGCAGCAAGTACGCGTCCGACACAGGCACCTGCGTATCCAGCGCGCCCGCGATGATGAGCATCGGCGCCGTCGGTTTGCCCAGCAGCCCCTGCGACACCAGCGACATTCTCGGGAAGACCGTCGTCAGGTCATCCACGGTCTTCGCACCCTCAAAAATCGACATCAGTGCCGGACCGAGCCCGAAGAGGTATTCGCGGTTGCCAAGCGTCTTGTTCAGCACGAAATCTTTTTGGAATGTAGCATCTGCCGGCGGCGATTGCGCCACTACCGCTTTCAAACGCGCGTGTTCGAGAATCGCCAGCTTCGTCGCCCAGTATGCGCCGAAGCTCTGGCCATCCACCCCGATGCGCGTCGTGTCCACTTCCGGCCGCGTTTGCAGAAAGTCGATCACGCGAGAGAACATACGCTCCGCGTTTTCGCTAGCTTTGATTGGCGCCTGGCCCGTTCCCGGCGAATCAATGCCGATGAATCCGATGCCATGGGGAATCACCGCATCAAACCTTTCGGAGAGATCTTCCTTGCGGCTATCCAGTCCACTGATGGCGATGACCACTGACACGGGACCTTTTGCGTTTTTCGGCAGCCGCAAATATCCGACGATTTCGGAGCCTTCAAACGGTATGCGCAGGACTTCCAGCGGCGGGTCCATAAATTTGGCATGTGCGAGAAACGCTTCGAGCGCTTTCGCATACGCATGCTGTTTGCCCGGAGAAGCAGGCACCGGCCAGCGCCCGAACGAATACGTGCGCCACGCGCGAATGTAATCCGCGTTGGCTTTCGCGGGATCCGTTTTTTCGAGCGATTTCGCTTGCGCCATGTAGCGGTCTGCAACCTTGATGAACGCCGCGGCCCATTCGTCATAATCGGAAGTTCTGATGGAAGCAAATGCTTCCTTCACGTCGGCGGGATCGAGCCCGATCAGCGGATACATTCCGTTTTCCGCACGCTTGATGGCTTCGGCTTTGATTTCGTCGAGCGTGCGCTCTTGGGCCAAGACAGCTTCCGCAAAAACGAAAACACCCATGCACGTGAGTAAAAATCGCAAAATGTGCCGCATCTTCGATCTCCTCATGGCGTGCTCTTCACTTTCGCAAGCGCCGCCTCATAATACGAAGGGTCGTAATATTTTTCCGGAGGCGACGGATGCCCGCCCCAGGAGCCTTCCACTTCTGCGCGCAGCTTCAACACGTTCCTGAACCCGTCGAGATCGAACGCCGCATCTTTCGCAAATCCTCCGGGCCGCGTCATCAAAGATTCGTAAGTCGCGGCTGCCACATCGAGCGCGAGATGCGATTCTTTGGTCATCATGTCGATGACTTGCTGCTTGTTTGCGGGAGCCAGCAGCCAGCGTTGCGCTTCGATGATCGCCGCAAGAAAAGGAATCAGAGCGTCGCGGTGTTCCTTCGCCCACGTGCGCTCGGTGAAAAATCCCGCGGCCTGATACGGTCCGATGAGGTCCTGCACCGAGCCGAGACTCACGAAGCCTTCGCGCTTGGCTACGATCGATGTCGGTGGGCCGAGCATCGAGCCGGCAAACTCTTTATGCTCGCGCATGGCCACCAATCGCTGTGGCGTCGCGCCGAAAGCTTTGATTTCGTAGTCCTTGCCAGCTTGCATTCCGCTCAAGAGAAGAATTTTCTTGAGTTGCAGCGCGTACGCGGTGTTCGGCGCATCGACAATCAGTGTTTTGCCGCGCAAATCCTGGATGGATTTGATTTCTGGCTGGGCGATCAATTCGTTCTGCGAACCTTCGCCGCCCATGACGATGACAACGTCCTGGTGAGCGAGCTCGACCATGGCCACGGCGTTGTCCACGGCGAGATAAGCAAGGTCGCCTTTTCCGGCGGCCAGTGTCGCGCGCAACTCTTCCGAGTTCGGCGAATTTTCGGTTTCCAGTTCGACGCCGAATTTGGAAAAGAGGCCCAGTTTTTCCGCGGCGATCAATTGCAGCGGGCGGCCAAGCAGCGTGAGCAACTTGATTTTCGCTTTCGGCGGCCCCTGGGTGCTGACGGACGTGGAGAAAAGAAAGGCGGCAAACGGCGGCAGCAACAAAACGCAGCGAAGAATTTTCATTGCTCTCCCCAGTGGCAGAAAACCGAAATGTGAAACGATGGAAAATCGATCAGGGGGCGCCATCGTTGAGCTTATCGAGCGACCATTCGGTGATCGGCATGGGATCGAGAATGGGCTTCCCGAGATTGGGGCAGCTCAGCGCATAGAGCCCCGTATCGGAAGCGCACCAAATCACGTTGCGGTCCCACTCGATGAAAACATTGTCGACGGTGCGATCGTAGCTGCCGAATTTGCTGAGGTCACCACCTTGGGGCGGAATGAAATAAGCGACTTCCTCCGGTTTGGTGAGATCGCCGATATCGTAACAGCGAAGCCCAGCGATAAAATACGAATAAGCGATAAATTCCTGTCGGGGTTTTCCTGGCGCTTTGAGATGCGGAGGATTGTGGGCGCCGAAGCGGCCGCGCTTGAAGCAAAAATCTTTATAGGGTGCTTCCGGCGGCGGAACGGGCCGAGGAAGCTGCGCGACCGGAACGGGATGCTCTTCGTCGCGAATATCGATGACCCAATTTGGCAAATAGATTTGATTGCAGTCGGAATTCGTGGTTTCGCCATTCGAAATGACGAAACCGCGCTCCAAAATTCCGCAATAAATGGTGTGAAACGCGATGCCCATTCCGGAATATTGTGGGGGCGGTTCGAAACGGCCGATTTCTTTCTGATGCGCAGGATCGGAAAGGTCGAGAATGATGAAACCGTTGCAGCCGAAAGCGCCGTAGCCACGATTGCCGCCATCCTCCAACTTTTTGGGAACATAGACCGGGCCGTGTAATCCCGCGAATGGAGTTTGATCCGCGACGACTTTCGGGGGAACAAGCTTTGACCAAATCCATTTGTTGTATTCGGCTTCCTCGCCCTTGCGCGAGCCGGGAACCCACCACATGGAGATTTCTTTGGCGCTGGTGGGATCGGAGACATCCACGATCATGTTTCCGTTGATCAACTGGCGAAAGTAGGAAGGTTGGTAGATGAAAGTTTCGTCCGGAGCGGTGTCGAGATAGGCGTACTTGCCGCCATCGTAGTAATTGCGATGCGTCCCTTGACCGGTAGCGCCAGTGCTGAATTCGGAGAGCTTAACGACCTTCGAGGGATCCGTTACGTTGTAGAAGCGGACGCCACGCAGTCCCTTATAGTTCTTGCGTTTGTCATCGAGATGAGGGCCGTCGTATTTGCCCATGGGGGCTTCAGGAGTGGAATCGGTAATCGGAGTTTGCGCTCCGGTCATGAGGATCCATTTCTTCAGCTTCTTGTTGTAAGCGACCTGGACCTGGCCGCCTTCGAAGCCGCCCTTGTTGAACATCACGGGCTTTCGAACGTCGCTGATGTCGATGACGTCGCCCTGCTGGAACATGTACCGGCGGTTACCGCTGGACATCACCTGCATTTTGCCGCCGCGACGTTGTCCGGGCGCAAAATGGGCCAGAAGCTCCATGTTGCAGATGTACATCCTGCGATCGAGGTAAGAGATGCTGTTGGGAGTAGGATGGCCGTGATGGTCGGCCCAAGCGGCGAGCGGGGAGGTGGCCAAGGCCAAGCCCGCTCCCGCCGCCGTTTGAAGGAACTGACGACGACTGGAGAGGAGGACGTCTTCTAGGCCGTTGAGGTTCCTATGGCTCCGATTGCTGCGGCCGTTCTCGTTTTGCATGGGCCGGGGCTCCTCAGTCCGGACTTGCCAAAAACTGCAGGCTCACGCTCGAAAAGGTAGGACCGCTGTACCATTCGGCGACAAAAGGTGTCAAGAGGATTCTGTCTGGAGGCAGAAAGAAAAGGGTTAGGCTGTTCGGAGGAAGTGGATTGGGGTATAGTGGCTGGACCAACCCCGGAGAATCCGCCAAGGTCGAGGCTCAACTCCATTTTGAAGAAGTGCGATCGGTGAGACTCTACCTTATGACATGACATGGGAGACTTGGACTAGAGGCGCATAAGGATTTCGGAGGGAGAAGAGAAATGGCGATTGCGACGATCAATCCGGCAACCGGCCAATTGGAAAAGTCATTCGAACCGCTGTCTGACGCGCAGTTGGAAGTGAAACTTCAGAAGGCGGCCGATGCATTTTCAAGGTATCGGAAAGTGCCGTTTGCCGAGCGCGCGCGGATGATGCTGAAGGCTGCCGCGATGCTCGAGGGCGAAAAAGAGAATTATGGGCGGGTGATGACCACGGAGATGGGCAAAACCTTTCGATCCGCGGTTGACGAAGCTGCGAAGTGCGCGTGGGTCTGCCGGTATTATGCGGAAAACGCGGAGCGGTTCCTGGCGGACGAAATTGTGGAAACGACAGCCAGCCGGAGTTACATCCGATACCAGCCGCTGGGGCCCGTGCTGGCGGTGATGCCGTGGAATTTTCCGTTCTGGCAGGTGCTGCGTTTTGCAGCACCGGCATTGATGGCAGGGAACGTCGGGCTGCTGAAGCACGCCTCGATTGTTCCGCAATCGGCCTTGCTCATTGAAGAGCTCTTTCGAAAGGCGGGGTTCCCCGAAGGGGTGTTCCAGACGTTGCTGATCGGGTCACAAAAAGTGGACCGAGTTTTGGGAGATCCACGGGTCGCGGCAGCAACGCTGACAGGAAGCGAAGGAGCGGGCGTTGAAGTGGGGATTGGAGCGGCAAAAAGAATCAAGAAAGTCGTGCTGGAATTGGGAGGCAGCGATCCGTTCATTGTGATGCCGAGCGCCAATCTGGAGGCGGCTGTTGCTACGGCGGTAAAAGCACGGGTTTTTAATAACGGGCAGTCCTGCATTGCGGCCAAGCGCTTCATCGTAGCAGAGGCGATAGCAGACAAATTTGAAAGCATGTTCGCGGAGAAGATGGCGGCGTTGCGAGTGGGAGATCCCTTCGATGAGGAGACCGAACTGGGGCCGCTCTCGACCGCAGAGGGATTAGCGGATCTGGATCGCGACGTGCGGAAAACCGTCGAAGCAGGAGCCGAAGTGCTGACCGGAGGCAAACCGCTGGATCGCCCGGGGAATTTTTATGCGCCGACGGTGCTGACGCACATTCCGAAGGGTTCGCCGGCAC
Organism: Acidobacteriota bacterium; assembly: GCA_003224145.1. Lineage (GTDB taxonomy): Bacteria > Acidobacteriota > Terriglobia > Acidiferrales > UBA7541 > Acidiferrum. The sequence goes on from QHYN01000015.1 coordinate 8,952, forward strand.
ACAAGGAAGAACTGTTCGGGCCGGTGGCGAGTGTGTTCCGAGCCAAAGATGTGGATGATGCGATTCGAATTGCAAACGACAGCCGGTTTGGATTGGGAGCGAGCGCCTGGACTAACGACAAGAATGAGCGCGAGCGGTTCATCAACGATTTGGAGACGGGGATGGTGTTTATCAACCGGATGGTGGCCTCCGATCCGCGGATACCGTTCGGAGGGGTGAAGTGGTCGGGACATGGAAGAGAGCTGGGGGTCCACGGGATCAGAGAATTTACGAACATCAAGACGGTATGGATCGAGGAACTAAAGTAACAGGATTGTGAGAAGGGAACGACGGGTGGTATATTGGTCCGACAATTCGACCACTGAATGAAGGCACTCGGTGGGAAATGCTGCGAGATGAGCAATGTTTTTTGGTACGGCGGTAATACCACCGTAGCGGTGGTTTCTTTCTAGGCCGGAGGATGTCATGTACAAAATCGTGCGGACGTCGCGGCTGTACGAGCAAATCGTTCAGCAAGTGGAGGAATCCGTCCGCAAAGGCGTGCTGAAAACGGGTGACAAGCTACCCGCAGAACGCGAAATGGCTGAACAATTTGGAGTAAGCCGGACGGCGGTTCGCGAAGCGGTCAAAGCGTTGCGAGAGAAAGGCTTAGTGGAAGCTTACCCGGGACGCGGAACATTCATTATGGATGCGAGCCCCAACACCATGCGACTTTCGCTCGACCGCATGATGAAGACCGGGCAGGGAGAAGGTTCGACGTACCTTGCGGAGTTCCGTGAAATGATGGAGCCGGAAATCGCGGCCATGGCAGCGGCCCGCGCCGACACGGAAGATCTAGCTGCGATGCGCGAGTCCGTAGCGGTGATGGACGGAGCGAAAGGAGATCCGGAGGCCTTCATTGAAGCCGACCTGGATTTTCACCTTGCCTTGGCCGAGGCCGCGGCAAATCCCATTATCCTTTCGCTGATCGATTCGATTGTCGGGCTTTTACGGGAACAGCGAATGGGAATTTTTCAGGTGGAAGGCGGACCGGAGCGGGGACAATACCATCACAAAAGGATTTTAGAAGCGGTGGAACACCGCGATGCCGCGGGAGCACGGGAAGCGATGAAAGCCCACATGCGGCAAGTGCGAGAGGATTCCCGGAAGATGCCAAGCAGTCAAAACTGATATAGAGACAAAGCCGACCCTCAGGTTGGGAGAGAGATTGATGGCCAATCTCGGATTTGTGGGACTGGGAGTGATGGGCAGCGAGATGGTGAACCGGCTGCTCAGCAAAGGCCATAGCGTTACGGGATACAACCGCACGCGTTCGAAAGCAGAGTGGCTGGTCAAGAAGGGCATGAAGTGGGCAGACACGCCTCGTGCCGTCGTGGGAGCGGCAGACTTCACATTTTCCATGGTTACGAACACCGCGGCATTGGGGGCGGTGATGAACGGCTCCGACGGAATGCTGGCGGGGGTCACGCCCGGCAAGATTTTGGTGGACATGAGCACGGTAAGCCCTGCGTTCAGCCGCGAGCTGGCGGCCAACGTAAGAGAAAAAGGGGGCGACCTGGTGGATTCGCCGGTATCCGGGAGCGTGATCACACTGCAAGAGGGAAAACTTTCGGTGATGGTGGGCGGGCGCAAGGAGACATTCGAAAAGGTGAAGCCGCTGCTGCAGGACATCGGGCCCAAGGTCACGCACGTAGGAGACAACGGGCTGGCGCTGGTGATGAAGATCGGTGTGAACTTGAGCCTGGCGGTACAGATGCTGGCGTTTTGCGAAGGAGTGCTGTTGGCAGAAAAGAGCGGCATCGCGCGGGAAACCGCCGTGGATGTTCTGACGCACAGCGTGATTGCGTCACCGATGGTGCAGTATCGCGGGCCGTTTATTTTGAAGAAGCAGGAAAAAGCGTGGTTCAACGTCAACATGATGCAGAAGGACATGAACCTGGCGCTGGAACTAGGGCGGCAACTGGACGTGCCCATGCCAACGACGGCAGTGACCAATGAGTTCTTGACGGCGGCACGCGGAATGGGATTGGTGGAGAAAGATTTCGCGGTACTGTTCGACGTTTTGGCGCAGATGTCCGGAGTTCCGACATGACGACTGCCACGGATCAAACCAGAGTGATCGACGGGGTGAGGGCGGAACAATGGATGCGGATGTACCGGCGCATGGTGATGATCCGGGAGTTTGAAGAACAGGTCAACGAACTCTATACACGCGCGCTGATGCCCGGTCTGGCGCACCTTTACATCGGAGAAGAAGCCGTTGCGGTGGGAATTTGTGAAGCCCTGCGGCAGACCGACTACATCACCAGCACACACCGCGGGCACGGGCATTGCCTAGCCAAGGGCGCTTCCCCGGACCGCATGTTCGCCGAGCTGCTGGGAAAAGAAGCGGGGTATTGCCGAGGCAAGGGCGGATCGATGCACATTGCCGATCCGGCCACAGGAAATCTTGGGGCGAATGCCATCGTGGGAGGAAGCGCGGGCATCGCAACCGGAGCCGCACTGGCATCGAAACGGCTGGGTAAAGATGATGTGACGGTGTGCTTTTTTGGCGAAGGAGCGCTCGGGCAAGGCGTTCTTTACGAGGTCATGAACCTGGCGGCGCTTTGGAAACTGCCGGTGATCTACGTTTGTGAAAACAATCTTTACAACGAATACACGCATTATTCGGAGACGACAGCGGGCGATATCCTCGCGCGCGGGAAAGCGTTCGGTGTGCCCGCGGAAAACGTGGATGGGCAGGATGTGCGGGCGGTCTATGCCGTTGCGCAAAGACTGGTGGATCGCGCTCGCAAGGGAGAAGGCCCGGCGTTTATGGTTTGCAATACGTATCGCTACACAGGGCACCACGTGGGCGACATCAACCGCGAGTATTACCGGTCGAAGCAAGAAGAGCAGGAGTGGAAGACGAAGCGTGATGCGATCCAGAACTTTGCGGCGTGGATGACCGGACAAAAATTTACCGAAGCGGCAAAACTGGGTGAGATTCAGAAGGAAGTGCGGGCAGAGATGAAAGCGGCAGTGGAGTTTGCGATTGGCGCGCCGTACCCGAGTCCGGAGGAGGCCGATCAAGACGTTTATGCCTGAAGCTGCCGAACGAGAATTGACGTTTGCGCAGGCCATCCGCGAAGCGCTCGCGGAAGAGATGCGCCGGGATTCTCGTGTTTGCATTTTCGGCGAGGACGTGGCGGAAGCAGGAACGCCGTTCAAGGTGTTGTCGGGGTTGGTGGAGGAGTTTGGCCGCGAACGCGTGCTGGATACGCCGATTTCGGAGGCCGGCTTCACGGGAATGGGAGTGGGGGCGGCGATGACCGGGCTGAGGCCGGTGGTGGACATCATGTTCGGGGATTTTTTGACACTAACGATGGACCAACTGGTGAACCAAGCCGCGAAAGTGCATTACATGTCGGGCGGAACGTGGAAAGTGCCGATGGTTTTGCGGACGACGTTGGGAGCGGCGCGGCGGTCGGCGGCGCAGCATTCGCAATCGCTGCATGCATGGGTGAGCCACGTGCCGGGATTGAAAGTAGCGATGCCCTCGACGCCACGCGACGCGAAGGGATTGTTGAAGACAGCGATTCGCGACGAGAATCCGGTGGTCTTTTTCGAAGACAAGATGATGTACAAGCTGAAAGGGCCGGTGCCGATGGGAGAATACACGATTCCATTTGGCGTGGCAGATGTGAGGCGCGAGGGCGAGGACATTACCATCGTAGCGACGAGCAGCATGGTGCAAGTGGCCCTGGGCGCTGCAGAAATGCTGGAGAAAATTGGCGTGAGCGCGGAAGTGATTGATCCGCGAACAACGTGGCCCCTGGATGAGAAGACGCTGGTGGAATCGGCGAAGAAAACTTCGCGGGCGATGGTCGTGGATGAAGGCTACGGGCGGTATGGCGTGACCGGTGAGATTGCTTCGGTGATTGCGGAAGGCGCGTTCTATAGCTTGGAAGCGCCAGTGAAACGCATGGGGGCGATGCACGTGCCGATTCCGTTTTCACCGCCGCTGGAGGATATGACCGTGCCAACGGAGCAAAGGGTATTTGAGGCGGCGCGGACGCTTTGCGGAAAGGCGTGAGAGCCGCGGGGCAGGAGGTGTGACATGGCGCTGAAAACGTACGGGCCGATGGCGGTAGATTGGGAGAATCGCATCGATTTTGACCGGTTGCGATGCGAACGGCTGGCGCGGGCCAAAGCACTGCTGGCAAAATCGGAGATGGGCGCGCTGCTCTGTTTCGACATGAACAATGTGCGCTATATCACGGCGACGCATATTGGAACGTGGGCGCAGGACAAGATCAGCCGGTTCACGCTGCTGCCACAAAACGATGAGCCGATTTTGTGGGACTTCGGATCGGCAGCGCGGCATCATCAGCAAAATTGCCCGTGGCTTGGAGAGCGTTCGCGAGCGGGAATTCCGCTGCTGCGCGGAGCGATGTCGCCGGAGATGGGGCGCGCGGAAAATGTCGCTCGC
>QHYN01000016.1 GCA_003224145.1 Acidobacteriota bacterium
GGCGGTGACGATGAACCCGCTCTCCGGGTTGAGTGCCTGCGGGAGCTGATCGAAGGGAATGTAGCCGGTCCACTCGTAGTCGTCGGTGTCTCCCGGAACAGGAACTTCGCCGTGGCCTTTCTTGCGAATGGGCACACGCGCGGCCATGATGTAGCCGATGTTGCCCTCCACATCGGCATAGACCGCGTTTTGCCCAGGGCCCCAGACACGCTTCATGGTGTCGCGAAATTCCTTCCAGTTGCGGGCCTTACCGAGCCAGTTATACGTGTTGGCAAGGCCTCCAGGCTCAGTGGCGGTCCAGCGCATGGCGTAGCCCTTATCCCCTTCGCGATGCATGATGGGGCCGTGACGCGTTATAGTGATTTGTAAGTGTTGGTCGGGCTGGCCCTTGACGTGAATGGTTTCGTCGAAAATCTGTGCCTTCGCCCAGGCACCGTTGACGCGATACTCGCGCGGCAAAGCGGGATTGAACGTTTCGATGTAAAGATCCTGGACGTCGGCGCCGTTGTTGGTGAAGCCCCAGGCGATGCGGTCGTTATGGCCGATGATGATCATGTGCGCGCCGGGCAAGGTAAAACCCTCGACGTCCCAGCCCGGGGCGGTCAAATGAATCTCGTACCAGATCGGAGGAATCGTCAGCTCAAGGTGCGTGTCGTTGGCCAGAATGGGTTTTCCAGTAGCCGTGTGAGCACCGCTAACTACCCAATTATTGCTACCCAAGCCCTGGCGAATTTCGTTGCGGGATGCGGCAAGAAATTCGTGCATCGACTGCGCGAGAGCCGAGGTCAGGTCGGGGGCGCTGTCCGGCATAGGGATGTTCCCCTTACCGTTCAGACTTGCCTTGAGAACCGTGTCCGGCTGCATGTCGTCATCATCGTCATCATCGGGATCGACAGCAGAGCGCTGGGAGCCGTCATTGAGTACGTTGGGGTCGCCGACAACGAAATGGTCCAGTGCGGCTTCCGAGGAGAAGAGGTCTTTGGCATGTTCCGGTCCCGCGCGCTCCGTAACTCTGGCACGGTTCAGTTCTCGTTCCCAGGTACTGGTCAGCGTCCGATACATATAGCCGGAAATTGCCAGCGTGTCGGAGGGCCGCCAGGGCTGCGGTTTGTAACCGAGGAGCGAGAATTCCAAAGGAAGGTTGTTCTGGTGCTGCTCGATGAATTGGTTTACGCCGCGGGCATAGGCTTCGATAATCTTGTGAGCTTCGGGCTCGAGAAGCGTGGCATCGCGGTCCGCGGCGCGGCCGAGCCCGAGGGTGTGAAAATCCCTGTCAGTCGCAAGCGTCCTCAAACCAAGAATTTCGGAAAGCTGGCCTCGCGCGAGGCGCCGCAGCAAGTCCATCTGCCAGAGGCGGTCTTGCGCCATGACGTACCCCTGCGCCTCGGCGAGATCCTCGACCGATGCGGCGCGAATGTGCGGCACGCCCCAGCGGTCGCGGTCGACCGTGACCTCGTGCTGAAGTCCGGGAAGAGAAATGCTCCCGTCGAGCTGTGGCAGCGGGCGGTAGACAAACCACCAGACGACCACGCCGGCGAAAACAACGAAGAGAGCAACAATCCAAAAGGAGATTCGGAGAAAGGTTCGCAAGTCCACTCCCGCGCAGCCTGGACAAAAATAAGTCTAGAGGAGCCGTCTTAGGCACGCAACTCAATGCACCCCCACCCCCCTGTTTTTTGTAAGTGCGGATTCTAAAGGACTTAGGATTTCTGTAAGTTGTTTATAATCAACACTTCCACAGGTGTTGATTATAAAGGTGTTGGAATGCATCAAGATGGCGCAAGATTTTGGTCTCCCCCCATCTCCTGATTCTGCTTTTGGCTGGGACGCGGCAAGGAGTTAGGGAAAAAGAAAAAGCGGCAGGATGACTGCCGCTTTACAAAATCCGCGTGATTTCCCAGGAGTTACAATACCACAGCCACCTACTCACCGTCAAGAGAAATCGCCCTGAGATTTTATGGAATCTAAGCAGGACGATCTGAGCAGGCGACGCCGAGCTGACGATCTTTGCAGAGTCAGAACAAACTTAAGCCAAGAGTTCGGAGTGGGCCTGGCTTAGCAGGGAGTTCCGGCTACTTTTTTGCCGGAGGTGCTGGCTTTAGGGCGGCAGCGGAGCTTTGAAGATCCGTGAGGGACGCGGCGCTTAATTCATAGAGAGCAGGTTCATTCTCCCGTTTAGCGACATAGCGATCACCATTTTTTGCGATAAGCACTCTTTCTATGCGCTTTCCACTGTCAGTGGTAACCGTCAGGTCGAGGGATGGCGTTGTGAAGCCATTGTTGGGAAATTTGCTGGCGGAAAGATCGCGGATTGCGCCAACCAGCGTGCTCACGGTACTTTCGTCCATTTTTGTGCCGTTTGACCACCAATCGGTACCGCTGTGGGTGAGGAAGTAGCTTTTTGCGCCATCGTGAACTTCGATTTTGTCTGGATCGACAAAGCCGAAATCGAAAAGCCTTTTGTTTCTAAAGTCGTCGAGGCTCTTGTCGGTTGAGGCGCCGACGGTGTTTGCTACCTTGTAGATGCCCGCCATCGCGGTTGATTTCGCGTAATAGTCGTCCTTGCTCTTGCGTATCTGAAGTCCCTGCGTTCCGGAGACGTCCGTTAGTTTCACGGTGGCCACCGGGGTGCCAGAATTGAAAGCGCTCGCGGATTTTTTCTCATCATCGGATGCGGTTAGTTCCATCTTTGCATCGCGAAGGGATCGAACAAGGTCTTCCACGGCAGACTGGTCCGCGCGAAGCGGCTTGGGCTTCAGGATTTGCCACTGATCTTTGCTGCGGCCGAAGTCGACGGTTTCTTTTTTGGCGGTCAATTCAATGCGGCTAAGTTTCTCCGAATCGAAAGGGAGAAGGCGCTTGTCGCGCAGGTCGTTCGAGCCTTTGTCCAGGCTGGATTTATGGTAGCTCGCGATGATGAACACGCGGGGGTCCCCCGCCAGGGCGGCATAAACGCCATGGCCTGCGGGTGTGTCGTCACCAAAAAGCAACGCCTCGGACTTCTTGTTTTTCTCCGTGATGCTGAGTTGAATGGACGGCTGCGCAAGGCCGTATTGGCTCAGGTCCGTGGCCTTTTCTTCGACGACGCGATCGGAGTTGAGCGGCGAAAGAGTCGAGAGCAGACTGGAAACGGCATCCTGGTCCGCCGGCAGTGGTTTTGGAGAGGTAATTTGCCACTGGCCCGCGTCGTTTTTGGCAAGCGTCAAATCCTCGGCGCTCTTTTTGGAGATTTTGATACCGGTGACGTCCGCTGGCTTGAGGTCGAGAACTTTGGGAGATGTCTCTGCCGCTGAACTCGCACTGCTCTCGGCTGGTTTCCGATGATTGGACCAGTAAAGCGTTCCAGATAATACCGCCAAAACGATGGCCGCGACGAGAAGACCTCGTGACTTCATGGGATCGTTCCTGAGAATGTTTTCGCGCGTTGAATCGCGCGTCTTACCTTCGCCGCCACCACACTGTGACTCCAGCGATCACGATTGCGAGAGGCAAGAGGCCGAGACTGGTGATGCCCACCCAATTGAGCTGTGACCGTGTCATGGTGACGCGCCGGTCATCGCGGTCCTTGGGGCGGATAGAAATCAGGTCCTCGTCCGAAGACAGCCAGTTCATCGTGTTCATGGCCAAGTCGCGATTTCCGTTGAAATTGATGAACGAATTCGCGGCCCAGTCGGAGCTCCCGATGACGACAAAGCGGCCTTGCGAATTTTCTTTGCCCGTCTTGTAAGAACCTGCGGCGGCGATGGTCAACGGACCCTTGCGGTTCTTGGGGTCGTTGGGATCGATTGCCGGGGAATTCAACTTGGTCGTTGCCAGGCTGGTTTCCGAAGATCCAAAGAGTTTGTCCACGGTGGTCTTGTCCGCGCTTTTCATGTCCAACGAGCGCGCGAAAGGAAATCCGGTTGCCGAGGCCTTCATTTCGTTCACAATGGAGTGCGAATCGTAACTGGTCACGAGCGCAACTTGCGGGCCCAGCCCGGCAAGCTGTCCGATCGGGTTGAGATCGAGAATCAAATCTTTGTCGAGAGTCACGCCCCAACTCTGTAAGAGACCCGTGAGCGCATCATTGTCGGCAATTTCCGAACGCCCCATTTTCAGCGGAGGGCCCAAAAGAAAGAGCGCGCGGCCGCCATCCTCGACGTACTTCTTGATGGCGTCGACAGCGGGCGCCTGGTAATCCCCGGTCGGCCCCGCGACGACCAATACCGTGCAATCAGCCCGTACTTCTGCTTTTTGCAGCAGGCTGATGGACTTTGGGGTGTACTCCTCTTTGCCGAGGAGGTCGCGAAACCGCGAATAACCGCTGCGGTCCGTATCGTCAATCTGATGTTCGCCGCTGCCCGTGACGAAGCAGACCGTGCGCGTGTTATCTTTCAGGGCGCGAATAAAAGCACCGGTAATGTCTTCTTCGCTGGTACTTTTTGCTTCTTCTTTCTTGGCCCCGATCCGCACGATGGTGGTGCCATAATTCTTGACCCCCAATTCCCGGGCGAGTTGGGGCTTTTTGTCGGCGTCGACATATTCAACGTGAACTCTGGGGGAGAGGTTGGCGTACAACTGCAATTGATCCTTGGCGCGCTCGAACCGCGTGCCCTGGTCGAAATAAGTGAGCCGCACATCTTCCTTTACGCTCCTGACGATTTTCGCAGTTTGTTCGGAGAGGCTGTAGCGCTTGTTGGCCGTTGCGTCGTAGGTCTTGTCATAGCGGTTGGCCAGGACATTTGCCGCTGTGATAGCGGCCAGCACGACCGCGATGTAAAGGATTGCGTAAGCCACGTACTTGGTCTGCCTGGCTTTAAGGAGTTGAAGGTTCATTTAAGACCTCCACCGCAGGGACTCGAGAGATCGCGCCGTGAGAAAGAGTCCCAGAAAAATCACTGTCAGGTAATAAACGGCGTCTTTTGAGTCGAGAACACCTTTGGCAAACGATTCCATGTGCGTGGTCACGGACATGTACGTGAGCACTTGCGCCCAGGTGGAGGACTCGTAGCCGCCAACCCAGCCGAGCACGAAAATGAGAAGGCAGACGCCGAAAGTGGCAGCGCCGGCGATAATCTGGTTCTTTGTCAGCGTGGAAATAAACGTGCCGATGGCCAGCATGGCGGCCGCCTGAAGCAACATCCCAAGATAGCCCACTGCCACTGGTTTCCAATCCGGATTTCCGTACTTGAAGAGGAAGACAAAGTTCAGTCCAGTCAGCAGCAGCATTGCAGCGTAAAGAAAAACAGAGGCCAGCCACTTTCCGAGAATCACTTCGCCGTCGCGAATCGGTGAGGTCGCCAGCAGTTCAATGGTGCCGTTACGCTTTTCCTCAGCGAAGAGACGCATCGTCATGATGGGGATGAAGAAGAGGCCGATCACGTTCATGTTGCCGAGCAATTGCCGGACAATCTGCTCGTTGATGTTCATGGGAAACATCTCGCCGCGCATCTGCGCAGCCATGCTGTAGAACACGAATGCGCCCAGCATGTTCCAGAAAAACCAGCCAAAGATTAGCGCGAACATGATGAACAGGATGTAGGCGATGGGCGAAACAAAATAACTGCGCAGCTCCTTGCGGCAGATGACCCACATGTTCCTCATTGTGCTGCTCCCTTTGTCTTTTCCGCACCGCCAGGCGTCTCGGATTGCTCGCGCGTGAGTTGCAGGAAGATTTCTTCGAGGCTTACTGCCGTGGGGCGCAGCTCATTCAGGTCCCAGCCTGCTTCTACGATGGCGCGCGCCAAATCGCCGCGCACAAAGCTGCTTTTGCGGTTCTCCACTTCAAAGGTGGCACCGGATGAGCGTGCTTCCTTGAACGTCACGCGGCTCACACCGGCAACCTTTTCGAGGCGTTCGCGAACAGCGGCGGCCTCCAGCGTCCCATCTCGAGAAGCAATCTCCACGAGCACCGACTCGGCCCCTCGTGCGCGGCTTTGCAGGTTATTCACGGAGTCCGTGGCTACAAGTTTTCCTTTGTTGATGATGATCACTTGCTGGCAGGTCTGCTCGACTTCGGAAAGGATGTGCGTGCTCAGGATGATGGTGTGGTCGCCCGCGAGGCTCTTGATCAGGTCGCGCGTCTCGTTGATCTGCTTGGGGTCCAGGCCCGCCGTGGGCTCGTCGAGAATGAGTACGTCGGGATTGTGAAGCAAGGCCTGGGCCAAGCCCACGCGCTGGCGGTAGCCTTTCGACAGCTTGCCGAGCAGCTTGTTCTTCACATCAGTGATGGCGCAACGCTCGCAGGCTGTTTCGACGCGCTGGCGCAGTTCGGCTCCGGAGAGACCCTTGAGGTTGCCGACAAACGTCAGGTATTCCAGGGTGCGCATCTCGGGATAGAGCGGGGGCATTTCCGGGAGGTAGCCAATGCGCTTCTTGACTTCGAGTGGCTGCTCGAGAACATCGAAGCCTGCCACGGTTGCCTTGCCCGAGGTGGGTGGCAGAAAGCATGTCAACATGCGCATCGTGGTAGTCTTGCCCGCCCCGTTCGGTCCAAGAAAGCCCACGATCTGGCCTTTCTCCACTTCAAAGGAGATATGGTCCACAGCGGTATTGCGTGCGTACCTTTTTGTAAGCTCACTCACCGTGATCATAGTTTTTTTCAAGTAGGAAGAAAGAAGTTCAAACCTGAAACTGTCGCGCTCTGCTTGACAATTCGCCCAAACCTGAAGGGCGAAATAATATCCTAAGAAGTTGGAGAGCCCGCTGTCAACCTCGTAGGTCAAATTTTGATTTTCGCTAGAGGACAGCCACTTCTTCCAAGCAAAGACAAGCAGGTGCCATCGGTCCGTGTCCGGCGCGCAACCTCTCCAGAATCGAGCGCGAGTGCTGTTACAATGCGGCAAGGAGAAGGTTTCTGCCTATGTTCGCGGTGCGCTTGATTGGCGTGCTGGCGTTGGTCGCGCTCAATGGTTTCTTCGCCGCGACGGAATTTTCGCTGGTGGCCGTGCGACTGTCGCGCATCCGCCAGTTGGTGGCCAAGGGAAACGCCCGGGCACGCGTTGTCGAAGCGCTACTGGGGGACCTGCACCGGGTCGTGTCGGGTGTCCAACTCGGAATCACGCTCACCAGCCTGGCCATCGGGGCTCTCGGCGAAGTCACCCTGGCCAAGGTTTTCCAGGCGATGTGGCAGGGCGAGTCTGGGACACACACCGCTTTGTTGGCGCACGCGATCGCGCTGGCGTGCGCGTTTGCCCTTTTGAGCGCATTACACGTGGTGATTGGCGAACTGGTTCCGAAGACGGTCAGTCTTGCGCGTGCCGAAAGGGTCGCTCTACTGGTGGCCTTCCCGTTTCGGTGGTTCCTCAATACCTTCCGCTGGGTCATCGATCTGTTAGACGGTGTATCCGGTGCCATTGTGAAAGCACTGGGCGTTTCGGCGGCGCATGTGCACGGCGTCGCCCACTCCACCGAAGAGCTGCAGATCCAAATTCAGCAAGCGCGCGAGCGCGGGTTGCTGGCCGCAGGAGAGGAAAAATTCATTTTGAGCGCCATCGAACTTTCGCAAATCCAAGTGCGCGAGATCATGGTGCCCCGGCCGGATATGCACACCTTGCCCATCGAATCCACCCTCGATGAAGTGATGCGCGCCTTCGCAACCACGCAACGGTCGCGCATCCCCGTCTACCGCGGATCGCAAGACCACATCCTGGGGTTTGTGCATATCAAGGACATGATGTGGGTTCTCCTCGACCGGGAACGCCGGCTTGAAGAAAATATACCGCCGCCGGCTTTTGATTTGAGTCGTGTCTTGCGCGAAATCCTCATCGTGCCTGAGACCAAGCCCGCCAGTGAATTACTTCTTGAATTGCGAACGCGACACGTCGGCATGGCCCTGGTTGTGGATGAATTCGGTAGCATTCTCGGGCTGGTGACCATGGAAGACATCCTCGAACAAATGGTGGGGGAGATTCATGATGAGTTTGACGTCGTGGAAAAGCCGCTCACGCTCGCCGACGGGGCACTGATTTTTGACGCTGCCCTGAATGTTCGCGACCTGGACGCACAATACAATATTACCTTGCCGGAGGATCCGGCTTACGCAACGGTTGGCGGCTTTGTGCTCGCCCAGTTGGGTTTTATTCCCAAGGGTGGAGAGAGTTTTGAGTACGGAAATTATCGTTTCTCGGTCGTGGAAATGGATGGAAAACGTGTGGCGCAAGTGAAGATTCAGCGTGTGCGTTCGCCGGAAAGCGAAACATCGCTGCCTGCAGAAGCCATGCTGCAACCCGCAAAAGGCCTGAAGAGTTCATCGCGGGATTCCTGAGCGATTCGAAACGAATGCGCGATACATATTCAAACGAGTTCTTTTGGCTCTTCCAGCGCTCTGGTTGGTGCTGACGCTGGTATTTTTGATGATTCACATCGTCCCGGGCGATCCCGTGGAGCAATGCTGGGAGAGGGAGCTGCCCCGGGCCAAGTGGCGCAATTGCGCCACGCGCTTGGCCTGGATCTGCCGCTGCACACGCAATACGGCCGCTATGTTTGGCAAGTCGCCCACGGCGATTTCGGCCAATCGTTCAAGTTTCAAGTGCCGGTGCGCCGGGTTATCTTCGAGCGCTACCCCGCCACCTTGCAGCTCGCGTTTCTCGGACTTGTGGTTTGCGCAACCATCGCGATTCCTTCGTTGAGTTTCGTGAGGCCCCGCTAGACAATGAAGGCGTGAGTCCGCACAAGCACCGGCTCGCCGATTACCTGCGGCCCAAAACGCTTTCGATGTTGTTGCTCGGGTTTTCTTCAGGCCTTCCCTTTTATCTGGTCGGCAATACGTTCGGCTACTGGCTGCGCGATGAACACACCTCCTTGACGGCTATCGGGTTTCTTTCCTGGGTGGGCATTGCATATTCGCTGAAGTTCCTGTGGGCGCCCGTGATGGATCGCGTCGACTTGCCGTTGTTTAAACGGCTTGGACATCGGCGCGGATGGATGATGTTCTCGCAGATCGTCGTCGGGCTGGCGCTGGCCGCCATGGGCGGAACTGGCACGAAGGCCGGGCTCGCCCGGCTTGGTGCTTTTGCGCTCGTCGTCGCGTTTGCCTCATCCACACAGGACATTGTGGTCGATGCCTGGCGAATTGAATCCGCAGACGACGGAGAAGAACAAGGCCTCCTCGCGTCTGCCTATCAGTTCAGCTACCGCCTGGCGCTCCTGGCTACGGATTCCCTTATCCTCATCGTGGCAGCGGCCGTGGGATGGCGCATGTCCTACGGTATCTACGGCGCATGTATGGCCATTGGAGTGATCGCGACCTGGTTTGCAAAGGAACCGGAGCGCGCGAATGCGGTGATGGATGAAAAGCGCGAAGCGCCGCTTTGGACGCGTTTCTTCGACGCTGTCGTGGGACCGTTCATCGCCTTCTTCCGCGCACACGGCTGGGTGGCGCTTGTGATGCTAGCGGCCATCAGCCTTTACCGGATACCGGACTTCATGATGGGGCCGATGGCGAGTCCCTACTACGTCGATCTCGGTCTAGCGAAGCCAACCGTCGGAGCGATACGCGGCTCCATCGGGCTCATCGCTACGTTTGCAGGCATCGCCGCGGGCGGATTCTGCTCGCTCAAGCTTGGCAACATGCGTGCGCTCATCATAGGGGGCATTTTACAGGCGGCCGCGACTGCCGCGTTCGCGACTCTGGCGTTCTGGGGCTTGAGCCTTCGTCTCTTCGCTGTCGTCATGGTCGGTGACAATTTCAGCCTTAGCTTTGCCGGCGTCGCGCTTGTTACGTACATGTCGAGTCTCACCAATCTGGGATACACCGCCACGCAGTATGCGCTATTGAGTTCAACCTATGCCTGGCTGGGAAAAATCTTGAAGGGGTTTTCCGGTGCAATGGTCCAAAGCCTGAGCCACACGCACGGCCTCATTCACGCCTACGGGATTTTCTTCATCGTTTGCGGACTGACCGGCGTGCCGGCGGTCCTTCTGTTTGCGGCCTTGGGTTACTGGCACAGGCGGAAGCAACCGGCGCCAGCCGCTGCCTAGGAAAGTCTTCACTCGTAACGCAAAGCCACTGCCCGGTCGACGCGCGAGGCACGCTGAGCTTCCTCGGCCTCGGCGTGCTCGCCCCCATTCCCAGCTGGGGCGCCATGTTGAACGATGCGCGCGGCCACGTCTTCGACGCGCCGCACATAGTTGTTTTTCCAGCCTTGGCGGTGATGACTGCGGTGCTTTCCTTCAACTTGTTGGGGGATGCGTGGCGCGATTGGCTCGACCCGCGAACACGCTCGCAGATGGCGGCGCAAGAGTTTTCGCGCTGAAAGAAATGGGCCGGACGTGGAATGCTCTTGAGAGGAAGGTGCTATTTTGTGAGGACCACGGCTATGCCGCGGCCCAGGCCCAGCGTGCGTGCCGCATTGCCTTTGTTCACCGCAATTTCGAGGAAACCGCTCGATCCCAAATAGGCGAAGGGCTCGCTGTTATTCCCCTGCGCAAACGTCTCGACAAACCGGCTCACCGCTTGGTTTCCTACCTGTAATTTAATGGCTCCGTCATGGAGGACAGTTTCCGGTAAGTCCTCTTGCCGGAAGTTGGTGATCAAATTGCCAAAAGCATCAGCGCGCAGGATCACTCCGTTCACGGCTCCGTCGGCCTCCTTGGGGCGGGGAAGTGCGAAGCGTTTGTAGTCGGTGATCTCCTCTCCCATGCTGGCGGTCTGCCAGCCCTTGGAAAGCCAGGCAGCCACGGGCGCAAAAATGTCCCGGCCGTGAAACGTCTTGCTGAGGGGCTGAAGAAAATAATGCTCTGCATTCGCGTGCCGGACGACCAAAGTTTCTTGCTCGCGTTCATAGACGACGGATAAGACGCCATTGTCCGGCGCCACGAAATACTGGTTCGCCGCGCTAACCAGCAGTGGCCGGCGCTCCGTGCCCACGCCCGGATCCACCACCACCACGTGAATCGTCTTTGGAGGGAAATAGGCATAGGCCGAGCCAATGGCCAACGCCCCATCGAGCAAATCAAAAGCCGTGACATTGTGCGTGATATCTACGAGCGTCACGTCGGGATTGATTTTGAGAATGACGCCCTTGAGCGTACCGACTAAATGATCGTTGGTGCCGTAGTCTGTTGTCAGCGTGATGATCGCGTTGCCCAAGAGAATCTCTCGTCAGGAAATTTTGCGCCGTTTGCGCGCGAAGCGCGCCGCGCTCCGCACCTTCTGACGCTAACGGAGGCGGGCTTCTCCGTCAAGAATTCACACACAACGTGCTGTGCAATTGCCAACGCCCCTTGGGGGCCTGCGGCCCGGGCGGCGTTCAGACGTGGCCCTGCTCCGGCGCGCAGGTGTGCCATTCCGGATCGGGATAGTGCGCGCGACAGAACCATTGGCCGCAGCGCTCGCAATACTGCTGCGCGCTATGGTCGCAAGGTTCATCCACGCGCGAGACTCCCTGGCAGGTTTGTTCCTGGGGCTTTAGGGCTGTTCCGGTCATGACTTCCTCCACGGCACGATGCGCTGCTGCGGAAGGGGCGATCAGCGGGCGGGCTGCACGACGCCCACTTTGTTCACGCCGCTGCAAGCAATATACACCCGGCCGTCCGCGGTTGCAGCCATATTGCGAACCGTTCCGCCGCCGGAAGGAATAGTAGTACGCGCCATTGTTCCCGTCTTGGGGTCGAAGCGGACCATCGTATTTGGCTTTACCCCTGACTCGCTGTACCAAACCATTCCATCCGGCGTGATGGCAATGCCGTACGGATTTGCTCCCGCACCTCCCGGCGAATTCCACATTTTCACTTCGCCGCTCTTCGGGTCCAGCCGTCCCAAGTGTCCGCGCTCGTAATCCGTAAAGTAAACGTGGTCCGTTGCGTCGATGGCCATCCTTCGCGGGCGCACGCCCTCCGGCAGCGCGTACTCCCGAATAGCCATGGTCTTGGGATCGATGCTCGCCAGCTTGTTGGTAAAAAACTCGCAGAAAAATGGCACACCCCGGCCATCCACTTGAATTCCATAGGGATGCGCGTTCGCCGTGGGAACTTTCTGTAGCTCGATCTTTCCACTCCGGGGGTCTAGCCGCCCGACAAAGTTGCCCGCCTGCACGGTAAACCACAGGATTCCTTCAGAGTCGAAGACCGCCGTGTGCGGATCCTCCGCCTTCGCATCGGGCATTTTGTATTCCGTCACCGTACCGGTCTTCGGATCGAGTTTGCCGATGTACCCCGCAAAATTTCCTGTAAACCAGATGTTGCCTTCGCTATCCGCCACCAATCCATGCGGGCCCGAGTTTTCTACCTTCAAAAGATACTCCTTGAACGTTCCCGTGAACGGGTCGACCCTCCCGATCTTGTTTTGCATCTGCTCGGTGAACCACAGCGCGCCATCCATGCCCACGGCGGGATCATGCGGATGCGCGCCCTTTGTCGGCACCTCCCATTCTTTGATCGTGACTCTCAGTTCGCCAACGTTGAGGTCGGGAGGGAATTTGGGAGGCGGCGGAAAGGGTCTTGTCTTGAACTCTTGAATGTTGAGCTTTTCAACCCCGCGAGAAGTGAACCCCGTACCCAGTGCCGCTCCGGCTGCCAATGCCAAGACCCATGCACCATGAATCGTCCGCCCATTTCCGTTCATAAATATTTACCTCCGGCAATGTAGTGGCGGGTCTTTAGACCCGTTCTTTTCTTCCCCTTCCGAGAAACCACAGCTTAACTCCGCGCGAAGTCCGGGGGAAGCAGGAACATAGCGTCATTCGGGAATGCTGTATAGTTGCGAGGTGGCAAGCTAAGAAAAGCACAGATGGGTCGCCCATAACCAGCACGCTAGCTCAGCTGGAACGCTCATCAGAACAAAGCAGGAGAGAAACAAGATGTGGCGAATGTCGTTCGCTATAGCTCGCGCAATCGTCTTAACGTTTGTCATGGCGCTTTGCTGCAACGCGCAGACGTTGAACATATGGCCTGGCGCATCCCCAGGTTCCGAGACGTGGACGCAGAAGGAAAGGGTGGAAAAGAATACTCCTCTCGGAACCGTGGTTTTTAACGTGGTGACACCAACTTTGACGGTCTACCTTCCGGAGCGAGCCAAGGCCACGGGAACCGGCATCATCATCGCTCCCGGCGGAGCTTTTGTGGCGCTGGCTATCGATATGGAAGGCCACGATGTGGCGCGCTGGCTTCAGAACAAAGGCATTGCCGCCTTCGTGCTCAAGTATCGGATTATCGAAAAGCGCCGGGAAGGTATCCCGCCCGACCTGAACATGGACGAAGCTGGCAAGTACGGCATCGCCGACGGAATTCAAACACTCAAAGTAGTTCGGCAGCACGCCGCGGAATGGGGCATTTCTCCCGACCGCGTCGGCTTTATGGGTTTCTCGGCAGGCGCCATGGTGGCCAGCGCAGCTCTGCTCCAGCAGGATGCCGCGGCACGTCCAAACTTTGCTGCACCCATCTATGGTGGACCGTTTGGCGTGATGTCGGCCATTCCCGCAAAACTGCCGCCTGTTTTTCTAGCGTGGGCGCAGGACGATGCCTTGGCCCTCGGCGCCGTGATAAAGTTTTATGACGCGTTAAAATCGGCGGGCTACAAACCGGAAGCTCACATTTTCAGCGCTGGCGGCCATGGCTTCGGCATGCGCAAGCAGTGTACCAGCAGCGATCACTGGATTGACGAATTCTATTACTGGTTGGAAGCGCAGGGATTCACCAGGCCCGCACCAAAATAAAGTTGAGCCGGTTTGCGGGCGTGAGCGAAGCGGGAGCCCCGCAGGCGAAATCCCGAAGCGCTGTTTGCGAGGGATCTCTCAGACGATCATTTTAGGAGAAGTGGCGCGCCCGGAGAGACTTGAACTCCCGGCCCTCTGGTTCGAAGCCGCGGGGCCAGTCCCTTTAGGGGACCGACCCAAAGGTTTGCCGTGGCTTATAATCGTTTCTTTTTGCACGATTTAGCCGGATAATAGCCGGGCTGGGTTTACCGCCGTGGTTTGCTGGACGACGGTACTGGTTTATACGGGGGTAAACCCGAGGTAAACCCGAGGTAAATCCGATGAAAAAAACACGGTTCAACTTCAGCAAAAGCCGGATCGAAGAACTTCGCCCACACGCCACAAAAAGATTGCACTTCCGCGACACGAACATCGAAGGCCTGGGTCTCCGGCTCCAACCTTCGGGACATCGCTCGTTCAATTGGTTCCGCAAAGTGGCCGGTCATCCCACTTTCAAAATGCTCGGCGACTTCCCCGAAGTGAGCGTCGAGCAGGCACGCGCAAAAGCCTCCGAACTCAACACGAAGCTCAACGCTTGGAAAGGCAACGACTGGGACGGTCCCGATCCGTTCCAACGCCGCACCCGTATCACCGTCGGGGCTGCGCTGGACGATTACTGTGAAAGACACCTCGCGGCGCACGCCAAAGACCCCGCGCGCGCCGTCCGAGGTGCCCGGGACACCTTCGCTCGCCACGCCGAGCCGCTGCGCGTAGCCATTACGCCGCCAATCGTACACTCCAGTTGCTCCGCGCAATTTTCAACTGGGCCCTCGACGCGGCCCTCTATAGCGGAACGAATCCGGCCAGCCGCGTGAAACTGTTCCACGAGGCCTCGCGCGAGCGTTTTTTGCAACCGGAAGAACTGCCGCTCCTGTTCGGGGCGCTGGACAAAACAACAAACGTAGACTTGCGGGACTTTGTCGTGCTTGCGCTGCTCACCGGCGCGCGGCGCGGGAATTTGCTGGCGATGCGCTGGGCGGAATTGGACCTGGAGCGCGGGCTCTGGGCGATCCCCAACACGAAGAACCGGCAGGCGCATATCGTGCCGCTCGTCGCGCGGGCCATGGACCTGCTCTCTGCACGGCGCGCGCGTGCCGCCGGGGGCGACAAAACCCCGCGCAGTTCGTGGGTTTTTGCATCGACCGGCGGAACGGGCCATGTCGTAAGTTTCAAGCGCGGGTGGCGGCGGTTGCTCGCTGATGCGAAGCTCGACGAAAAAGGAAAAGGCCGTCTGCGGATTCATGATTTGCGCCGCAGCTTGGGCGCATGGGCCGCGGGTGAAAATGTTTCCCTGCATCTTGTCAGCCGCATGCTCGGGCACAAAGCCGCGGGGATCACTTCGGTTTATCCAAGATTGTCCGTGGACGCCGTGCGCGGCGCGATCGACAAAGCCACGACGGCCATGTTCGCTGCGGGCGAAAAACCTGCGCAAACGAAATTGCTGGAGGCGGGGCGTGAGTAAAAAACAAACACTCAAGGATACCTTTTTGCGCGACCTGTGGGACGCCGGTACACGTCGAATCGAGCGGGGGCAACCCGCAGCGCCGGGCAAGGAGATCTCCGGTGATTTATCGGTGGTCTTCCAAGTGCTAGCACCGCTCGGCTGGCTCGATAAATTCCACCAAACGGCGGACCCGCGCACGCGTGAAGCGATGCTGACTTGTTTCTTGATGGGGCGTGATACTCAAAGGGTGCAACTCGGAGAAAAGTTTTTCCTCAACGCGAAAATTGGCTGGAAGATGCGACGGGTGGGGAAACGTGCCGCCCGCGCGAGGTTCGGAACAGCCGAAGAGCGCAAGCAGCGAGCAATCGAATTGAAACCTGAATTTGACAGACTCACTTCGGGGCCCGATAAGAAGAGTAAAAAATCCGCGCTGCGTATCCTGGCGAAGGCACGCAACTGCCATCCCCTCACGATTCGCCGCCAGCTGGATCTCCTGAAACCTCCTCAAAAAAACGGTAACAATGCGTTTTACAGTTATCCCCCTCCCCGGGGGATAACTAACCACGTACCCAGGGGAACCCAAGAAAACCCCCGGGGCGCGTGGAGAAAAACGACATGCCATCCCGAAAAGGTCGCGCCGGTCACAAACGCCAGCGAACGGCCCCGCCGTTTGTGCCCGTTTCCGATGATCAAATAATTACGACCGAACAGCTCAGCCGCTGGTTCCCCTTCCAAAAAATCACTTTCAAAATTTTCCGGCTGCGAAACGAAGGTCCCCCATACATCCGCGTGAATCGCTCGATTTTCTATCGGGTTGGTGACGTGCGGGCTTGGATGGCGGGGAAGACCGTGCGGCCTGCGGAGTGAAAGCGTGAGCATCGCAACGCTGTCCATGTCCGAACTACTGGAACGCGCGGGTCTCCGGCTGCGCGGCAAGCGTCGCGCCGACTGCGTTTACTGCACAGGTCACTCGACCGCAACGGTGTCTTACACGGATGAAGTGGCGCACTGCTTTCGGTGCCAGTGGAAAGCGAACACCGCCACCATCGCGAAGGAGCTCGGGCTTGTCGCAACCGACCCCGAGAGCAAACGCAGGCGACGCGAAGAGGCGCGCGAGATCGCCGAGTACCGGAAAACAATCGCGCGATTCGAGACCTGGCGTGACTCGCTCATCGGCAAGTATTCGACTGAACTCCGGCAACTTGGCCGCAGCGCCGCGATTGCCACGGAAGTGCTCAAGAAATACCCCGATTGCGAGCCGGCCTGGGATGCTCTCGCCCGCTACTGCCACCAAGAAGGGGAACTCAATCGAATACTCGACTGGCTCACATGCGCAAAGGCTAGCCCGTGGCTAGAGGAAGATTCCACGATACTCGGCCTGTTTCAGACTTGGAAGAAAGAGATTGATGAAAAGCGCTGACGAGCAAGAGATTATCGCGAAGCTGAAAAAGAGCAAAGCCGATTTGCTTTCGCCGTCGGACTTGGTGGCAACCTTGCATTTGACGGACGGCGGGAATGCCGATTATGTCGAGCGATGCTACCCAGGCCGCATCAAGTATCAGAAGGAAGGCGACATCTGGTATGTCGCCGACGAGAACTGCCGCTGGCGGGAGGACAAGGTCGGGGAAGGACTGCGATTGATTGAGCTGGCGATGCGCGAGAAGTACGAGACGACTGCAAGAGTCGTTAACCCAAAGGATAAGGAACGGCACCGATACGCTTTGAATTCCTGTAACGCTGTAAAGATCGCCCATTGCGCTCAGGTGCTGCGGGCGCGCAAGACGGTTGCCGTGCCGCCGGGCGCGTTCGATGCCAACCCCTGGCTGCTCGGCGTCGAGAACGGGATCCTCGACCTGCAAGGAGAGAAAGAAAAATTAGTAGAAGGCGACCTGGGCCTGCTGGTCGCGAAGCGCGCCCCAGTCTATTACGCCCCCGAAGTCGCAGGCCTCCGGTGGGACAAATATCTTGAGAGGGTGCAGCCGGATTCCGAGATGCGCGCTTGCCTAGCGCAAATCTTCGGCGCGTGCCTGACCGGTATTCAGATAGAAAAATGCTTCATCTTTTTTCTAGGCGAAGGCGGTAACGGTAAATCGACATTCCAGCGCGTAATGATGGAAGTGCTCGGCGACTACGCCTTCAAGTGCAAGAAGGCGCTCATCTTTCAGCCGAACAGGAACGCCGGGGAACAAGCAGCCGGGGCGAACGACGTCGCCGACCTTGCAGGCATGCGGCTCATCTCGGCAGCGGAGCAGGTCGGGAAGCACTGGAATCTAGAATTCATCAAAGACTACACAGGTGGCGAGAAGCAGCACGCTCGCCAGCTCTATCAGCGCCGGAGCAATTTCAAGCCCACCGCAAAGATCGTCATTCCGGCGAACGAAGAACCGGTGATGGATGAATTCAACGAAGCGATCCGCCGCCGCTTCGCTCTGCTTCGGTGGGATGTGACGTTGACGCCGGGGGAGAAGCAGCCCTTCGAACCATACATCGAGTGGCTGATGGAAGCCAGTTCGGGGATTTTGAATTTCGCGCTAGCCGGGCTTGCCGCACTGAAGAAGAACGGCATGCGTCTGGCCTTACCAGCGAGCGCAGAGAAAAGCACGCAGGAATATCTCGATGAGCAGGACCAGGTTTCTAGGTTTCTTGAAGCGACTTATGAGGACGCGAAGGAGGAGGACCTGCTAGTCAGCGAGATCTACGCGCGCTACAAGACGACGTGGCTCGAAGAAGATCAGTACGTGATGAGCAAGAGCAAGTTCACGCGGCGTTTGAAAAACCATTACGGCAAGAAGCGCGTGGGTCGCGGAGCGCACAATCGGATGACCGTATCTGAAGTTCAACGAACGAGTGGACGTGGCCCTTTACGCGCGCGCGATCCCGAAGACTGCGAGAGTCACAGTGGCCGACGCGCTCGCCGCATGGAAAGAGTACGCGAAGTCCTTGACGGGGGATACCCCCTCAAAATCGTTTGGACTTTCTCCTTCGAAACCGACGCGCCAGTTTCGACCGCATAAAGCGAAGGAAACCTTATGAAAAATTCCGCAAAAAACTCCAACTTACCGAAACCGCCGCGCGGTCTGTCGAAGGAAGCACGCGAGTGGTGGAAAAAATCAACGATGGTTGGCAGCTCGACGATGCCGCGCTGTTGCTGCTCGGATCGGCGCTCGAGTGCTTCGATCGGATGCGCAAGGCGCAGGGGATCTTGCGGCGTGAGGGCATCGTCATCCGCGATCGCTTCGGGCAGAAAAAGCAGCATCCGGCGACGCTGGTCGAGCGCGACGCGAAGATGGCGCTGGTTCGGAACCTGAAAGCTTTGAATCTGGACCTTGAACCTTTGAACTTACCCGGCAGACCGCACGGAGGAAGGTGAGGAAAGTATGCCGACGAATCGACAGCGACGACGCCAGCCGCAACGAGAAGGGAACAGGCTAACGCCGCAGGTCCGCGAAATCTTATCCGGCGGTATGGATTTTTTCGACACGTTGTCGCACATGGAACCGATCCAGAAAGACCGATGGGGAAAAATTCAAAGGAATCTTTGGGTCTTCGTCGAGGGGCGCTATGAGCCCGGCCCCTACGATCCACCGTCGTGGCTGCCGGACGGCCGGCTGGATTTTTTGCGTGGCGAGTGGGCGAAGCATAAAACCGAGATTTTGCGCTGGCACATCGACAGATTTCGTGACCGTAGCCGACCTTGGGGCTGGTGGGCTTTTGGCGACGCACCCGAGCCGCATCCGTTGCTTCACCCTGCTGACGGAAGTTCAGAGGCATGGGCGGCCGCGCGGGAGCAGCAGCGGCTCGAAGCGATCGCGATTCTGATTCGGCACGGCCTGTTGACTGCGGCGGAGGAAGAGAAGATTCGGGAGCGAGCCGCTAGCGAAGCGGCGCTGCGAGCCAGCGGACCTGGCAATGACTCTGGCTTCGAAGCGGGTCCTGCTGATCGGCGACCATTTCAACGACTTCCCCGCAATCGCGGGCGAGCAGCAGGTTCGCGCTCTCTGGCGTGAGCACCGCGCGGAACTACTGACGGAGTTCATCCGCGACAACCCGGATACTGGAACAGCCGCTTGTGGGCCATGCTGCCATCGACGTTGTTCAGCGCGGAGTGGCTGCTTGGTCCACTCAGCGAATCGGCGATGGGCAATCAGGGAATTAATTACTATTATGTTCTTTCTTGCCCGCAGGTCCTGGTTCCGGAAAGACACGGGTCCCCCCTCTGGCGAACCGTAAACCTGATTGTCTTCCATGGAGTACTGCCAGAAGAGATATTCCTGGCGACATTCACAGAGAAAGCTGCGCTTAAATTGCGAGAAGGCCTGCGCGGCCTATTCGACATAAGGGAGGTTCCACGCAGTTGGAATCCGACGCAACCTCTGAAGGCAATCGCATTTGCGGCCGATAAGCATCGACACCAACATCGTATCCTCGACCACGAAGGCGGCAAGGGGGCACTTCGTCGCCGGAATAAGGTTGCCGTATTCAATCGGGACGGGGACGCAATCTTCAGTGATTCGACGCGGGAACTTGGAAACTCCGTTAAGGATGCGTGTGCAGCGATCATGAAGGGCCAGGCAACCCAGAAAAAGTAACCAACGATCACTCACTCTTGCAGTTTGCCGGTGCGGTCCACAACCTCTCAAGTGTGTTAGAGCGTCCGTTTGCGAAGCAGGGCGGACAACGTTTAACCCCGAAATTGGCCTTCGAAAACGGGCAAGTTGAACCCCAGTTTGGACCCCAACTTGGGGCGCTGCCATTGGCGCCAATAGATCTCATTTGCTAACTGTTGTGTGACAACTGTGTGCCAAAAATGGCCGCGCGAGCGCATCACGCTTGGTAGACCGTCGTGCCACCTGTCACCGTGCGAACGATCTCGATCTCTTTGACCTTCGCTTTGTCCACCGTGTGAGGGTCTTCCGCCAAGACGACAAAGTCTGCCAGTTTACCAGGTGTAATGGACCCCTTGATTGCTTCCTCATGTGAGGCGTATGCGCCGTTGAGTGTGTTAACGCGCAGCGCCTCGTCCACGCTGATCCGCTGATTGGCTCCCCAAGTCTGACCATTCCAGCCCGTGCGGGTCACCATTCCCTGGATGCCCATCAGCGGCGCGAACGGCCCCGGACTGAAGTCCGAGCCTGCCGCTGCGGGAATTCCAGCGTCAAGGAAAGAACGATAGGCCATGGACCGCTTCATGAAATCTTCGCCATAAAAATGGAATTTATCCGAGTTGTAATACGCATACGTTGTGAATGCCGCGGGAACAGCGCCGAGTGCCTTGATGCGCCTCAGCAGATTGTCGTTGATCAGCGTGCAATGCGTGATCTTCGGCCGCGCATCAGGCTGTGGATATACCCGCTGAGCCCGCTCGTATGCAGTCAGCACCATGTCGATCGCCACATCCCCATTCGCATGAGAGTTCACTTGAATCCCTGCCCGATGCACGCGCTCGACCCACGCATTCAGGTCGTCCTGCGTCTCCGTCACATTGCCCTGATACGGCGGCGTAATCTCAAGATAGGGCCTGCTGATCGCCATCGTGCGCTCAGAAAAAGACCCGTCCGCCGTGTGCTCGGAAGTAGCTCCGAACCGGATCCACTCGTCAGCAAAGCCGGTCATGATCCCGTTTGCAATCATCGCGTCCAGTATCTTCCCGCTGACCTCATAGCTCACCCGGTGGCGGAGGTCTCCCCTCCTGCGCACATGCTGCAACGCAGACAAATCTCCGCCCTCGTGGTGAACGCTCGTAAGGCCATAGCGAACGAACTGCTTCGAAATATATGCGAGCCCATCGCGGTTGCGCTGCTCAGTCTGATCCTCGGTAAACGTTGGCCGCTTGCCAACGTTATTGAACACAGCGCGGGCACGGTCCGTGATCCTTCCATTTAGTTCTCCATCGGCGTCGCGGTCGTAGGTTCCCCCCGGCGGATTCGGCGTATTCCTGTTGATGTTTGCCATCTCCAGCGCCTTGCTGTTGTAATAAGAGGTGTGGCCGCCGCGGTGATGGACCACAACCGGGTGGGCCTTCGAAATTTGGTCCAGGTCATGAACATTCAGTTGGCGGTTGTCCTTCACCTTCGTATCATCAAAGAAATAGCCGTCGATCCAAAAGCCCGGCTGTGTTTCGCCGTAGAGCTTCCGCATGTCAAGAAGCTGATTCAGCTTGGGCAGCGCGGCTTAGCCAACGATGAGGAGGCGATGGGGAACGCTCGGAAGCACCACACCACGATCATCACGGGAGAGCAAATTCATCGGAAAAGGAGTCGAGTGGGTATTGTCGCAGATTCCGGACAGCGGAAACATTTGGTTTGATACGGGCACTTTGTCGTTCAGCCCGCTCGGGGTCTGCCACGACCATGCACGGGCACTGCGGGAAGTGGCGAGCTTCCAACAACGATTTTTTGGGCGGCGATATCCGCTAATCTCACCTCTATAGAATCAACTATTTGCGGGCCAAAGAACCTGACTACTCAACAAGTTGCAGGTTTAAGGCGATACGCACGCCGTTGACGAGGATAACGCTCTGATCCAGGAGCTGCTGGTTGGTAATCTCGGCGTTCACGAATTGTTTGAGAGCGCTTCGCGGACAAATGAATTCAATCGCTTCGGAAGTGCCTTTCGCGCCGGGAGAAAGTTTGTTCAGGACCGAAAAATCAAAGAGCTGAAATTCCACATCCGAGGAAACCCGCTCGGAAATGTCTTTCAGCAGCGGGGCGAGAAATAGGTCGAAACTCTGCGCGGCCCGCTTGTAGATCGAGCCCTTGGCAGGGCCGAACGGAAGCGAATTCTTGAGGGTCATTTGAAGCGCCATCTGCTCGTGAAAAACCACAAAGGTGGGCGGCGCATAGTTGACAAAATGAAACTTGGCGGCGCCTTCTTTGGCGAGAGCGGCCAACTGAGACTGATATTTTTCGTCCAAACGATCCGCATCCGCTTGCGTGGGAACGGGAGCAGCGGGTGGCGGATCGGCAGCCGCAGGTGAAGGATGATCTGTTGCCGTTGCGACTGGTGTGGACTCTACCGGGGCCGGAGCGGAAGCCGTGGCAGAAGGTAGAGCACTCACGGGTTTCAGCAACGAGGAGTGCGAGGCCAGAGTGGAGGAGCGCGCACTAGAAGTGGCGTCCGGCTTGGCCGGGACAGATCGCGGAAGCGCTTGAACGTTGAGGGGGTCGCGCTCGGTCAACGAAAGACCATAGTCCACGCCGCTGAGAAACACTTTTGAACGGTTCAAGATTTCCTGGCGCTCGGCATCGGTAGCCGCACGAGCCATCGCCCAGGCATCGTCACGGTTCAACACCACCACGAGGATCTCTTTCCCTTCAAAATCGTAACTGCGGTCCTTGGTGCGCGTGTGATGGGAGATTTCGAAGCCGACTCCATCGCAAGCCAAATCCTCCGGCAGAGCCGCAGTCACCACACTCAGAACGGGGAGAACCACGGAGCGAAACGTAGCAGCGGCGCGCTCGTTTTGCGTCAATCGGAGGGTGTCATAAGCGGCATTGTAATTCCCGGTGACCTTCAGAATCACGCGATCCTGAAAGCGCACGAATTCCAAGCCGCGTGAGTCAGCCTCGGCTTGCTGCGCGGGATCCAGTCCGACATAGCGGCTGAGATAAAGTGAAAAAGGGAATTTGGTCTTGGCGATCGATTGATTGATGGCAATCAACTGCTGAAAATAAGTCTGCTCAAGCGCCTTGAGATCAGGGTTCAGAATTTCGGCCGGATTCACCTGGGCAAACGCCAGCCCGGCACAAAAAGCAAGCAGCAAGACCATGGCGAGCAGCGTTTTTTGGATGGCAAAGCCTGCGAAGCACTTGGGTTTCATGGTCGAAGTACAAGTATCCTCTATTTGGCGGAGTATTGCGAAGCTGGCCGGCCAGGAGGCTGATAGGGCGGCTGCGCAATCGCGCGCGTAAAGGCAATCACAGAGCGGATTTCTTCAGCGGAAAGCATCCGACCGTAGGGCGGCATCATCGCTGATTTTCCCAATGCGCTTCCCCCGAGGGTGATGATGTTCTGCATGTATTCGTCACTCTCGGCATTCAGCGTGGCGCCATCGTTCAGCAACGGCGGAACGGGCGTGAGATTCGAACGGTTCGACGGACCCGCCGGCGTGGCATCGGCATGGCACCAGACGCAATGCTGGTAAAAAATGCGCTGCCCCTGAGCCTGCTGATAACCCAACTGAATGATTTTCTGTGGGTCGGTCCAGTCGGGTTCCGTGTCGTAGGCGGCAAGGAGTGGATCGGCTTTGGCGGTCTCGGTGTGCTTGCGGCACCCGGACACGCCAGCCAGAGTCACCAGCACGAGAGCACAGCCGAAGAAGCGAGATTTCATCGGCCTGCTCCCTGCGCGGATAGGTGCGCATTGGAAACTCCCGCTGTCTTTTGGGGCTTGATTCCGACCCGCAAGGTCATCAGGTAAGCGGTCAAAGCCTTGGTCTCTTCTTCCGTACAGTTTCGGCGAGGCTCGATGGTGTCAGCGACAAGAGCCTGCGGGTTTTTCAACCAGGCTTCGATCCACGCAGGCGTCAGCCAACCACCAGCATTGTTGAGGTTGGGCCCCACGTATCCACCGGAGCTGCCGATGGTGTGGCAGGACTGGCACTGATACTTGACTTGATAGAGCTGCTTGCCAAGAGCAGCCAAAGCCGGAGTGAACTGCTTGGTGTCTGTCGTCGCGGGATTCACGGCGGGATGTTGCAGCACCATGGAGATGTAGTCGGCGAGAGTAGCCGCGTCTTTGTCGCTCATATTCAATTGCGGCATGCGCAGAACGAGGGTCGGACGCAGCGTCTGCGGGTTCTTTAAGAACTCCACGAGCCACTGGCGCTGCGCGCGGCTGCCTTCATAACTGAGGTCGGGCGCCAGGTCCCCGCCATAACCGTTGAATTTGTGACAGGTGTAGCACTTGTAGCGCTCGTAGACTTCGGCAAACGAACCGGTGGGGTGGAACGCCACATCCTTGCGTGGCACGACCAGGTTTTGCAGCGCGCTCGTGGGGGGCGGCCCTTTCATACTGAGAAGCGCGGTGGTGATAGCATCAAAGTCCGAGGGATTCCAGTTGTACTGCGGCATGCGCGCAGCGGGATTGACGGAGCTGGGGTCCTGGAGCTTTGCCTGAATGTAAGAGACCAGATTGTGCGGAATTTTTGCGCTGCCAAACTCCAGCTCGGAGGCGTTCTTGCCACCGAGAGCGCTCAGATCCGGGCCAAAATCTTTTTGCGGATTTAAGCCTTGGATGACGTGGCAGCTCGCGCAGCCTTTTTCCAGGAAGAGGCGGTGGCCCAGTTGGATTTCCTGCTCCGTTGGCGGCTCAAGCTTGGGAACATTGCTGAGCAAGTCTGAGTCTACAAGTTTCGTCGTGATGTATTGCGTGACTTTGTAAAGATCCTCGTCGGACCAGCCGTATCGCGGCATGCGCGTATGCGGCAGATAGCCTTCGGGGTCACGCAGCCAGGTGATCAGCCAATCGGGATTGACCTTGCTTCCTACCTTGGTCAGTTCTGGACCGATGTCGCCACCGATCAGTTTGGTTTCACCGGCACGGGTGACCGCGAGAGAGTGACAGGTGGAGCAGAACATTTGCCGGAAGCGCAGTTCGCCTTGTGAGATGAGTTCCGGATTCTTGCTCCAGGCAGCAACGATGGCGGGAGAAATCTTGTACGGCACGAGAGGGTTGGCCTTCTGAAGGCTGAGGTAGGCCGTGAGCGCGCGAAGTTCGTCCTCGGTCAGACGAAATTTCGGCATGCGCGGCTCTTCTTCGGTCTCATAGCCGTTGACCGTGACGTTGCCGTCTTTGTCTAAAACCGTACGCGGTTGCTTTAGCCATTTGTAAATCCATTCGCGGCTGACTTTGGTGCCGATGCTGGAGAGATCCGGGCCGAGCATCGCGGGACGCTCGACCCCCGGCAACTTGTGGCAGCCTTGGCAATTCAGTTCCGCAAGGAGTTGCCGGCCCCGGGTGAGCTGCGGTGTTTGTGGCAAGTCGGAAAGATGGCAAGTTCCGCAGGAAGCCTGGATGAAATGTGTGGGAAGAAC
>QHYN01000027.1 GCA_003224145.1 Acidobacteriota bacterium
CGTGGCGGTTAGCCCGCAGGCAGCAGCGGTTGGAACGGGGCAAAGCACGCCCTTCACGGCCAACGTGACGAGCGACACCACGGGTGTCACCTGGACGGCTAGTGCCGGAGCCATCGACGCGAACGGGAATTACACCGCGCCGCCGGGAACGCAAAGCATGACAGTAACGGTGACAGCCACCAGCAAGAAAGATACGACCAAGTCGGCCAGCGCCACGGCGAACGTGGTAGCGCCGGGGAGTGTGGCGCCGACGGCCAACGTGCAGGTGGCGCTCTATACGATTGCGCCGGCAGGGGCGGGGAACGTCTCGGTGCAGTTTGGACTGGACACGAACTATGGACTGACGACATGGACGCAGCCCGTGCCGCAGGGAGGCGGGGCGGTGAGCCTGTTCGTTGCGGGGATGGTAGCCAGCACGCTGTATCACATGAGGGGAGTGGTGCAGTTCGGCGACGGGTCGCAGTTTATGGATGCGGACCAGACGTTCACCACGGGGGCTATCCCCGCGGCACAATTGCCGGCAATTACCGTGACGACAACGGCGGGGATGACGCCGCAGCCGGGGGTAGAACTGCTGGATCTAATTGGTGGCACGACCCTCTTTACCATGGCCGTTTCAGATCTAAACGGCAACTTATTATGGGGCTACAACCCAGGGCTCACGGGTTTGTTGGCAAATCCCATCAAGCTCTTACCTAATGGGCATTTTCTGATGAATTTCAGTGGCGGGGTTGACGGGCTCAATTCGGTGATGCAAGAAGTGGACCTGGCAGGAACAGTGGTGTGGCAGATGAAGGCCGCGGACCTGAACGCGGCGCTGGCAGCTTCTTGTACGGCTACGGGAATAGGATGCAATCTCACCGTCCTCGGGACGCATCACGATTTTGTGCTGCTTCCCAACGGCCACTTGATCGTGATTGCCGGCACGCAGGAGGTCATTTCCGGGACGACAGTAACCGGGGACGTGATCATTGACCTGGACCAGAATCACAAGCCAGTCTGGCTTTGGAACGAGTTCGACCATTTGGATATCAACCGGCGCCCGATGCAGTTTCCGGACTGGACGCACACGAACGCGGTGATTTATTCGGCGGACGACGGGAATCTGATTGTCTGCATCCGGCACCAGCACTGGCTGGTAAAAGTGGACTACGCGAATGGAACGGGCCTGGGAGACATCCTGTGGAAGCTGGGCTTCCAGGGCGACTTCGCGCTGATGGGAGGGACGGGCCCGACGGACTGGTTCTACGCGCAGCACGGCCCGTCGTTTGCGACCAGCAACACGACAGGAAAGTTTTCGCTGGTGCTTTTCGACAATGGGAACAATCGTTTGTTCCCGTCGGGGGGAATTTGCGGTGCCACCGGGCAGCCGGCGTGTTACAGCACGGTGCCGCTGCTGCAACTGGATGAGACGGCCAAGACCGCGACCCTGACATTTCATCCCACGGCGCCGACGTTTTCGGTCTTCGGAGGAAATGCGGCGGTGCTGAAGAACGGTAACGTGGAATACTGCGAATCCGCGGGCGGTCCAGCGACGGCAGGAGACATCTACGAGGTAACGCAAGACAGCAGCGCGCAGACCGTCTGGCACATGCTGATTACGGGGCAGTTTGCCTACCGCGGCCAGCGCATTGCGAGCCTCTATCCCGGCGTGCAGTGGTAAAACAAGTCGTCGAAATATCCAGAACGTCTGCACGTCGCTATAAGCGATACTCATTTCTGTCGGGGAGTCCGAGAGGATGAGTTCTTGCCCATGAGGGTTCGGACCGAACGCGTCAGGTCTTCGCGCCTCTTCTCCCATCGAGGAAAATTTTGATATCCGACAGCCAACGCAGCGAATGTGTCGAGGTAGTTGATTAAGACCAGGCGCCACGTCATAAGCGGAAGTCGATACCGGCAGGATTTGAGAAGGTGCCGGAAGTAGCGGACGCGACCGGGCGGGTTGAGGGCAAATGCTTCGCGGTCAATGAGAATGTCCCATTGAATAGAGAGGGATCGGACGGGACGAAGGTCCTGGGTATACCCGTGGGCGGCGAGCCACTTGCGCATCTCTTCGATCGCGGTTTGCCAGGTAAGCAGACGGTTCTTGCGAACCTCCTGGGGAATCTGTTTCTCATCAAGGTAAAACGAATTTTTCCCGTGGATGCGGTAGACGGAAAGAAATTCGTCCAGAGCGAGGACGGGAGACAGGAACGGAATCAGGGCGACTAGATAGCAGTCCGCGTTCATGCGGATATTTTCCGGGATGGGAAGAAGCGGACTTACGGACGTGCGGCGAAAGCATACGCACGTGGTGACTTGGGGGGTGTAGAGGGCAAATCGGTCCGGCTCTTTGTGGAGGTCGCCGGAGATGGCGATGAATTCGTACTCGCGATATTGATTGGTCTCGACCCTCCACTCACGCGTGCGGTGATAGACCATGCCCAAGGCAGGGTCTTGTTGGAAGGCATCCGCGATGCGGGCGAGTTTCAAGGATTCGAACAGGTCGTCGGCATCGAGTAAGGCGACAATTTCGCCGCGAGCATTGGCGAAACCGAGGTTCAATGCGGAGGCTTGGCCGCCGTTTGGTTTGTAGAGGTAGTCGATGCGGCAGCCGTATTTCTTGACGCGCTCGAAGGTGTCGTCCGTGGAACCGTCGTCGACGATGAGGATTTGGATTTTGTCGAGCGGATAGTCCTGAGAAAAGACGCTGTCGATGGCTTGTTCAACGAATCGGCCGTAGTTGTAAGTGGTGATGAGGACGGTGATGAAGGGCGCGGTCATGGGTCTCCGAAAAGCCTCTTGCGCATGGCGTTTTTTAGGCAAACGGCCAGAAGTCGTGAGGCCGCGATCACTCCCGAGGGCGGCGTGGACTGCTCTGCTCGTGCGACCGCTTCGCGACAGCGATTTTCCAGATAGAGATACTGCTTAGGATGAACCAAGGAGAGCTGGCCTAAGTCGGTTCGGTCATGCTCCGCCTTGAGCGCCGGGTTGCGTTCCACCAAATCCGCCCGGGCGAACAGCAGCGTGTTCTGGGCGTACCAATACTCGACGGCCTCGTTATGCCAGACTCGCCTTCGAATGCAATCTACCGGAACGTAGCCACGCTCCTGGAACAGCTTTGCCCATTTCTCCGGCCATTGCTCGTTGATGTGGTTGTCTCCACCTTGATGCGGGATAGCCGCAGAAAACAGAACCGCTGGGGCTGTTCCGGTAAGGGACTCCACAAGGGACGGGGCAGATTCGGGGGGCAGATGCTCGGCCACCTCCAAAGATATGGCCAAGTCAAAGACGCGCCCAAGTTCAAAGGGCTTGCCCAGGTCGAACGTCCGGAAATGTTCCTGCGGAATTTGCAAGAGGGCTCGATCAACATAGTCGCCGTCAATCCCAAGAACGTCTACTACGCCGAGTTTCCGAAAGACAGCGAGCCAGCTTCCGTCGCCGCAACCGATATCCACGACACTACGTATGGCGAGCAACTGCAACACGATAGGCACGATAACCTCGGCTGACCGCGTGGCCCCACCGCGGAGCCGCTCATAGAAACCCTTTGTGTAGCGTTCGCTGAACACAGGTTTGAAGGGCGTTGCTATCTCCTTCCGTCAACTTCAAAACGCGACGGGATATTCAAGATCGCGTTCCATTCTTCTTGCGGATGTTGGTGAACTTCTGTGGCCACGATCATCTCCGGCACGCAGTCCCACCAGTCGACTAAGTCTCCCTCTTCGTACAATGCGGCAAGCCATGTGTAAGGTCCAGGTCGAAGAGGGAGCATCGGAAACGTATGGGAAAGTTCGCGTTCCCCAATCTCCAGTCGCAAAGGTTGCACAGCCCAAGCCCAGATCACCTGTTGCTCGTGATTACGCAAGGCGACTCCGTAGTGGCCCATTTTGATGGGCTGCCGGATGTCGGCCGTAAATTTGA
>QHYN01000017.1 GCA_003224145.1 Acidobacteriota bacterium
AACCTCTGACTTCCAACATCTAACTTCCAAAATTCGTCACAGCCCGCGAAGAAATTTCCTTGTTCCCCCGGCTCTTCCTCTAGAATCCTTCCGGAACCAACCGCATTCCGCATTGCGGATTTGGGTCGTTGACCCTGGGGAGGTCCGCGTGGCGTCGAACGACAATTTCGATCTGATTGTTATTGGCTGCGGCCCCGCCGGGGAAAAGGCTGGCGCCCAGGCCGCCTATTTTGGCAAACGCGTCGCCGTGCTCGAGCGCGCCCCGCACATGGGCGGAAGCTGCATCAATACCGGCACCGTTCCCAGCAAGACCCTGCGCGAATCCGCACTTTATTTCTCCGGCTTGAAGCAACGCGGCCTCTACGGCATCGATTATTCGCTGAAAGAAAATCTGACCGTGCACGACTTCATGCACCACGAGCGAGAAGTCGTGGACATGGAACGCCGCCGCATCCTGAAAAACCTTCAATTGCACAAAATCGAGCTGGTTCGCGGCCAGGCTTCGTTTGAAGATGCTCACACCGTTGCTATCTCCGGCGCGAATGGCACACGCCGTCTGAAGGGCGACGTCATTCTCATCTCCACCGGCTCCAAGCCGCATCGACCTCCGGAAATCGTTTTCGACGACATCCACACCTTTGACTCCGACACTTTTTTGCAGATGGACCGCATCCCCAAAAGTCTGGCCGTGATTGGCGGCGGCGTCATCGGCTGCGAATACGCTTCCATCTTCAAAGCGCTCGGCGTGGACGTCACTCTCGTCGACGGCCGCGATCGCCTTCTTCCCTTCCTCGACAATGAAATCTCCGATCGCCTTCGCCATCGTCTCGCCGCGCTCGGCATGCATTTCTGGTTTGACGAGCGTCCCGTCAAGACGGAGAACTCCGCAAGTGGCGTTCGCTTGATTATGAAGAGCGGCAAAGTCCTCGAAACTGATGCTGCGCTCTTCGCCGCAGGCCGTCGTGCCGCCGTGGACGGCTTGGCGCTGGAGAAAGCCAGCCTTGCCTTGAACGATCGCGGCCATATTCCCGTAGACGAAAACTATCGCACCGCGGTCCCGCACATCTATGCCGCAGGCGACGTCATCGGCTTTCCGGCGCTCGCCTCCACTTCCATGGAGCAAGGACGCGTCGCTGTCTGCCACGCCTTCGGCCTAAAATACAAACAGCGCATCGCTTCCCTGCTGCCGATGGGCATTTACACCATTCCGGAGATTTCCGCCGCCGGTGAGACCGAGGAATCCTGCAAAGAAAAGAAGATTGATTACGTTGTCGGCCGCGCGCTTTACGAAAACAACGCTCGCGGCCACATCACCGGTGACACTGCCGGCATGCTCAAACTCATCTTCGCCCGCGCCGACAAAAAGCTTCTTGGCGTCAGCATGATCGGCGAAAACGCCACCGAGCTCATTCACATCGGCCTGACCGTTCTGGACAAGGGCCTCACTATCGACGAATTCATCGAGCAGGTCTTCAATTACCCCACGCTCAGCGAGACTTATAAGTACGCCGCTTACGACGGGCTCGGCAATCTCGCCGGCCACAAACTCCGCGAGGGTTAACCATGGCAACTCTTCTCACTTCTTCTTGTTTCTGCACCCTCCGCGATTTGCGCGTTGTCCGCGTTCGATGTGTTCCCCGCGTCCTCTGCGTTCTCCGCGCGCTCTGTGCTCTCTGTGTTAAATTCCTTTCTTTTCCAGCGCGCATCACCATCCTTTTGTTGCTTGCGTTTTTCCTCGCCAACTCCGCTTCCACTCAACAAGAGGCGACCCCACGCTCCTATCTCGGCTTTGACCG
The DNA here is from genome assembly GCA_003224145.1 of Acidobacteriota bacterium. Classification (GTDB taxonomy): domain Bacteria; phylum Acidobacteriota; class Terriglobia; order Acidiferrales; family UBA7541; genus Acidiferrum. The sequence goes on from QHYN01000017.1 coordinate 1,797, forward strand.
CAACATTTATCCCGGCGACGACGCGCTTCCGATCTTGCGCAAAACCTTCTCCTTCGCGAGCTATTGGCTCAGCCCTCCTCCAGGCGAAAAAACAAACACCTGGAAGGGCAACCGCGAACTCCTCCGCAAGCACGGCTTTGGATTTGTCGTTCTATATCGTGGCCGCGACAGCAGCGAACTCAAGAAGGAGGCTGATGCAAAGATAAAAGGAGCTCGGGACGGCGAAGACACCGTGACTGCCGCGAAGTCAGAGGGATTTTCCGCTGGCACAGTCATCTTTCTCGACATCGAAGAAGGTGGCCGTCTCCCTGACACGTATCACACTTATCTTCGGGCCTGGTCAGAAGCGCTTACTCACGCCGGTTTTCGCGCCGGCGCATACTGCTCTGGCATGCCCGTCAACGAAGGTCAGGGCGTCTCCATCAACACTGTCGACGACATCCGCAGCCACGCTTCGTCACGCGAAATCATCATCTGGGCGTACAACGATGCCTGCCCGCCCTCACCCGGCTGCGCTTTTCCGCAGAATCCTCCGTCACCAGATCGCAGCGGCATTTCCTATGCCACGATCTGGCAATTCGCGCAATCTCCGCGCCGCAAAGAATTCACCGCGCGTTGCCCCGCAAAGTATTATCGCGACGGCAACTGTTACGCCCCGGGCGACTCCGCTCACAAATGGTTCCTCGACGTAAACTCCGCTACGTCGCCCGATCCCTCCGAAGGCGCAAAATAATCTCACCCACGACAAGCACCATCTTCGACACAAAAAAAGGGCTACTTGCGCAGCCCCCTCTCTGTAAGATGACTTTTTGCTTTACTTAGATTTGTCCGAAGCCGCCGTCCACCGGGATCTCCGCCCCCGTAATGTACGAGGCGTCCGATGACGCAAGAAAAGCCACAGCGCCGGCAATCTCGTGCGGTTGGCCGATGCGCTTCATCGGCACCTGGCTCACGATACTGTTCGCAAATTCCTCCATCTCCTCTTTCGACAGCCCCGTGCGCGCAAAGCCTTCCGGCGTGTTGATCGGTCCCGGGCTCACGGCGTTCACGCGAATTCCGCGGCCGACCAACTCGGCTGCAATCGAGCGCGTGAACGACCGCAGTGCTGCCTTGGTAGCCGCATACACTGTGCCGTTGACGACCCCTGTTTCGTCGGCCACCGAAGTATTCAAAATGATCGATGCGCCGTCGTTTAGAAAAGGCAGCGCCTTCTGAATCGTAAAGTACGCGCCCTTGGTATTGATGTCGAACAACTCGTCATAAAGCCCTTCGGTCGTTGCGGCGAAGGGCACAAATTTGTAAATCCCCGCATTCACGAACAGCACGTCGATTTTCCCGAACTTTTGTGAAACCTCTGCGTACAATTTATCGACGTCTGCAAGCTTGGCCACGTCGGCCTGCACTGCCAGCACGCCGTTGCCGATGGTCTCCACCGCTTCCTCCAGCGTTTTCTTGTTTCGGCCGGATATGACCACGCGCGCGCCTTCTTCCTGCAGGCGCTTGGCCGCCGCCAGTCCGATGCCGCTGTTTCCTCCCGTGACTACCGCTACCTTTCCTTCCAGTCTCTTCATGTCGGCCTCCCTATCTTTGCCGAATTTTTCTGCCTAGGCTTCCCCTGCGAGCAGCACCCATGCATTGCTACCGGCGCCGAGATTTCGATGTTTAGATGACTATCGAAGCAATCGGTTACAGCTAAACTTCGCGGCACCGTTGGGGCGCGCAAATCAGTTGGTGGGATTTCGCGGGAATTTGAAATACGGCAGCCGCACGCCCTGATCGATGACTTGATCTGCACGGATGCTCACAGGCGCTGAGAACCCTGCGGTTCCGCCGTTGGTCACGTAGTCGTCCTGATCCACGCCGTCGCCGCTGACGCCGAGCCCGCCTACCAGGACGCCGTTGCGAAACAATCCGGCGCTTCCCGGGAAAAAAACGATCCCGCTCTTGTTTGCGTTTGCCGCGCCGCTCTGAAATCCCTGTGTGCAGGGATTCGCCAGATCCATGGTATAGAGAATGAAAAACGGTCCAGCACTCGAACTGTCAATTCCGGGCGGATAGAGTGGCTGCGCGCCAAAACTGATGGTGCGGTTCGTGACGGCAGTGCCCATGGGCACGCCGTTCAAATCCGCCACCGTGCGCGATGAACTGTTAAAGTACACCATGTTGCGCGCCTTCGTCGCCGCCACGTCAATGCTGAATACCGTGGAATCCGGCATGCGCCGCAGACCGATGATGGTTCCGTCCAAATCTGCAACAGCGATGGCCATCCGCGTTTTCGAACCGAGCGGCAAGCGAATCGCCGCGCGCGTAGTGTTCGCTGTCGCTTCCGCGTTGTCTAAAATCTGCTTCACTTCCGCTGCGCTCAATCCGCCCACTGGACCCGGGGCAGAGGTGATCAAATCTCCTTCCGGAGGCTGCCCTTGGCTGTTTGCCGGAGCAATCAAAAAACTTCCCGTGCCCGAAACCGGTCCCGAAGAGAAACCTGCGGGAAGCGAAGTCTGATTCACAAAGGGCAGCGCGATTCCGCCGATGAAAACCACTCCGGGCGCGGCCGGCGTTGGCCTAAAGGTATCTGTGGGCCCAGTTCGCGACGTCGTGGATCCGGTGAATGCTGCGAATTCGGCTACGTTCAAATTACTTGACGATGTCACCGCGCCGATTCCGCCGAGCACCACGTTCTTGTAAAAAATCGGCACGCCGCCCGGATTCACCGCGGTGGCATTCGAATCCATCGTGTCCGCCTTGCCAGTGATCACACCGGGCCCGAATCCTCCGCTCAGCGATAAAGACGGCGGAATTTTGCTTTGAAAGTTTGGATCGTTCACCAACGTGCAGCCGCGATTCGTATTCTCGATGCCATACAAATCAGCGGGCGGCTGATTCATCACGCCGGGCGGAAAATGAATCCCGCTAATGAACCGCACCGTGCGCGATGAAAGAGGCGCCTGATCGTTGCTGAAAAACGCTCCCGTTCGCGCGAGCGCCACGGCCAAGTCATCCGCATCTTGCGTCTGTCCAAAATTTCCAGTTGCCGTCGTAGGAGCATTTTGCGTTCGAAACACACCGAGGACGAACCCCGCGCGGTCCACGACCGCTACAACCATATCCACATTCACGGAATTCACGGCGGCCAGCGCGATGTTTTGCACATCGGAAACTTGCAGCGGCTGAACCACTGGAGCAGGCGGCGGAGAAACCGGCGTGCTGCTTCCACCACCGCATCCGATCAGCAGCATCATCAACGCTGCCGCAATTCCCAGCGCCAGGATGATTCCCAGCGCAAGCGTTATTCTCCTCTTTCGAAACGCGTGCCGCGCATCGATTGGTTTTCGCAGTTTGTGCGTAATTTCCATCGCGGGGATACCTGCGTTCGTATCACAGTCATTCGCCACGGCTCAACGTTTTTGGCCGCTCATTGGCGCGAAGTGGTGAATGCTTCCCTCGCGCTGCCGCGTTATTGAATGTCTCCATCGCTTCGGGAAAACGGTTGCCCCCCGCTCCTCGATATTGTTAGCTAGTGCCGTTCCAACCCAATGGACCAAACACACGAGCGACTGTTTCGGCATGCAATCTGCGCGGCTTGCTGCACTTGCTTCAGCTTCTCTCCCCCGCTTGAAGCGGGGATTTTTCAAGAGCAAGCGCAGCCCACGGTTCAAGATTCCGCGAAGCAAACGCGCGAGCAAGGCCCATCGCAGCGCCTCCCGCGCCAACAGGCGCAGACGACCGCCGCGCTGGATGGTGTGGTGCGCGATGCCGGCTCGCCCCAAAGCATGCTGCCTGTTCCTGCAGCCGTGGTTACGCTGCGCAATGCACAATCCGGCCAATTCTTCGGCGCCTCGACTTCCGCCGAAGGAGTCTTCCGGCTTTTCCCTTTGCCGCCCGGGAAATACGAGTTGCGTGTGGAAGCCCGCGACCATGCTCCATTTGCCGTCGCTGATCTTATGCTTCAGCCGAACGAAGTCGCCACGCTGGAGATTTCTCTGGTGACTTCCGCTGCCGCCGAAGCGCGCTCGCGGCTCCCGCGTCTCCCGGACCTGGGTCCCGCGCCCGGCACGGAGGCGCAGCCTTCGTCCGGCACCTATCGAACCCTTCGGCATCGTCTTGATTCCGATCCCAACTACATCGCCAATGCTTCGCCGGAGACGCTTCCTCCCGTCGCAGACGTTTACAACACGGTTCCGAATCGCTGGGCCTTGGAGCAGCCTGACTACCGGCGCTATTCGCAAAAGGGGGAGTACATTTACACCAAGCCGCGCTGGTACGATCCCTTCAACCGCAACCGCTTCAAAGGCGACGAGCCGATTTGGCCTGAGCGTTTGGGTCAGCAGGTCTTCTTGAACATCACCGCATCCTCGGATTCCTTTTTTGATGGCCGCCGCGTTCCTTCTCCCAGCAACGTCAGCAGCGAGCGTCCTGGCAGTTCCGGCTTTTTTGGCAAAGGCGAACAAGCTTTCCTCGATCAAACGTTTCGCTTTGCCTTGGATCTTTTTCACGGCGACGCTTCCTTCAAGCCGGTGGACTGGCGCATTCGAATCACGCCCGAACTCAGCCTCAATGACCTAAAGGTCCGCGAGCTCGGCATTGTGGGCCCCGATGTCCGCGGCGGCACCAACCGTTTCGACGATCACGTCGGCCTTCAGGAAGCGTTCGTCGAAGTGAAGCTCCACGACCTCGGTCCCAACTACGATTTCGTCTCCGCGCGCGCCGGCATCCAGCAATTCAACGCAGATTTTCGCGGCTTCCTTTTTGTTGACGAGCAACCGGCTCTGCGCGTTTTTGGCAATCTCCACAGCGATCGCATCGAGTACAATCTGGCGTACTTCCACTTCGTCGAAAAGAACACCAACAGTAGCCTCAATACGTTTGACCGCCGCCATCAGCAGGTCGTTCTGGGCAACGTCTATCTGCAGGATTTCTTCTTCCCCGGCTACACCGCGGAATTTGTCGCCGCGTGGAATAAGGACGACCCCAGCCTGCATTACGACGACAACGGCTTCCTCGTCCGGCCCGCGCCCATCGGCAACGTCATCAACCAAAATCCCGGCGCGGGTCCGATTCTTCACGGCATTCGCGTTGGGTATTTCGGCTGGCTCGGCAGCGGCCACATTAGGCGCCTGAATCTCACGCACGCTTTCTATCAAGCGCTGGGCGAAGACACGTTCAATCCGACTGCCGGAGGGCGCGTCACGGTCAACGCGCAAATGGCTGCCGGGGAACTCTCGTACGACAAAGATTGGATGCGCTATCGAGTCTCGGCCTTTTACACTTCCGGCGACGCCAATCCGCGCGATGGGCGCGCTCGCGGGTTCGATTCCATCGTGGACCTCCCAAATTTCGCGGGAGGTCTTTTCAGCTTCTGGAATCGCGAAGGGATCCGCCTTCTGGGCTCCGGCGTTCTTCTCACCACGCCCGGAAGCCTCATCCCCTCGCTTCGGGCCAGCAAAGAGGAAGGCCAAGCGAATTTCGTGAATCCGGGGATTTTTCTCGCCAACGCTGGCGCAGACTTCGAGATCACACCTAAGCTGCGCGGCTTTGCGAATTTCAACTTTCTGCGCTTCGAGCGCACGGAGCCGCTGGAGTTTCTCCTCTTTCAGTCGCCCATCCATCACACCATTGGCGAGGACTTCGGACTCGGTGTGGAATACCGCCCGCCGCTCGCGGAAAACATCGTGGTCACCGGCGGCGCTTCGGTACTGCAACCCGGCCAGGGTTTCAAAGATATCTACACCGGCCGCACGCAGTTCTCGCTTTTTGGTTCGGTGAAGTTTACTTTCTGAGGCACGCAAACCATGCGCCCATGCATCCAAGCCGCCGCCTCTTCTCTGCGCAACCTCGGCGTTCTCTGCGTCTCTGCGTTGTTTTTTTTCTTTGCCCTTCATTCAAGCTCAAAGCCTCTCGCACGCACCCAGCAAGAAGCGGCCTCCTTCCGCGGCGACTCCCAAGAAGAAGCCGATAGAAAATCAGCCGGCTGCATCTCTTGCCACACTTCCACGGACGAAGCCACGATGCATCCCACGAAAACCGTTCGTCTCGGCTGCACGGATTGCCACGGCGGGAACTCTTCGATCGCCATCACGTCCGGAATCGCACCAAATTCTCCCGAATACGACTCCGCCAAGGAAAAAGCGCACGTTCAACCGCGTAATGCGGTTTTCAAGAATCGCTCGAATCTTCCCGAACGCGTCTACACGCTGTGGCTCAAGGAATCGGCCGAATACATCCGGTTCGTCAATCCCGGCGACCTGCGCGTCGCTCCGGAAACCTGTGGCACGCTCGGCTGCCATGCCGCGGAAACTCGCGCCATTTCCACCAGCATGATGACCCACGCTGGATTCCTCTGGGGCGCCGCACTCTACAACAATGGCGAGTATCCTGCGAAGAACACGCGATTCGGCGAGAGTTACAACCGCGAAGGCTTGCCGCAATCCATTAAAACCTCTCCGCGTCCCACAACCGAAGAGACGCGCACGAAAGGAGTGATTCCGGAGCTCGATCCGCTTTACCGCTGGGAAATTTCGCAGCCCGGCAACGTGCTCCGCGTGTTCGAACGCGGGGGCCGCAAGAAAGCCGAAATCGGCAACCCCAGTCGCGAAGAAGATCCCGGCAAGCCGGATGACAAACTGAGCGACCGCGGCTTCGGCACGGAACTGCGGACCGCTCCCGTGTTCCTTGGTTTGCAGAAAACGCGTTTGCTCGACCCGATCCTCTCGCTGCCCGGCACAAACGATCATCCCGGTGACTACCGCGGCAGCGGCTGCAGCGCTTGTCACGTCGTCTATGCCAATGACCGCGATGCGGCGCATTCCGGTGCCCACGCGCAATTTGGCCATTCCGGTTTCAGCACTTCGTCTGATCCGACGATTCCTAAAAGCGAGTCGGGCCATCCCATCAAGCACGCTTTCACGCGCTCCATTCCATCGAGCCAGTGCATGATTTGCCATATCCATCCGGGCACGAACATGGTGGCCACGTATTTCGGACTTACGTGGTGGGACAACGAAATCGATGGCGACAAAATGTATCCGAAAGAGCAGCGCAACCCCACGGAAGAGCAGCGCTACCAATCCTTTCTGCGGAATCCGGAGGGCGCGGCCGCTCGTGGCCTTTGGGACGATGAGAAATTTTTGGAGAACACCGGCAGCGCGGAATTTAACAAGCAATTGAAGACCACACAATTCGCGGATTTCCACGGTCACGGCTGGGTGTTTCGCTTCGTCTTTAACCACGACCGCAAAGGGAACTGGCTGGACAAGGACGGCAAGCCCATCGCGTTCGACGATCCGGACCGCTTCCGCAAGGCGGTCCATCTGGCCGACATCCATCTCGAAAAAGGAATGCAGTGCAACGATTGTCACTTCGCCCAGGACAACCACGGCAATGGAAAAATCTACGGAGAGCCTCGCGCGGCCGTGGAAATCGATTGCACCGATTGCCACGGCACGATTCGAAAGAAAGCCACGCTCGTTACTTCAGGGCCTGCCGCCCCCGAATCCCCTACCCCCGGAGGCGAGCGCGGAAGGCATCTCGGTGCGCTGCGCACGCCGTGGGGCTTGCGGCGCTTCGAATGGCGCGACGACAAGCTCTATCAGCGTTCCATGTCCGAAGAAGACAAAGAATGGGAAATCGTCCAAACGATCGACACGATTACCCCCGCCAATGTCCACTTCAACATGAAATCGCTTCGCGCCAAGCTGCTGAACAAAGACGGCATTGTCCCGTCGCAAATACCCGCCGACGATGCGTCGCTGGCTCACGCCAACAGCAGCATGACTTGCTACTCCTGCCACACATCGTGGACGCCCACGTGTTTTGGGTGCCATCTGCAAATGACCGCCAACGCGCGCAAGCCGATGCTGCACAACGAAGGGCTGCCCACGAAAAATTACACCAGCTACAACTTCCAGGTTCTGCGCGACGATATTTATATGCTCGGCGTCGACGGCACAGTCACCGGTCATCGTATCGCTCCCGCGCGGTCTTCGTGCGCGGTGCTTGTCAGTTCACAGAACGCCAACCGCGAGTGGCTGTACTACACGCAGCAAACCATCTCCGCTCCGGGTTTTTCCGGCCAGGCATTCTCTACTTTCGTGCCGCACACCGTCCGGGCCAGGGAGACCAAACAGTGCAGTGACTGTCACGTTTCCACGCAGAACGACAACAACGCCTGGATGGCCCAGCTTTTGCTCCAAGGCACCAACTTCATGAATTTCATGGGCCGCCATATTTACGTAGCCACTGGCAACAAGGGCTTCGAAGCTGTTGCTGTTGCAGAACATGATGAACCCGAAGCTGTCTACGGCAGCGACCTGCAGCGCATCGCCTATCCCGACAATTACAAAACATTTGTCGATCACGGACGCCAACTGCACGCAGCCGCGGAGCACTCCGGCAATGTTCTCGATATCCAGGCTCGCGGCGAATACGCGTACGCCGCAAATGGCACGGGCGGCCTACGCATCTACGACATCGCCAACATCGACAACAAAGGTTTCTCAGAGAAAATCACCACATCGCCGGTTTCTCCCATCGGCCAGCGCTTTTTCGTTCCCACGAAAAACGCACTGGCGGTTGCTTCGCCCACCACACTGGGAGTCGATCCTCTGCGACAGCAATTGCCCGAGAACGAGGAGCAGCCGGTCCATCTCCTCTACGGCTTCCTCTATGTGGCCGACAAAGAAGAAGGACTCGTCATCATCGGTGACCCGAATCTAAAATCGAAAAGTCCGGGTGTGGGCACGCTCCTCGACGGAAATCCCGCGAACAATTTCCTGAAGCGCGCGCTGGCCTTTAATCCCAATGACCTTCTCAGCGGAGCACGCCGCATCAGCATCGCAGGAAACTACGCTTACATCCTTACGGACAAAAGTCTAGTGGTCGTCGATCTCGACAATCCGCTCGTCCCGCGCGTCACGGCTACGATCGGCGCGCCCGCACTCAACGACCCGCGCGGCATCGCCGTCCAATTCCGCTACGCTTTCGTCGCCGACCGCGACGGCCTCAAAGTTCTCGACGTCACTGATCTCGCGCGACCAAAGCCTGTCGCAAATGCGCTCGTTCCGCTCGAAGATGCCCGCAATGTCTACGTCGCGCGCACTTACGCTTATGTTTCCGGGGGCAAGCAGGGCCTGGCCATCGTCGACGTCGAAAAGCCGGACGCGCCGAGGCTCGATCAACTTTTCACAGCCGGGGGCCAGCTCAACGACGTTAATGATGTGAAGATCGGCATGGTCGCGGCAAGCGCTTTCGCTTTCGTCGCCGACGGCAAAAACGGCCTCCGCGTTCTGCAAATCGTCTCTCCCTGGGACGATCCGGCACACTTTTCCGGCTTCAATCCGCGCCCCATGCCAAAGCTTATCGCGACCGCCCGTACGCGTGGCCCCGCGCTCGCCATTTCGAAAGGCATCGACCGCGACCGCGCCGTCGACGAGTCCGGCAACCAGCTCGCGGTCTTCGGCCGCCGCGGCGCGCGACCGCTGAATCGCGCCGAGACGGCTTCCCTGTACCTCCGCAACGGCCAGCTTTACACGGTCACGGACGAGCCTGTCGAGCGACCGCTTGGTATCCCCACGGCTTGGCTGGATCGAATCCGTTCCTGGTTCTTCCCTTCGGCCACCAATGGGGCCCGGTAAGCCCTAGAAACAGGGCTGGCCCATATTTTCTCTTTTTTCGCTTTTCATTCGCTATTTGTAACCCATTCGTATCAGGCAACTTACCGGATTCGGTTTCTCTAGGTGGCACACATCTCCTTTCTTTTGTGCCTTTTACGCCCGGGATGCATCTAACTGAGGTATAATGAATCGTTCACATTTTTAACGCATAGCATCCATCAAAATAATTCGTGCGGCTTCCTGGGGAAATGACGCTAAGGTGTTAGTGGAGAGTGGAGCAGGCTTCCCAGAGCAAGTCCACCAAGAAAGCAGCGAGGGGTACTAGTACATGACAAGGCAATATCTACTGGCCAGCGATTTCGACCAGACGCTCAGCTTCAACGACTCTGGGGTCGTGTTGAGCGAGCTTATCGGATTTCACGACTTCCACGACAAGGTCAAGGGCCTTTCGGAGATGAACCTCGTCCAGCAGGGCGCGGAGCTCAGTTATCTCATTCTCCACGACCCGGACTTCCGCCGCGTCCGCCGCGAGCATCTCGTGGAGGCCGGCAAACGCATCCGCTTGAAGAACGACGTGGCGCTTTTCGCGCGCGCTCTCGACAATCTCAGCGAAGGCTATAAATTCCATTTCAACGTGATTTCCGCCGCGCCGCAGGAAATCATCCAGTCGGCGCTCGAAGGCATCGTGCCCGCAGATCACATCTTCGGCACGCGCTTCCGCTACAACGAAGCCAGCGGCGAAGTCGACTCCATCATTCGCGCTTCCGCGGGCTGGGGGAAAATCACCGTGCTCGAGGAGCTTCGCGCGAATCTCGGCATCAGCCACGACCAGATCATTTATATGGGCGACGGCAGCTCCGACTTGCCGGTGATGATGCACGTCAATCAGTACGACGGGCTGACCATTGCGGTGAGCGAAGCGAAGTTCATCACCCGCGTGGCCAAGCGCACCGTACTTAGCGACAACGCCATGAGCGTGCTTGTCCCGGTGCTAGAAAAAGTCATGCAGTGGGACTCCGCGAAAATTCGGCGCTTCTTCGCCTCCTACGGGCTTACTTTGCTCGAATGGGAAAAGGTGCGCACCGACATGCTCACGATCCAAGATTCCGCGGAGCAGGTCGCAGCCGCACCGGCGTCCTAACGCGGCGCCGTCTCATATTGGCTTAATCACGCAAGGGCGGAGTTCGGGTCCGCCCTTCTTTTTTTTCTCGGCACAAAAATCCAGCTCGGATCTCCAAACCAAGATTTTTGCATCCATTCCTTCGAAAAAATGAATACGTCTTCGGCTCTTCCTAAATCTCGCGGCAAGGGGGATAATTTCTTGTTCACGATCGCACGAAGGGCGATCAATCGATTCATGACCAACGTCAGGACCAAGAAAGGCGTTATCGGCATTCTCACGGGAGGCGGCGACGTTCCCGGTCTCAACCCTGCCATCCGTGCCGTTACCTTCCGCGCTCTTCGCGAAGGTTACCAAGTCATCGGCATTCGCCGCGGCTGGGCCGGACTCGTGGACATGGTTCGCGACAAGAATCACGACAATTCTGACAGCTACCAACTCCTCACCGAAGAAGTCGTCAACCGCGCCGGCCGTACCGGCGGCACGTTTCTCCATTCTTCGCGCACCAACCCCAGCCGCGTCAGCAAATCCAGTCTCCCGGAACACCTCAAAGGCACATCCACCGCGGACACTCAGGACCTCACGCCCGAAGTTTTGAAAAATCTCGACTGGCTGGGCATCGAATACCTCATCCCCATCGGTGGCGATGACACCCTCAGTTACGCCGTGCGTCTTTATCAGGAAGGCTTCAAGGTTGTCGGCATTCCCAAAACCATGGACAACGACGTCCCGGGTACCGATTACTGCATCGGCTTCAGCACTTGCATCACGCGAACCATTCAGCTCACCAACAGTCTGCGTACTTCCGCTGGTTCCCATGAACGATTCATGGTTCTCGAAGTGTTCGGCCGCTACGCCGGCTTTACCGCCATGCTTCCCACCATGGCAGGCGCCGCCAATCGCTGCGTCATCCCCGAACACAAATTCAATATCGAACGGCTCACCGAGCTGCTTAGCGCCGACCGCAAACGCAATCCCAGCCACTATTCGACCGTTTTGGTCTCCGAAGGCGCCATGTTCGAAGGCGGCGAAATGATTTTTGAAAAGGAAGCCGCCGATGCGTTCGGCCACAAGAAACTAGGTGGCATCGGCGATCTCGT
>QHYN01000018.1 GCA_003224145.1 Acidobacteriota bacterium
TCCACGTGTCCCGCGAGCGTTTCCACTTCCTGCCCATGAATCAGAATTTTCAGCCTCTTCACCTGCGGCACGTTTGCTTCCAAAGTGCGGGCCATGGAATCGACAGCCATTTCCTCACTTGCGATTCCCGACGGAGTCGAGGTCGCCAGCGCCTCAGAGAAATCGGCGATCGCCGTGCCATCCGGCAAAATGTAAAAGGCCAGCAACACCGCATCCGGCGGCAGCGTGCGCAGTTCCGCATCCACAGGGCCCGCGAGCAGCGTGTTCAGCACCTGTTTCGAGCGCAGCACCGGGTCACTCGAAAGCGGAAGTTCAACCACTGCGGGCGTTAGCGTCGAATTGTCTTCATCCGAAATCCAGAAGAGCTTGGCCTTCACCCGTGGGTCGCCGGGATTAATCGGAACCGGCTGCGTCAGTTCGCGCCGCGCCTGTTCTTCGCTCTGCTCCTGCAGCCGCGCCGCGCGTTTCATGCGTTTCCGAAGAATCGGAAGATAGATCAGCGCGGCAATCACTGTGATCACTAGCGCCGCAATGAGCCGGAATTTCCATTGGGGCGTCACGGCAGTGCTCCCGGGGTGCCTGGAACTACGTACGAGGGTCTAAAGGCTGTCACGCCGCGCGAAATGGCCTCGGCCACGCCGGGTGCCATGCGGTCTAGTTCCGCCCGGTCATTCACCGTCACGCTCGAAATCTCCACTGCGATTGCCGGCGCTGCTATCGTTCGGAGCTGCCGCACCGAAGCGGTCTGGGCCGTGTCCGGCGAACCTTTGAACCGCTGTGTCAGCACCCCTTGCACGAGATCGCCGAATTTCCTGCTCAGACCGAGAAACGGCGCTTGGGCGCGGTCCCACGGAATCAACCCGTTCGCAGCCGTCACCGGCGGCAAATCCGAATTCACGTAAACGCGCGCCGTGCCCGGCAATCCCGTCGAAGAAATATGCAGCGTGACGAATACCGCACCACGCTGCGCGTTCGCGATTGCCGAACGGTCATCGAACGATGGGTTATCGTTCCCCTGCCGCGTCAGCATCACTTGCAAGCCTTGCTGTTCCAGCGCGCGTCGCACCTCCGCTGCGAAATCCAGCACGATCTCGCTCTCTCGTATTCCGCGCGTTCCACGCGCGCCGAGGTCGGTTCCGCCATGTGCCGGGTCCAACACGACAATATTGAGTCCGCTCTGCTGGGTCTGCGGGCTGGACGGGGAACCAAGCGGCCCCGTCGCTCCGCTCTGGCCCGCCGGTGCGGAAGGTGAAGTCTGCGATGGAGCAACAGGAGCCGGTTGTTGGGTTTGTGATGAAGCCTGAAATACGAACACCATCACCGCGCCGACGAAAGTGACGAAGGCGATCCTAGAGAGTGAAAGAAGTCTTAAGCGCGCGATGTTTCCCACATCGAGCAGCATACCAAATCCGAGCTTGAATTCACGCCGCTCCAAGCGCACCAGCGCCACGAAAGAAGGACGCTTCCGAAACAATCCCTCATTCGAATCCTGCTTTCAGCAGAATTAATGCAATGCTGGCATCTCCCCCAGGAGCAGTGGCCTCAAATTCGCCTTCTGCAGCAACTCATTGGCGTTTACCAAATCCTGCTTTTGAAACGCCGTCCACCGCGCCAGCGTTTCTTCTGCGGCCTTGTCCCATTTTTCACTTGCGGTGCTGGCATCGGTCGTGGGCGCCGCATCAGCGCTCTCCACGATAATGATCAGGTCGGCCAACGCCGCCGCAACCTTCGGCAGCGCCTCCTGCTCTTTGCCCGGAACCGCCAACCCGAACAGCCCGAACCCGGCATTGCTATCCGCCTGGACCATTCCTTCCAATTTCTGATTCAGCTCTTCGAGAGCCTTCGCCACATCGGCTTTTTCTCCCGCTTCCTTCTTGCGCGCGTCAATCTGTTTTCGCAGCTCTGCAGCCTGCTGCAATGCCACCGAAACTTCCCCCTGCCGCGCCGAAAGCTTCGACGCCAGCTCAAACTGCCGCACCAGCCCTTCCTGAGGCGTCTTCACGCGTGGATCGATTTTGATAGTCAGCGGCTGTGTACTGCTTTTGCCGTGGGCCGTCAGCTTCACCGTGTAATTTCCGGGCACCGATAAAGGTCCGGACGGCCTCCAAGACGACGCGCGCACGCCTTTCGCCAGCGGATACCGCAGGTCCCACGCAAATCGGTGCATGCCCGCTTCGGCGGAAAGTGTTTGCGGCGCGTGCACCCAAGAAGCGGGGAAGGGCAGTTCGTTTGGGTTCACCTTGCGGACTTCATCGTCGCTCGCAAATCGCCGCACCAGCCGCCCTTCGCTGTCGAAGATTTCCAATTGAATCGGGCCCACCGCTTTTTCTTTCAAGTAATAATCCAGAAGCGCGCCATTCGGCGGGTTCTCCGCTAGTGGCTCATCATCCGGAACCGGCGTGCCCTGGTCGTTTCCCGGCCGCACGCGATATGCCGTTCCCGGCCGGAAAAGCCATCCGTCTGCCATACTCACGTGCGCATCCATTTGCCGCAACGGCGTCACGTCGTCCAACACCCAGAACGAGCGCCCAAACGTCGCAATCACCAGATCGTCCTCGTGTACCACGAGGTCGCGTACAGAGGTCACGGGCAGATTCAGTTGCAGGGGTTGCCAATCGTCTCCATCATCAAACGAAACGTACACGCCCTTTTCCGTGCACGCGTACAGCAATCCTTTTCGATGCGGATCTTCCCGAATGCAATTCAGAAAACTTCCATCCGGTATCCCGTTCGAAACCCGCTGCCAGCTCTTCCCGAAATCTCGCGTGCGATAGAGGTATGGCTGATAGTCCTCGAGCCGGTGCCTATCCACCGCCGCATACGCCGTCCCTGCTTCGGAATGAGACGCTTCGATGTGTGTCACCTTACTCCACGGCGTTAATTCCCGCGGCATAACGTTCTCCCAAGTTTTCCCTTCATCCTGTGTCAACTGAATCTGTCCATCATCCGTTCCCGCCCAGATTTTTCCCGTCTTCACGTAAGAAGGCCCAATCGTATAAATCACACCCCGGCGTTTCTCCTTAGGAGCATCCGCCGCAGTCGCTGCGTCCAAATTCGCCGGCACACCGGGATCTTCCCGCGTCAAGTCCGGACTGATCGCTTGCCACGAATTCCCGCCATCCGCTGTTCGAAACAGAACTTGCGAGCCGAAATACAGCACGTGCGGATCAATCGGCGAATACACCAGCGGCAGCGTCCACGTGCGCCGGTAGTTGCCAGCATGCGCAATCGTCGGCGGCATCTCCTGATTCTGCTCGGTGCTGAAATCCTGCCGCGACACAAATCCTCCGAACACCACTCCCGGATTGAGAGGGTCCGGCGCCATGTATCCGTTCTCGTCGCCCGCCTCCATCGGCCGCCAATCGTGAAAGTTCAACGAGCGGTACTTGCTGCTGCTGGGTGTCGCCGCTGGCCCACTGTCTTGCTGCGCCCCGTAAACCCAGTACGGAAACTGATTGTCCGTAGCGACGTGATAAAACTGTCCGGTTGCCTGGTTGTACCAAGAGCTCCACGTTTCTCCACCATTGCGCGTTACGATCGTGCCTTGATCGCAGCTCAGAATCATCCGCTGCGGATCGTCTGGATCAATCCACAACTCGTGGTAATCTGGGCCAGTCGGATCGCCTTTGAACACGGTGAAGGTCTTTCCTCCGTCCTGCGACTGGTAGATCGAAGTGTTCGGCACATACACAATGTCCGGGTTTTTCGGATCAACGCTGACTTCTCCGAAGTACCACCCTCGCCCCCAGATACGCTTGTCATTCGAAACGCGCTGCCACTTCTGTCCGCCGTCATCCGACCGGTACAGCCCGCCCTCCTTGGCATCCACGATCAGGTAAATCCGTTTCGGATTGCTCGGCGCAAACGCGATTCCGATTCTCCCGAGGCCTTCCGACGGCAAGCCCTGTCCCGTCACCGCTTGCCAGTGGTCTCCGCCGTCATTCGAACGATACAGCCCGCTGCCGGGCCCACTCGACGGCGGGTAGATGCTCCACGGCGGCCTTCGTGTCTGCCACAGCGCAGCGTAAATCGTTCTCGGATTTCCCGGCTCGAACGCCAGATCAATCGCTCCCGTGTTCTCGTCGTGGAACAGAATCTTTTGCCACTTCTTTCCTCCGTCTTTCGAACGAAAAACGCCGCGCTCCTGGTTCGGTCCGTACGCGTGTCCCAGCGCCGCCACAAAAACCCGGTTCGCGTCGCGCGGATCCACCAGAATTCTTCCAATCTGCCGTGAATCGCTCAATCCGATTTGCGTCCATGTCTTTCCTGCGTCGGTGGACTTGTACATCCCGTTCCCATACGAAATCGACGACCGCATATCCGCTTCGCCGGAGCCCACGTAAATCACGTTCGCGTCCGAGGGCGCCACCGCAATCGCTCCAATCGAAGCAATGGGCTGCGAATCAAAAATCGGCTTCCACGTTCGTCCTGCATCATTTGTTTTCCATACTCCGCCGCCCACGCTTCCGAAATAATAAGTTTCCGGCTGCCCGCGCACTCCCGTCACCGCCAGCACGCGCCCTCCTCGGAACGGCCCGATCGACCGCCATTTCAGCTCCTGGAACAGTTTCTGGTCGATCTGTTTTGGCGTATCCGGCCCGGCCATGAGCCGGACAGACGCACCACCGATGAGCAACACGGATAAAGCAGCTAGCGCAATGTGACGCAGTTTCAAAGTCGTGATCTCCTGGGAGAATCTGACCGGTGCAAACGAAGCGTCGAGTATAGCTCACGATCCCCAAAACAAAACCGCCCGGCTCTTTCGAACCAGGCGGCCAAACTGTCGATCCCGGAAATGCCCTACACGGTCTCGAACTCTTCTAACCTCTCCGCAACCACCGGCTTTGCTTGCAGGATCTTTAGCTTGCCAGTCACAAAATAGATCAGGAACCCCGCGAAAATAATGACTGCACCGAACAGAAGTCCATTCATCCCCAGTACGGTTTCGTGGTTGCTCTCCACCACGGCGAGCAACAACAGCAGTAGCGGAAACACGCCAGCCAAAACCGCCCCCGCCAAACCGCCGGGAACACGAAACTCGCGCTTCAGTCCGGGCTCCTTGATTCGCAGAACAACGAGCGTCACGAACTCGAGCATCAGGCTGGCGCCGTACAACATAATGTCCAGCGTCACCAGCCGCTTGAAACCCAGCCCCAGGCACAGTGCCCAGCAGAAGGCGCAAACGAGTATCGCCACCCACGGCGCGTTCGTCCTCTTGCTCGTTTTGCCGAACACTTTCGGCAGCATTCCATCCCACGCCATCACGAGCGGCAACCGCGAATAGCTCATCACCAGTGCATTGAACATCCCAAACGCGCTCATCATCCCGCCGAGCACGATCAGAAATCGCAGCCATTCGAATCCCGCGAACCTTCCACCCACCGCTCCTGCGACCGTCGCCCACGACCCATCCTCACCGAAGAGCGAAGAGGGAGTCCCGGTCAAATACACCGCCGCGAACGGCAGCACGTACGTCATCGCCACCAGAATTACCGCGGCAATCATAGCCCTTGGGTAAGTCCGCTGCGGCCGCTCCACTTCCTGAGCGATCGTCGACGCGTTGTCCCATCCCATGTAGTTCCACATCGCCACCAGCACGCCGCCAATCAAGCCGAGACTGCTCGCCGCCGGCGCGGCATGCGCGTCGCCTAGAGCTCCCGTCTTGAATGGTGCCAGCACCACGACCAGTGCGAACGGCGCCGACAACAGGAAGAACAGCCACAGCGAAGTTATTCCCACCGCGCGGACCCCGGCGATATTCAATGCCGCGCAAGTGCCCACGACAAACAAGCCCGCATAAATTCCATGATTCCCAGCGCCAAACCACGGGGACATCTGCTTCAAATAAAACACAAACAGCGTCGGGTAGATCGCCATGTCAAAAATGCTGGCCGCCAGCGACAGCCACGCTTCCTGAAATCCCCAGAAATTCCCCAGCCCGTGCCGCACCCACGCATAGTAGCCGCCCTCTGCCGGTAGCGCGCTCGAGAGCTCGCCGATCATGAACGCCGTCGGCAGGCACCACAGCACGGGAAGGAATAGCAGAATCAGGATTCCGCGACCATAGCCCGCCCCGTGAATGATTTCTTCCGTCCCATACGTGCCGCCGGACACCATGAAGAACGTGGCAGCCACAAGCGGCCAGAGCGTTAACTTGGCGATGGATTTTTTAGCTGTTGGAAATGCGCGCGATGGATACTGGGTGGGAAGAGATAAAGAACTCAATTTGTACTCTCGTCCTCCTCAACGATCCTCGCTCTCGCGCTGCGGTGAAGCGAGTTCGCAGTCGCAGAATACAAGAGTCCTTTCTGCATGCAAGAGAAAAATGCGTTCGAACGAAACTTTTTTTGAGTTTCGCCCCTCTTCCTCTCGTGCGATTCGCTCCCCCTCGTTCCGGTGCAGTCCATTTCCCCAGTCCCTCGCCCAACTGTTCATCAGTGGGCCCATGCTAGACTGGCACGCTTGCTCCAGGCCGTCACATCACTCCGAGGGGATTCGAATGAGGCTTGTCTTGCGCCGTCTGCTGCTCGTTTCCGTGATTCTCGTACCTACTTCCGCAATCCATGCGCAGCAATCCGCTTCAACTCCTCGCCCCATCACCATCGACGACTATTTTCAGATTCGCTCCGTCAGCGACCCTCAGCTCAGCCCCGACGCTCAGTTTGTGACTTACACCGTACAAACTCGCTTCCTGAAGGAAGACAAGAACGAGGATCGCATCTGGATGGTTCCTACCGCTGGCGGCGAGGCCGTTCCCTTCACGTCCGTGGGTGTTTCCTCCTCCCACGCCCGCTGGAGTCCCGACGGCAAGTCCATCGCCTTCCTCTCCGCTCGCGAGGAGGGCAAGACTCAGGTCTGGCTGCTGCCGCGCCACGGTGGTGAAGCCGAGCGCCTAACCGACACTCCCCAAGACGTCGAAGACTTCGCATGGTCACCCGACAGCCGCCGCCTTGTGCTCGTCCTTCGCGATCCGAGCCCTGAAGAACTCGAAGCCGCCAAGGAGAAAAAGGACAAACCCGCCGCGGGCAAGGAAAAGGAAAAACCCAAAACCCAGAAACCGTGGGTCATTGACCGCCTGCAATTCAAGATGGACGAAATCGGGTATCTCGACCGTCGCCGTACCCACCTCTATGCATTCGACTTAGCGGCCAGAAGCCTTACGCAAATCACTTCCGGTGACTTCGACGATTCCGAGCCGGCCTGGTCTCCGGACAGCAAGCTCCTTGCCTTCAGCAGCAATCGCTCCAAGCCGGACCCGGACGCCAGCTACGACATCAATATCTGGGTTGTCGCGGCGGATAACACCGATAAAGGCGCTCATCTCACCCAGGTCACCACCAACCCCGGCGCAGACACCACGCCCGCATGGTCTCCAGACGGCAAGTGGATCACTTACGTCACCCAGCTCGAGCCGCGCCTCTTCGATTACGCCACTAGGCATGTTGCTGTTTCACCCGCTGTATGCGGCCCCGCCAAAGTCCTCACTCTCGCCCTCGACCGCAATGCGGACCAGCCGCGCTTTTCGTCCGACGGAAAGATCTTTTTCATTGCAGACGACGACGGTGCGCTGCGGCTTTACACAATTGATGTCGCCACTGGCACCATCACCTTCGGCGATGGCGAGCACGGAGCGCGGCCACCCATCGGCGGCCGCCTCGCCGTCAACGGCTATTCCATGGGCGGCGGTGCCGCCGGGAACGTCGCCGTCGGCAACGTCGTCGCTGCGCAAATCTCCACGCCGGAGCATCCCGACGAAATCTTCTCCCTCATCGGAGGCAAGCTCACTCAAATTACTCATACTAATGATGCCCTCCTCAGGCAGCTCAAGCTTTCGCGGCCCGCATACGTCCGCTTCAAAAGCAAGGACGGCACAACCGTCTCCGGCTATCTCTACAAGCCCCTTGGCTACGTCCCGGGAAAGAAGTACCCCACTATCCTTCGGCCCCACGGCGGCCCGGTGTGGGCGTATTACGCCGAATTCGATCATCTGCCTCAGCTCTACGCCGCCAACGGCTATGTCGTCCTATTTCCCAATCCCCGCGGCTCCACCGGCTACGGCCAGAAACACGCACAGGCCATCTGGGCCGATTGGGGCAACAAGGATTTTCAGGACGATATGGCCATGGTGGACTACGCCATCGAGCAGGGCATTGCCGACCCGGCGAAGCTCGCCGTCGGCGGCTGGTCCTATGGCGGCATCTCTACGGACTTCATCATCGCCCAGACCAACCGTTTCAAAGCGGCCATCTCCGGCGCAGGCAGCGCCCTCTTCGTTAGCTTTTACGGCCACGACCATTACCAGCGCGATTACGAAGCGGAACTCGGCCACCCGTGGGAGAACAAAGCCATTTGGGAAAAGGTCTCACCCTTCTACCGCGTCAACAACGTCACCACCCCAACTCTATTCATGGGTGGCGACATCGATTGGAATGTTCCCATCCTGGGCAGCGAGCAGATGTACCAGGCCTTGAAGCGCCTCGGTCGCGCCACCGAACTTGTCGTCTACCCGGGCGAGTACCACGAATTCAAAACGCCCTCCCACCTCAAGGATCGCCTCGAGCGCTACCTCGCCTGGTACAACCACTACGTCAAAGGTGACTCCGCTCCCGCGCGTCCGCCCGAGCAGCCACTTGCCCCCGCGGCTAAGCCCGCGGACTGAAAGGTGACTTACACTTCAGCCGATTTGTTCCTGACCGTCACTTGGCTGTGATATACCACTCAGCGAAACTCGTGGAGGTTCATCGGCCATGAATCGCAATCTCTTTGCCAGGGCGATCGCCATTCTGTTGCTCGGGATGTTGTTCGCTTCCTACACCAACCATGACCAACAAAAATGGCGGCGATTAGGGCGTGATGCGTTTGTCGCACACGAGTTGGAGAGATTCGATCGGTTTATTGCGCGACCGCAGCCGCTTGTCGTGATAGCTTTCGCCACTTTCTTCGTTGTGGGGCTGCTGTTCGGCTTCTACGAACTCATCGTTTACGTGCTCTCTGCGGTCTTGAAATCGTCTGCTCCTGCTCAAGCGGGACCACCAGGCAGCATGAGCGTCCCGTTATCCTGAGTTCGCGAGGGGCGCCCCTCTTCCCAGCCTCTCCTCTGCTACACTACGCCTCCGGATTAAGGCGCATCTCAGCCGCAGGAGCATGCCAATGAAATTCCATGTCCGTCTTTCTCTCGTTCTTTTTCTCGTTGCAATTCCCACTCTTGCACAAGAGACATCGCAAAAGTCTCCGCGACCTATCACCATCGACGACTTCTTCCAGATTCGCGATGTCTCCCAACCCGAGCTCAGTCCGGATGGGCAATGGGTCGCTTACGCCGTGCGCACCAGAATGCTCAAGGAGGACAAGAACGAGCAGCGCCTCTGGATGATTTCCACGCAAGGTGGCGACGCGATTCCCCTTACCGCCGAAGGCGTTTCCTCTTCCCATGTGCGCTGGAGTCCCGACGGCAAATACCTTTCGTTTCTCTCCGCCCGCGACGGCGGCAAGGCCCAGATCTGGCTGCTCGACCGCCGCGGCGGCGAAGCGGTTCGTCTGACCGACACCGCTCAAGGTGTCGACGACTTCGAGTGGTCTCCCGACAGCACCCGTCTCGTGCTGATTCTCCGCGACCCCAAACCCGAGGATCTCGAGGCCGCCAAAAGCAAGGAAAAGCCCGCCGCTGGTGCGCCAGCGAAACCCAAGACTCCGCCCCCTTTTGTCATCGACCGTCTCCAATTCAAGCGCGACACCGTCGGCTACCTCGACCGCCGCCGCACTCATTTGTACGTCTTTAATATCGCCGCCAAGACGACCACTCAAATCACTTCCGGCGATTTCGATGACAACGAGCCCGCCTGGTCGCCCGACGGCAAATCTCTCGCTTTCACCAGCAATCGCAGCACGCCCGATCCCGATGGCACTCGCGACTCGAATATCTGGGTCGTCGCCGCGGACAACACCGACAAAGGCGCCCGCCTTACCCAAATCACCACCAATCCTAGCCCGGACAACCAGCCTGCCTGGTCCCCTGACGGCAAATGGATCACCTACGTCACCGAGCTTGACCCACACCTTTTCTACTACTCCACGCAACATCTCGCCGTCGCTCCGGCGACCGGCGGCGAAGCGAAAGTCCTCACCGCCGCCTTTGACCGCAGCGTTCACCGCCCGCGCTTCTCTAGCGATGGTCAATACATTTACTTCACGGCGGAAGACGACGGCACATTGAATCTCTGTCGCATTGCTGCCACAGGTGGAGAAATCACTCGCTCCATCGGCGGTCGCCTCACGGTCGCAAATTATTCCCTCGGCAAAGATGGCTCCTTCGCCGCGCAAGTCAGCACCGTCGACCGCGCTGACGAAATTTTCTTTCTCCCGGCCGGTGCCAAAGAACCCAAGCGTCTGACCAAAACCAACGACGCCCTCTTCTCCCAGCTCCGCCTCGCGCAAGCCGAGTATGTGCATTTCAAGAGCAAGGACGGCACGTCGGTCGCGGGTTATCTCTACAAACCGCTCGACTACGCTCCCGGCAAGAAAATCCCGACCTTGCTGAACCCCCATGGCGGCCCCGTGGGTCAGTACACTCCATCTTTCTATCATCTGGCCCAGCTCTATGCCGCCAACGGCTACGCCGTCTTGCTTCCCAATCCGCGGGGATCTTCCGGTTACGGGCAGAAATTCTGTGCAGCGATCTATGCCGACTGGGGGAACAAGGACTATCAGGACGATATGGCTATGGTGGACTACACGGTCGCGCAAGGCATTGCTGATCCCGACAAACTTGGAGTCGGTGGCTGGTCCTACGGCGGCATCTCCACCGACTTCATCATTGCCCAGACCAGCCGCTTCAAAGCCGCCATCTCCGGCGCCGGCGTCGCGCTTCTTACAAGCTTTTACGGGCATGACCACTACCAGCGTGACTACGAAATCGAGCTTGGTTATCCTTGGGATCACCAAGCAGTATGGGACAAAATTTCGCCTTTCTACAAAGTCAAGAACATCACTACACCCACGCTCTTCATGGGTGGCGACATCGACTGGAACGTTCCTATTCTTGGTAGCGAGCAGATGTATCAAGCGATGAAGAGCCTTGGCCGCACCACGGAACTCGTCGTCTACCCCGGCGAATACCACGGCTTCACCACGCCGTCGCACATCAAGGACCGCCTCGAGCGCTTCCTCGCCTGGTACGCTCACTACGTGAAAGGCGACTCCGCTCCTGCACGTCCACCCGAACAACCCGCCGCGCCTGCCGCCAAGCCCACCAGCTGAGCCAAACCATATTCTCTTGTAGGGGCGCAGCATGTTGCGCCCCATCTTGGCAACGAACGCCAACCTACCACTCTTTGCTTCTGCAGGGCCTGGAGGTATGCTCACAAGCTCTCAGGAGGCATCATGTCTCGAATTTCTACGCTCGCGCTCACAATTCTGGCTCTTACTGTGGCAAGCTCTCTCTCCGCCCAACAATCCTTCACCGTCGGCACCGCCACCGCCGCTCCCGGCCAAAAAGCCACCGGCTATCTTGAAGTTCCTGCTGGTGTGGACGCCGCCACTAGCATCCCCGTCGTCGTCGTGAACGGCGCGAAGCCCGGCAAAGTCCTCGCGCTGGTCTCCGGCGCGCACGGCACCGAATACGTCTCCATCATCGCCATCGAAAAACTCATCCCCGCTCTCGACCCCGCCCAAGTCACCGGCACCGTCATCCTCGTTCCGCTCATCAACATCCAATCCTTCGAGCAAAAAGTCCCCCACGTCAATCCCGTCGACAACAAAAGTATGAACCGCTTCTATCCGGGCAAAGCTGACGGCACGCAGACCGAGCGTGCTTCCTTTCTCATCACCAAAGAAATCGTCGACCGCTGTGATTACCTCATCGACTACCATGGCGGTGACCTCGACGAGAGCCTCCGCCCTTACGCGTATTGGGGCCCCACCGGCCGTGAAGCTCAGGACCGCATCTCCAAGGAAATGGTTCTGGCCTTCGGCCTCGACCACATCATCATCTGGAGCGAGCGCCCCACCGATCCCGCCGCCACCCGCTACCTCGACAACACCGCCTCCGTCCGCGGGAAGCCCTCCATCGTCGTCGAAGCCGGCCACGCCGGTACTGTCGAGACCGATGACGTCAACCTTCTCGTCAACGGCACGCTGAGCACCATGCGCGCCCTCAAAATGCTTCCTGGCGATCCTCATCCCATCGAAAATCCCGTGTGGATTGAAAAACTCTCGGACGTCCTGGCCGACGGCCCCGGCATCTGGTATCCGCTCGTGAAGCGCGGCACCTACGTCTCCGCCGGAATGAAGCTCGGCACCATCACCGACTTCTTCGGCAAAGTCATCACCGAGCCCCGCGCTCCCGTCTCCGGGGTCGTTCTTCATGTCAACGCCGTCCCCTCGCTGAAAAAAGCCGATAACATCGCCGACCTCGGCGTGATCGCTTCCCACGCCCCGTGATCGCCACCAGTTGCGCGAGCTTTTTAACCTGTGCCAGCCGCGCCCTG
This sequence comes from Acidobacteriota bacterium, assembly GCA_003224145.1. GTDB lineage: Bacteria > Acidobacteriota > Terriglobia > Acidiferrales > UBA7541 > Acidiferrum. Next base: position 12,486 of record QHYN01000018.1, read on the forward strand.
CCGCAGCCTTCGCGCTTGCTCATCGACGGCTGTTTGACCCTCCTATTCGCTGTGCCATTTTTGTGATAAACACTCCTTCATCCGTCCGCCAGGAGGATCCATGCGCAAATGGGGCATCGTCATTTCGGTCTTTTACGCCCTGGTCCTCTTGGGCCTGATCGTGCCCGGAAGCATGTTTCTTGCCGGAGGTGATTTCTCGAAGTGGTCAGGCCTGCTCCGTGGCGTGAAGAACTCCTACACTGATTGGACGTTTTGGATTCTAGCCGGGACCCTCATGGTCAGTGAAGTGCTCCTCCTTTTCGTATCTGTTGATACGTCTTACAAACGGCTCAAGCCGCGAGCGCACATTCTTGTTTCCTGTGCCGTCGTCACGCTGCTTTCCGCCCTCCTCACTTCCGGTATAGCTTGGTCCTTGGGCGTCGCAATACGCGGCGATAAATTCCTCGATTTCTTAGACAAGTTCGACACTCGCTTTTTGGGTGATGATGAACATTCCCTGATCTTTTTGCTGCTGATTTTTTGGGGCACACTCTGGGTGCTCTGGGCCATCCTGTTTTACTTCTATTACCGGAACTCTTCGGCGGTGGTAACCAAGCTCATCTCCTGGTTGCTTAAGGGCAGCGTCTTGGAGCTGCTGATCGCCGTCCCCTGTCATGTCATCGTCCGTCGCCGCCACGACTGTTCGGCGCCTGCAGTTACCAGCTTCGGCATCGCCACCGGCATCGCCATCATGCTTCTCTCCTTCGGCCCCAGCGTTCTCTTTCTTTACAAAAAACGCCTCGACGCCTATCTGCCTCGTTCTTCCGCCTAGACCGTTGCCGCTTTTGAGGAGTATTCATGGTCGGAAAAGGCATCCTAATTCTCGCCGGCATCGTCTCCACGCTTTTGGGCCTGTTCTTGACCTTGCTCGTCTTCGGCATGTTCCAACACCCGGGCGGAATCGGCGCCGAAAGGCTGCTCGGTCCCATCTTTGGCCTCATCGCTCTAGGCCTCTTCATCCTCGGTGGCATCTGTTTCTACGCCGCCTCCCGCATCAACAAGCCCCCTTCCTGACGCTCGGCTCCATCTCCTGCTCACCCCAAAACGAAAACGGCGTTTCGCCTTTTTGCGAAGCGCCGTTTTCTGCAATCCTATGAATTCGTCGAAACTTAGTTCTTGTTCGCCACCGCTGCCGGAGCCTGCTCCCGCGGCGTCATCGACACCACGATATACTCCCGCTCTTTATTGTCGCTGCCTTCCGCCACTCTCAGAATCAATTTGTCTTTGTGAATGCGGAATTGCGCCGTCTCTCCGATCGGCAGCAGCGCCGGATGCTTGTCATCCTTCGGCCGTATCCGGTAGACCACCCGTTCCGCTTGCAGCACATACTCCTGGCAAAGCAATTCCTGAGTCTTTTTGTGTTGTCCGTCCGTGCCCAGCAATTCACCCGCTACGGTCTTCGATCCCTTTTCCTGCATTCCGCAGGGCGCCGAGTCCATCCGCAGCAAGGTTCCCTTTTGATAGTCATCGCGTTCTTTGGCTTCGCAAACCCCCGCCAAAAGCAGGCAGCCCACGAGCGCACCAACCCTGATATTCATCGAGTCTCCCCTCCCTTCTCAAAGTAAGGGGGCCAACCGCGCCGAAAAATAGCCCGAAAGTCCTTTTGTGCTCAAACCATAAAGACAGCCGGCCCGAGTTTCCAGTACTCTACTCTCGCACCTGGGCGAGGCATCCTCATGCTGGCATTAACCTGGCTATTCGGCTTGATCGTCTTCGTGACCACCGCCTTGGTCCTCTTATTCCTTTACCTTCCTCGCGTCGGCGAGCTGTTTCATCAGCACGTCCGCGATCGTCCTCGGCGCCGTCTTTTCCTGGCCGCTGTGGGATTCTTCGTCACTCTAGGGGTGGCACGCTCCGTGGCCTACGCCGCCTCTCGCGACATTGGCCCGTTTCACTACATTTATATTCGCGGCACCCACATCCACCATCTGGTTTGGGGGATTCTCTTACTCCTTATCGTGGGATTCTGCTGGCTCATCGAAGTGGGCACGGGAACCAAGTCCTCGTCTATTTTTGCCAGTCGCTTGATGTCCCTGCTCTATGGTGTCGGCGCCGCTCTCACTCTCGACGAATTCTCTCTCTGGCTCAATCTCGAGGAGGGTGTCTACTGGACCCGCGAAGGCCGCGCCAGCCTGGACGCCGTGCTCCTCTTCGCCGCCGCCCTGGTCATTGGCATCTGGGGGCGCGATTTCCTCAAGGCCCTCACCGGCGAACTTTTCCGCCCCCGCCGCCACAAAGCGCGTTAAACGCTTTTGTTTCCGCCCCGCCTTTCCCATTCCTGGCTGTACGCTTTTCCCGGCTGCCCGCATCTTCCGGCCAGACCCCGCATCCAATTCTACTCGGCGGTAAACTCGCTCCTTCCGCAACGCGGATCGAAAGGACCAGCGCCAGATGAAGCTCGTCTCAGTCAATGTCGGACTCCCTCGCGAAGTCACCTGGCACGGGAAAATCGTGACCACGGCCATCTTCAAGCAGCCGGCCGAAGGCCGCGTGCGCTTGCGCAAACTCAATTTGAACGGCGACCGTCAGGCGGACCTCACCGTCCACGGCGGCGAGCATAAAGCCGTTTACTGCTATCCGGTCGAACACTACGCCTACTGGAAAAAGGAGTTGCCCGGGCGCGATTTGCCAATGGCCATCTTCGGAGAAAACTTCACCACTGAAGGCTTGCTGGAAGACTCCGTGCATCTCGGCGACCGCTTCTCCGTCGGCTCTGCCGAAGCGATCGTCACGCAGCCGCGCCTCCCTTGCTACAAGCTCGGCGTCCGCTTCCAGGCCGACGACATGGTCAAGCGCTTCCTCGCGAGCGCCCGCACCGGTTTCTACCTCGCCGTGACGCGGGAGGGAGAAGTCGGTTCCGGGGATGAGATCAAGCCGCTTGCTCGCAACCCGCGCGCCGTCCCCGTCTCCGAAATCACACGCCTGTACGTCGCCAAGCGGTATGGCGCCGACGACCTCGCTTCGGTCCACCGTGCTCTGCAAGTTGCCGCATTCCCCGAAAGTTGGAAAGCCTACTTTCGCGAGCGCCTGGCAAAGACGAATCTCTGAACGGCACCCCGCCACCCGCCTCGTGGGTCGGACCTTCAGGGGGAAAAGAGTCTTGAGGGGGGGTACACACCCCCGGGCAATTTGTATGAATTTCAAAACAAAGGAGTTACAGAATTTGATGGTTGTAAGTGTATGAAAAGAAAGGGAGCAGACAAGAGAGCGTTGTGAGGTTGTTGAACGGAGAGAAGAGACGCGAGGAGAGGGGCAAGGGGGCGCAAAAGAGAGATCCTTCGGCTCGCTGCGCTCGCTCAGGATGACTATCCTCGTCGGATAGTCACTTTGGCGGGGATGGAGCCGAGCCCATCGGCGAAGCTCAGGGTGAAAATTCACGATTCATGATAACCCTAATTATAAATTTTGTCAAGTCCATTTATAGTACTAGTATTTGACAAATAGGCACAACGATTCGAATGGGCGCGTAAGAGAAAGAAAAGAAAGGGGTAGAGCGCGCAGGGGAAGGTCAACAGTCGACAGTTAAAGGTTGAAAGTAAAGTCTTCGGAGAGGAGGCTAGCGAAAGGCAGGGCGCGAGCAAGACTGGCCGGGAAGAGGACAGAACGGGTCTGAAGACCCGCCACTACGCATCTCGTAGAGTTGGTCGGCCGCACCTCAGGGGGCTAAAGCCCAATTGATAACAAGCGGCTGATGTCGGAGCTGAAGCTGCGACCCCAAGACGGGCGGGGCGTCTTTCGCCCCTCTATTACTGCTCTGTGGTAGAGTCTTGCCACTTGTGCTTCCGGCGGTGACCCAACGATGTCTACATCTACCGGGCTGAATATCGGCGCCTCCGCTTATGTGCCAGCATCCAAGCCAACTTTCGTTCCTCAGCCGGTGCCGCGCAATCCTGCTCTAGCGTTCTTGCTTTCGCTCCTCCTGCCGGGCCTGGGACAGTTTTATTGCCGCAAAAATTCACGTGGTGCCTGGACACTGATTCCTTTCCTGATTGCTCTCGGCGTCACCATTTGGCTGACGACGATGCTCGGGGACGCTGCCACTGCCTTTGGTTGGGGGATCCTGCTGCGGGTTGCCGTCTTCCTCTACGTCTTTGCATTCCTCGATGCCTACTTTACCGCCCGCGAAATGACCGCCGGCACCGATCCCTTCATCGCAGAGAGTCCTCGGGTCGCCGCCATCCTCAATCTCCTGACTCGTGGCTTTGGCTATTTTTATCTCGGGCAGCGCGCCACCGGTTTTGTCGTTTTTCTGGGCCTTGGCATTTTCCTCCAGCCGTCTCTGAAGAGCATGGGCCTGGAAGACCCCGTCGCGGTAGGACTGCTCATGGAGACTGTTTTTGCGGCTCTTGCTATCCACGCCTACAACATTGCCCGAAAACGCGAGGAAGAGATTCTCGCCACCATCGAACCGGCTCCGCAGTTCGCCGCTCTGGGAGGCCTTCCCCCCGCCGTGCCAATCGCCCTGGCGATTCTCTTCGCCGCCGCGTACCTCGGATTGTGTTGCATCCCGTTTTTCATGCCCGATTACTCCGCCATCAACCAAACACCGGCGCGCATCTCTCCGGGAGATAAAGAGACGGTCTACACGAATCCCAAGTATGGCGTCGAATTCAGGGCTCCCGCCGCATGGACCCTCGCCGATCAGGGTACGAAGCATCTGGTCAGCGGTCGCCGGAATGACAATGTCTGCGCCGCAGATGTGCGCCTCGCTGCTTGGTCTCCCATCCTGCCTCTCCGCTCCTATGTCCGAGCGCTGTCTGCACAGTTGGAGCGGCCCGAGAACAAAGGGAGCCGCATTGTGCAAACCACACCCACCACGCTGGGCGGCCTGTCCGCGCACGACATCGTCCTCACTGTTGGACAACAAGCAAGCCAAATTACGGAACATCAGATTGCGGCCCGCAAGGGCATGACACTCTACATCTTAACGACGGATTGTTTGACGAATTCGACGACCGCCTGCCAACCGGACTTCCGCTTCATCCAGCAACACCTAGTTTTGCCGAAATAATCTTTCGGGGACGGACACCGGTCTGGTCGAACCACCTTCTAGAGGTGTCCAAAACCCCAGGTGCAAAACCGGCACCTGGGGCACCCGGCGGTTGAGAACCTGCCACCCGCCCCTGTTCATCTAGACAAGGCCTTCTTGAGCTCTTTCAAAAGCTTTTCCGTCTCTTCCAACTTTCGCAAAACTTGCTGGTCGCCCTTCAGCGCGGCAAGCGTGGTCCACGAATAGCGTTGAAGTGATTCGGAAATCTGTTCGATATCCCCGAGCAACCCGTGAGCCTTCTTTGACGGTGCGGGACCTAGAGTCCTCAAGGCAGTCTCTATGCTGCCGCCCGAGCATATGAAATTCTCCTTTGCTACTGGGTCTTTCAGTATTTGGCGCAGCTTGCGTATGTCTTTGGAGTTCGTGATCTCCTGCTCGTTGATCTTTCGGACGATGTTGTCCAACACCGTAGGACTGAGGAGTTTCTTGTTGAGATTCTTGATCTCACGTGCCCATGTAATGGATGCACCTGGCTCAACTAGGTTCGTCAACTTCTCTGACAGGTCATAAATCTCCACTAATTTATCTAACTCTCTGACGGTAATTCCTAAGATGTTCGCGGCACTGGCTCGCCCAACTACATTGACGAGACTGTATGCCACCATTTCCTTTTCCTTGGTGTCCCATTCTCGTCTCTGGCGATGGATGTAAATCCAGACTCGAAATCGTTCCTCATCGGTAAGGGTTCGGTCAGTGATTTCGGCTGGAAGTAGCCTATATGCGTCCTTTTTCTGGACCTCCACTAGAATCTTCGAGTTCTCCCACCGACGATCTCCGTCGATAATTCGAAATTTATCTCGATTGTCTGGGTGCGGCTCCAACAACAGCGGCTCGAAGATTCCCTCGTTGGCCTCGATTTGCCTCTGTAATTCTGGGTCTTTCTTTGGACCCATTCTGGGTTGCTTTTCGTTCGGAAAGATATCGTACAGATCGACAGTGTCTCTATACGTTCGCAGGAGTGTTCGGCCCAGCCGACGCTCCTGCCAATGAATTGTTATTGCTGGTCCCGGCTCCATACGCTCATCCTCCTTGCCTACGAAGCTGTCGAATTGAGTGCCACACGTCTGCTATGCAAAACGGGCAACCCTTCCTCTGCATCACCATCGCTCTCGATCACGGCCGCGACTTCCGTTTCCACCTCCCTTAATAGATTCTGCATCCGTTTCACGAGCGCCCCCCGGTTTTTCCATACTCTGCCATGTTCGGCTTGCTCTTTGACTTCCAGTTCTAAAATATCTTCGGTAAGCCTGTTGGCTTCGGTGAATTTCGCGACGTACGACTCGGACGTGATGAGCTCGTAAAGTTGGCTCATCTTGCTGGCGCGCTCGTTCATGCTCAGACCTTGCACGTGCATCATGACCATTGCATGCCGAAGAAGTTGAACTATGTTGACGACATGGGCAGGGGATATAACAATGACGCCCGATTCAATGCACATCTCTTTTTCGCCTGATGGAAACACGGTCGTTGCCAGGATGGCATGCTCCGCTTTGGCCTCAACTTGGTCTTGGCGAAGCTTGGCTACGAAGGTGTTCTGCCATGCCTGTCGATTTTTTGCGTCGACAACGATCCGTCCGCAGACTTCTCCTTTGTATAGGATCTCATGCAGAATATCGGCTCCAGGTTCTCCCTTTCGAATTCTTGTTATTTTGTCTCCCTGGAAAGCGTCGCGAAGTGCATCCAGCACGTCGATCTCGCCGCTATCCCCAAGTTCGTTAGGCGTCCTGTTCTGCAACTGGTGTTCCAGCATCTTGACCTTCTTCTGTAATGAGTCGCGGTCTCGGTTGTGTGCGGATTGCTGCTTTAACAGTGCAAGCTTCTTGTCTCTGTCTAGAGCTTGGCGCTGCTCAGCCAGTTCTTTTTGCGCTTGTTTCGCAGCCGCTTCGTGCGCCTGCTTTCGAATCTCGGCCTCGCGCGCTTCCGCTGCTTTGAGTTTCGCCGCGGCTTGATCGCGTTCCGCAATGACTTTCTTAATCTGCTGCGCCGCATCCGCCGCTGCCTTCTTCTCCGCCGCCTGTTTGTGCTTCTCGATTTCGATTTGCGCCTGCTTTCGAATCTCCCCCTCACGCGCCTCGGCAGCCCTGAGTTTCGCGGTTACCTGCTCGCGCTCGGCGATTGCCCTCTTAACGCGCTGCTCCGCTTCCTCTCTCACTCTTTTCTCTGTAAGGCGTCTCTGTTCCTCGAATTTCCTCTTAAAGCCCTCTTCGAGCTCGCGCGTGATGACTGACTTCGCCTCAGCTACCTCCGCGGCTTTCTTTTCCTCCTGGTCCCTGAGTTTTGCTCGAATCTCACGGAACTTGGTTTGCGAGAGTTCAGAACCACACAACGGACACTGTTCAAGATTGGTTTCCACTTTGCCACCCCTTTCAACCTAAAGCTGGTATAGTCTGCGCTTGATTCGAACGCGATCCATCCTGAACCCTCGGAAAAAGGACCAAGAGGGATAAGCGCATGTCCTTCCTATTCCTTTCTAGGCCCTCTGCCAAGCGAAATATGCATGGTGGAGACTTCGTTCGAGATCCGCACAAGTGTAGCGGCGTGGGCGGGCGGCCGCCCTGCGAACCGCTAAGGCTTCCTGGGCAGCCCTTCTTCCCGCGCTCTCCGACCTTTTTGCTGGAGGGATTGGCTCTGGCTGGCCTCCTGCGGATTACCCCAGGTAAATATTGCCGCGTTTCGTTACGTTTTGAACCGTAGGCACAAGTCCTGCAGGCACCCCCGTCGCATCGTAAGTGCTTCAAAAAGAATGGGTTACGTCTAGGAAGCAGACTTGCCCTAAGATAAGCGGGAATCCGTGCGTCCGGATATGGTTCCGACGCACGGCTAAAAGGAGGCCTGAGTGAAGACGCTGAAAAACCCAGGTCTGGCGATGGTTGCCCTTTCTCTGCCGGCGATCCCTGCGGCGGCAAGGAACGGGCAGAAGGGCCTGC
>QHYN01000216.1 GCA_003224145.1 Acidobacteriota bacterium
TGCCGACGGACTTTGGGTTCGTGATCGACGTTCACGCGCACGAGCCGGAGACCGTCTACGTGGTGCCGATCAAGAGCGACGGGGAGCACTATCCGCTCGAAGGAAAGCTGAGGGTGTATCGCAGCCGGACGGGCGGGAACGAGTGGGAGGCGCTCACGAAAGGTCTGCCGCAGCGTGACTGCTACGTGAACGTGTTGCGCGATGCGATGGCCGTGGACGCGCTCGATAAGTGCGGCATTTATTTTGGCACTACCGGCGGGCAGGTCTACTGTTCGGCGGATGCGGGAGACAACTGGGCCCCGATTGTCCGTGATCTTCCGGCCGTACTTTCGGTCGAGGTGCAGACGCTGCCATGATTCGCGTCGTGTTGCCGCCACATCTGCGGGGGCTGGCGCGGATTAGCGGGGAAGTCAAGCTGGAGATCGAAGGCCAGCCCACGCAGCGCGCGGTGCTTGACGCGCTTGAGGCTAGCTATCCGATGCTGCGCGGAACGATCCGCGATCACGTCACGCAACAGCGTCGTCCCTTCTTACGCTTCTTCGCGTGCGAGGAGGATCTTTCTCATGAATCCCCGGATGCGCTGCTCCCTGATGCAGTCGTCTCGGGGAAAGAACCGTTGCTCATCATTGGGGCCATCGCTGGCGGCTAGCTCGGAAATGAAGGAGGTAAGCAAGCGGTCGTGAATTAGCTAAGGAGGCTGGTCACAGCCCTGTGGGACTGCTAATTGGCTTCCTTTGCGATTCTGTAAGTGCTTCGGATTCAGGTATTTACCCTAGCAAAATATTCGGGGTTTACCGCCTATTTTTCCCTCCTGTTTTTCCCCTTATTTGTAGGCAGGGGGTATTCCGTGAGGAAGTACCACGTTTGGTTAGTCGGTATGCTGGCGGCACTGCTGTGGCCCACGCCCGCGAGAGCCCAAAACCGGTTCATTATCCGCACGACTCTTATTGCCCAAGCTCTTCAGACGGCTTGCAACCCTCCTCTATTGCCGTCCATCTGCACTATTGTAGAGCCAATTGGGGATCCCGCCGGGCAAGTTTTTCTGATTACCAGCTCGCTTGACCTAAACGGCTTGCTGACTCTTGCGGGCAATCCGCTGGGCCTTGTGGACGCCGAAGTCGATCAGTTGTTGAGCTTGATTGGCGGACTCAACGTCCTTCCCTCGCCCCTTCCTAGCGGAACGCTGCAGGATCGAACACTGGTCGCTTATCCCGCTGGTTCCAGCACCATGGTGTGGGACGGTTACGCCAATCAGCCGGCAGCGTCGATTGTGCGCGTTCAGGACGCACAGAATACTTTTAAGGTGCAGGGAAGCGGAATTGTCGCGGACATTGACACGGGCGTGGATCCCAACCACCCGGTACTGAAGGCCGTTTTGCTGCTAGGCTACGACTTTACTCGAAACCAATCGGGTGGTTCCGAACTGAATGATCTATCCCCGACCTTTACGCCACCCCAACCATGTTCAAGCTGTCCGCCAGCGAAGGTGAATCAGTCCACCGCGGCAGTACTGGATCAATCGACAGCAGCAGTGCTGGATGGTAGCCCCTATGCGGCGTTTGGCCACGGCACGATGGTGATGGGCATCATTCATCTGGTGGCGCCGACGGCACAATTGATGCCGCTGAAAGCATTTCATTCCGACGGAACCGGCTACCTTTCCGACGTTCTGCGCGCCATCTACTACGGTGTGCAGAACAACGCCAACGTAATCAACATGAGCTTCGAATTTACGTCCAGCTCAACGGAGTTGCAGAAAGCACTGGATTACGCCAACCAGCAAGGTCTCGTCTCAGCGGCCTCCTCGGGCAATGACGGCCAAGGTCCGCCATTCTTAGTTTATCCCGCGGCGCTGCAAAGCGACGTGATGGGAGTTGCATCGGTGGGCTCGACGGCCTCTACCGATAGCACGCGCTCAAGTTTCTCGAACTACGGCGACTCGCTGGTGTGGGTGGCGGCTCCCGGCGAAAACATCGTTTCCACGTACCCGTTCGATACCTACGCCGCGGGCTGGGGCACGTCGTTCAGCGCGCCCTTCGTTTCGGGCGGCGGCGCACTTTTGCGAAACGTGCGCAGCCCACTGAGCGAATCCCAAGCGGCTCCCGCAGTGGCGCGCGCGCAACCGCTGAGTGGCCAGGGGCTCGGCAACGGCCGCTTGGATCTTTGCCAGGCGCTGGGAATGCTGTCCTCTGGAAGCGCGTGCTCACCCCAGGATTACAACGTGTCCGCTTCCCCAACGAGCGCGACGCTTACTGCGGGACAGCAGACAAGCTTCACGATCTCTGCAACCCCGGTCTCAGGATTCATAGGCACAGTGACTTGGAATTGCCCGGGAGCGCCGGCCAATTCGATTACATGCACGGTTTCGCCCTCGACGGTGGTGCTTGACGGCACGAACCCGGCGACAGCAACGGTAACGCTGACGACGGCGGCGCGAGGTTTCTCGCCGCCGCTGGTGATCCTGCCGCCCACTGCGTCGCCCGTACGGTTATGGGTGATGTGGATGGCATGCTTCGCGTGGCTTGCCATGCTGTTGTTACTTTGCAAGCTCGGTCGCGCTTCTGGGCTGCAGCGCGGCTTTGCCGCGACGGCCGGGCTCCTTGCTGTTTCGCTGTGCGCTTATGCCTGCGGCGGCTACGGCGGCGGAGGTGGAGGCGGGGGCGGCTCGGGATCGCCCACGTTAACTTCGTTGACGCTCAGCCCCTCCAGCGTCACTGGCGGTTCGTCTTCCACGGGCACGGTAACTCTTAGCAGCGCGGCTCTGAGTAGCGGGGCAATGATCGCCCTCTCGAGCAACATGTCCGCTGCAACGGTTCCGGCCAGCGTGACAGTTCCTGCCGGAGCGACCAGCGCGACTTTTACAGTGAACACCAGCGCAGTGACTGCCTCGACTACTGTGACGATTACCGCCTCTTACGGCACTTACGGCGGAGTCAAGACGGCGATGCTCACCGTAACGCCCGCAGTCACGGCCGGAACTCCCGCGGGCACGTACACGCTCACGGTCACCGGTAGTTCAGGCAACCTCACCCACTCCACAACGGTCCAAGTTACTGTGAACTAGGACATCCTCGGAAACCCACCCCTCCTCTTCCAAACCAACCCAAACCCAGGGAAATTTCAAACTTGCCGGCGACTGGCCTAAAGGCCAATACCGCTCAGAGCAAGTTCCATTGCAGACGCAGGCCCTAAGTGATTTCTTGGAGAAATGGGTTCTATTTCCATAGAAACACTGGAGATCACGTGTCGATGCGAGAAATGAAGGCTGGATCCGAATGGAACGCAGCAGCGCGCGGTTTGGCAGCTGCTCTCGCTTTCGCATGGGCTTGCGTCATTGGGGTCTCGCTGGTAAACGCCCAGGAGACCGCTTCCGCACACGAACCGGAGCCCGTCGCGCGGTTATTAACTGCTGCTGAAGGGCGCGCGGTGGTGAATGCTGCGTGGGAGCTGGATATGCCGGCCCGGAAAACGCAGGACTGCTCCCACCTTGTTCATCAAATTTACGCAAATGCTGGGTTTGAGTATCCCTATGCAAGTTCATTCGAGATTTATGCGGGAGACGAGAGTTTTGAGCGTGTGAGAAATCCACAATCCGGGGACTTGGTGGTCTGGCCCGGACACGTCGGGATCATTGTGGATCCTTTGCAGCACAGCTTTTACAGCTTGGTGAGAACAGGATGGGAAGCACAGGACTACCAGGGACTATACTGGAGGTCCCGGGGAAGACCGCGCTTCTACCGGTACAAAGTAGGAAGCGGTGAAGTCCTGAGCGCGGCCCGGACATCCGCGCCGGCGCAATTATCAAATAGGTCGAGGCAGCATGCTGCGGCCCCGATCATCGAGCAGCGAACTCCAGCAGAGAATGCCGATCCGAATCGGCCGCCGAAAGCGGTCTCCGAAAGAACCAAGGTGAATGATCGCCTGGCGGCCCCTCCTACACGTGTGGAGGAAGCAGCCGCCTTTGAGGTACCGTCAAGCATCATCATTGCCCCAGGAAATAAGCGGCCAACGCCCGAGGAAGTGGCCGAAGGCATATCGGAAGTAAGCGACGCGTTTGGGAGTGTGTTGCGCAGCGATGATCCATCGAGTATTCAACTGCCGGTGGTCATTGTCGAGCAATTCAAAGTGGAGCGCGTGGAAGTCAAGCGCGACCACGGCTGGGCACGTCTTGAGGTGGAATCCAAGGTATTTCTCGGGGGCGGGTCGGTTCATCTGAAGAGACAGAAGGAGAAGGTGCGCTGGGAGTTGAGGCGCACAGAATCCGGCTGGGAGGCGGTCGCTCCACAGGATCGAAACTATGTGCCGCACGATGTGGCGGTGAAGAATCTGGCAGCGCAACTCGCGCGATTGACGGAAAGCGATGGCGCTGCGGCACATCAGGAGACAGTTCTGCGACAGGAGTCGCGCCTTGCCAATCTGCTAGGCGTGCTGCTGGAGAACAAGTGAGATAGGCCCTCAAGGTTACGGCAAGGAAATCAAAGGGCCTGAGTCGGACGTGGTAACACGGCAGAGACAGGCTTGGAGAGCAGGAATTTCACGCCCAAGGCTGCCAGGATGAAAATCTCCGGATCGATGACGTGCCGGTAGCGAATCGTGGGATGCGTGAGGTAGAAGAGCAAGGGATAAAACAGCAGGACCAGCACGTAGGGAACGGCCGCCTGGGGGTCGGTCCGAAGAGCCCGCCAAAGACCCAGAAGCATCGCCAGGGTCACGGATATAGTCAGATAAACATTGGCAAAGCCGTGGAATTCGTCCCGGAGATTCGACGGATCTAGATTCCAAAATCCCGTCCAAAGATAAACAAATCTTCGCAGGCACAACACAAAGTACAAGGCTGGATGATGTGCGAGGAAGCCGAGCGCCTCGCCGCGCTTTTCGCGCATGTAGGGAATCTCGCCAAGGCGCACGAATTCGGCCCTTTGCTCGGGATTAATGGTGGGGTGAGCGTCGGAATCGAGCCAGCTTTGTGTGTTGCCATCGTTGCCGACCCAGAATTCGAGCCAAAAGTTGTCGCGAAGGGGGATGGGGGTGTGAAAGGTGCGGCAGTTGCGAACTTCCCAGGGTAGAAGGACGGTGCCAAGGCCCAGGGCCACGAGAAAAGCGGACTTGAGCCAGTGTGGCCGGCTTCGCCATAAAGGGTAGAGAGCCCAGCCGGCGAGAACGGGGCAAAGGGTGAGAGTCGAGGCATTCGTTACCGCAGAAAAACCGCAGAGGATTCCAAAGCCGAACCAACTCCATGAGGTGGGCTGTTCCTTCAGCTTTAAGCTGCAAAGAAAAAGAAAGGCGGCAAGCAGCGCAGCGAGACAGGTCTCCCAGACGAAACTGCTGGAGATGAATATGGAGTAAGGGGAGAGCGCCCACAGCCAGCACGCCCAGACTGCTACACTTTGGCCAAAACTGCGGTGCGCGATGAAAAATATAGGAATGCAAATGAGCGCTGAAAATAAGGAGTTCAAACCCAGGATGACAAGGGCGGAGGTTTTGCTGTAGACGCCGAAGAACTTGAAGACTCCTGCGAGCAGGTAGGGGTACACGGGCGTCATCCAAGCGGTCGGACCGGTTTCGACGAACAGGGGATTGCCATAGCCGTGCCCCTCCGCGATGGAGCGGGCGATGCGCCCGGTTTCAAAGCCGAACAACAAATGGTTTTCATAGTTGTTGTAGGTGCTGTGATAGAAGAAATGCATGGCCACGAGCCGCAACGCCAAGGCCACGAGCGCAATCGCAGCCGACGATCGCCAAAGACGATTTTTCCCGGTTAAGCTGGGCATTGTGCTCCTGGTTTTTCGGCGGCGTTCCTGGCCGATTGTCGGGTCAGGCGGGGAAGATTCTACTTCAATCGTTTCGCGAGCGTGGCCGTTGTTTTCTCCCGGTGAAGCAGGTTGATGTTTGATTGAAGCAAGTCCCAGAATTGGGTGATCCGTTCCGAATTGATTAAGGACTGGAAGGAGCTCTGACGAAGAGTGGAACTGCAAATTCATCCGGGCATTTCGGCGATACGAGAGGCGCAAAGATTTCTGGCGAAGTATTTTGCGCCCACGCGTCTGATTCCTGCGCCGTTTCTCAGTAAGAAGGTTGGGAAGAACGTTTATTTGAAGCTGGAGACGGAGCTTCCGGCGGGATCGTTCAAAGTGCGCGGAGCGTTTTACGCACTGTCGCAAAGAATGAAGAAAGGCGCCGTGCGGGAAATGGTGGCTTCGAGCACAGGAAATCACGGGGCGGCAGCGGCGTATGCCGCTAAAGAGTTTGGCATCGCGGCTAAGATTTTCTTGCCCACAAGGTGTAATCCGGTGAAACGCGACAGGATTGCGGCGCTCGGAGCGGAGATTGTGGAGAGCGGAGGCGGGGACCTGGCGTCGGCGTTTGAACTGGCAGCGGAGTACGCGAAGCGGCCGAATGTGTATTTCCTGAACGACGCGACGGATCCCGATTTGCCTGCCGGACCGGCGACGATTGCGTGCGAAATCCTGGAGCAGCTTCCGGCTACCAGCGCGATTTTCGTGCCGATCGGGGATACGGCGCTGATTCGGGGAATTGGCGCGGCTGCAAACAAGTTTGCGCCGCAAACCAAAATTATTGGGGTGCAGGCCGAACGCGCGCCCGCCTACTACCTGTCGTGGAAAGAAGGCAAAGTCGTGGGCACAGAAACGTGCGACACGATTGCCGACGGGCTAGCGACGCGAACGCCGGAAGCGGCAAACGTGCGGGACGTACAAGCCCTTGTGGATGAGGTGGTTCTAGTGAGTGAGGAGCAGATGTTGCGAGCCATCGAAGTGTTACTCCTTGAGGAGCACGTGCTGGCCGAACCTGCCGGAGCCGCGAACACAGCGGCTCTGCTGAAATGGGGTGATGGCTGCGGGGATTGTCCCGTGCTGATTGTGAGCGGAGCGAATATTTCGCGGGAAGTGCTGAAGAGGGCGCTCAAAGATATATAGCGAAAAATGCGGGGCGCCCCGGCATAGCCGGGGCGCCCCGCCCGGTTAGTGTTTCTTCGTCCTCAGTGCAAACCGGAAGGCTTGCGATCCTGAGGTGGCTTTTTCTCTTGTTTTTGCTGCTCCCTTTGCTGATGTTCCTGCAGCTTTTGTGATTGCTGATCGTGCTTGCGCTCCATTTGCTGAGTTTGCTGCTCGTGGCGGCGCTGGAGCTGTTCCTGCCGCTGCTGGTTGGCGTTGCGCTGTTGCAACTGTCGTTGCTCCTGATCGTGCTGACGCTGCATCTTTTGATGCTCCGCCTCCTGCTGCTGGCGCAGCTTATCTTGTTCTCGCTGCTGCTTTTGGTCCAGCTTCGGATTGACGGGAGCGTTCGACGGACGCAAAGAGGGCGGACGATCCTCAAACGTGCGGCGGTTGTTTTCCGGTTGCCGGCCCGGTCGGTCTTCGCGATTCATTGGTCTGGACGAAATATCGGGGGCATTCGTCCTCGGACGATTCATTTCGTCCCGGTTCTTTGGGCCGCGGTTCGGATTGTCTGGTCTTTCCTTTATCAGCGGGCCATGACCATGGAACTCGCCCGGCCGCGGGCTAGCGGCGACGTCAGGTCGCCCGTGGTTCACGGAAGCGAGTAGGGCGCGGTCACCGCGGGCAGTTTGCTGGTGCTCAATCTGCACAGACGTCATTGCGGTGTGAGGCTGGCGAGCCGCTGCTAATTCGACGGCTGTCGGACGAGCAGTTGTCCCACCCGGACCACCGTTGAAGCTGACGCGGTTAATTGTGGTGTTGTTGTTCACAACAGTCGTGTTGTAGGTGTTGCGCACGACGGTGACGTCCACGTTGGTCACGGAACGGTTGTAGAAGTACGTGCCGCCGCGCCAGTAACCGCCATAGAAGCCGACACCGGGGTAGCCGAATCCGTAGTTAATTCCGCCATAGAAGCCTACGACGGGTCCCCAGTAGCCTTCGTTCCAGATGTAGAAGCCGTCGTCCCAGTCCCAATAACCTGGAGTCCAGAGAAGACCTGCTTCCGGCGGAAATGCCCACGTGCCTGGAACCCAGAAATAGCCGTCCGGGCCATAGGCCCAATAACCTGGAACCCAGATAAAGCCAGGTCCCGGGCAGATCGGCTGGACATACACTGGCAATACAGGCGGACCAATCCGAACGGAGATGCCCACAGCAACTTGTGCTTGGGATGGAACCGGTATCGCCAGTAGACCAACTGCGAGAAACGACAAGCAGATAAAGCGTGCGATACGCATGATTCTCACCTTTCTGGCGTTTTGCTGGGTGCTTGCTGCTGGGGCTGGGAGCGGCCGATCGCCACTTCAGGCCGCATCTTTAGTTAGAACACCTGGCGAGGCGAAGAGTTGCCAACATTTATGTAAGACCATTTAAAATCAATAACTTAGAGAATTAATGACGGATGCCTGGAGTCGCCAATTCGAGCAAAATTCGGAGTTTAGTGGCTCTGCGGTGAGCTGGAAGTTTGTTTCGAGGATTCAGAGGGAAGGGCAAAAGCGACATAGACCCCACCGGAAGGCGATTTGCGATCCTTGCCTCCGCCTGCGGCAATGACCACAAACTGCCTGCCATTTACTTCATAGGTGGCAGGTGTGGCGTTTGCTGAAAATGGAAGTGTTGTTTGCCAAAGCAGTTCACCTGTAGATTTGTCGTAGGTGCGGAACTCTTTGTCGAAATTAGTTGCGCCGATGAACAGGAGACCACCTGCCGTAACGATAGGGCCACCGTAGTTTTCTGTGCCCGTGTTCTTCATGCCCTTCGCGGCGAGTTCGGGATATTCGCCGAAAGGAATCTTCCAGACGTATTCGCCGGTGTTGAGGTTGATGGCATTGAGAGTGCCCCAGGGAGGAGCGACAGCAGGATAACCCTCCGGGTCGAGGAATTTGTGGTAGCCGGTGAAGCGATATCTCATGGCCGCTGGCGGTGGTTCCGAACTTGTTAGCTCCTTGCTCTCACCGCCGATCAAGTAGTCAACTAGGGCAGATATTTGATCTTGACTCAGATTTGGAAACCCGGGCATACGGCCTTTTCCGTTCTTGATCGTGCTGATGATTTGCACCGGGGTTAGCCGGTCGCCCACTCCGACCAAAGAAGGAAGCGCCGGCGGCGAGCCAGTCATTTTTTCGCCATGGCAGACGCCACATTGGCTCAAATAGATAGAGCGTGGGCTATTTGGGCCCGAGTTGGGCGCGAGCGCTCCGGTCCACGCGACGTCGTTAGAATTAATGTAAATGATGCTGGTCTCCGGATCGACCGCCGGCCCGCCCCACTCGGCGCCGCCATCGAAGCCGGGAAAAACTACCGTATCGATTCCGACGGAAAAGGGAACAAATTGTCCTTCGCTCCGGAATTTCCTGAATTGTTCGAGCGCCCGTTGATGTGCTTCTGCGGTGCGGTTGGTTAGAAGTTCCTCCGTGAGAAGCTGGCGGGCAAAAGGCGCGGGGCGAACAGGAAGCGGCTGCTCGACAGACGCAAGTTCTCCGGGGACGTTGCTGGGGAGATATTTGCGAAGCTCGATCGGAAAGAGAGGCTTTCCGTTGGCACGATCGAAGAGATAAACGAAACCTTGCTTGGTGGTTTGCGCAACCGCATCAACCTCCTTTCCATCGCGCCTCACCGTGAGGAGCGCGGGCGGCGAAGGAAAGTCGCGATCCCAGAGATCGTGATGGACGCCCTGAAAATGCCAAATTCTCTCACCGGTTTCTGCGTTCAAAGCGATCAAGCAATTCGCAAAGAGATCATTGCCAATGCGATCCGCGCCGTAGAAATCAAAGGCCGCGGAGCCCGTGGGAACATAAACAATTCCGCGCCGGGGATCGAGCGCCATGCCGGCCCAATTGTTTGCGGCGCCGGAGGTCTTCCACGCTTCCGCCGGCCAGGTCGCGTACCCCAATTCACCCGGGCGGGGTATGGTGTGAAACGACCAGCGCAGCTTACCGGTTCGAACGTCGTACGCTCGAATGTCGCCGGGAGGCGCGGGAAGAGTCTCAGGATTCCTGCCGCCAACGATGACGAGATCCTTGTAGATAATTCCCGGGGTGGTCAGATAAACGGATTGGGAACTTGCGGGCTCGCGGCCAAGATTCTCGCGGAGGTCGATTCGTCCCTGAGTCCCGAAGGCGGGAATCGGCTTGCCGCTGGCAGCATCCAGGGCATAGAGAAAATTCATCACGCCAACCAGAATCCGCTTGTCTTTGCCGTCGCTCCAGTAAGCGAGGCCGCGATTCGGTTGAGTTCCGATGATGCCCGGGTCAAAACTCCACAACTGCTTTCCGTTTGCGGCATCCAGAGCGAAGACTTTTTGCGTCGGAGTGAGCCCGTATAGGATTCCGCCGACAATAATCGGGCTGGTCTGAAGGCCGCCTGCTTCCCCGGTATCAAAGCTCCAGGAGACGGCCAGTCGCTTGACGTTGTCTCGATTGATTTGAGCAAGGGGGGAATAGTGATTGTTCTCCGGTGCACCACCGTAAGTCGGCCAATCCTGCTGGTGTTCGGCGGTTGGAATGAGTTCTCGCGTGCCTGGTGCCTGTCCAGCTCCGGAGTCGATGGTCATAACAATAAGAGCAGTGACAAGGAGCAGCGCGGAAATGGCAAAGATTCTCAATGTTCGATGTCCATCAGCAAGCAAGGAGAGGATACCACCGCTCGATGGACGAGATTCGAATGCTATTTTTCGGATGCGGAGAAGCTTTCAGCGGCGGCGAGGGCGGTGGGGTAGCATTTTAAGAAGCGATCGGCGTGGGCTAACTTTAGAACGCCGTCAATCATGCCTGTGGTTCCAGCAAGACAAAGCGAGCCGCCCGCGTTCTTGAGCCGGGAGAAACAGTTCACGATTTTTCCGAGGCCGCCGCTGTCGAGCTTGGTAACGCCGGAAAGATCGAGCACCACTCGTGCGTGATTTTGGCCGAGGATTTCATCGAATGCCAGCTCGAGCTGCTTGCACTCGACACCCATCTGCAAAGGTCCGCTCAGCTCGAGAACAAGGACACCGGGCTTCAACTCTTTTTTTGCAATTTGCACGTGCACCTTCCGAATGATGGCAAGATTCTAAGGGCAATGACGGGAAGTTCTCAATCACAATCTGCCTGACTCTTCGGCGCCGCCAAGATCCGGGGCGAGGCAAGAGTCTCCTCATCCTTCGTAGGGAAAGTCACGAATCATGCGCGTGCAGTCCGAGAGCGCGTCGAGAAGGGATGTGCCCCAGCCGGTGGGAACAATCGGAGCGATCTTCTGGTTAACTTCCTTGTCAGCCTGAGCGAAAAAACGCGCAAACTGCTCTCTCGGGGGCGTGACAAATTCCTTCACGGTGATGAGGAAAGTGACGTCAGCGCCGGGCTGCTGCTTTGTGAAAGAGAAATAATGAAGCAGCGCGAGCTCTTCGGAAGCGTTCTTCTGGGCAAATTTCCAATCGCTCACGAATTCCTCCACTGGGAAATATCGCCGCGCAACGGGAGAGAGCGACCTACAGAACGCGTATGTTAGGCTGTGCTTTGAGCCAAGTCAACGCGCCGAGAACAGGCCGGGGCTGCAAAATGAGAGGCGTCCGCGGGAAACTTCAGGGGACACGCGCATGAAATGGATTACTCGTAAACATGTAAAAGTGGACCGAGTGGCGTGTCCCTGGTTGATTCGGAAGTTTGTGGAACCGGAGGCCGAGTTTTATTTTGTGCCCGCCGAGCAGGTGATGAGCGAGGCGCAACGGCTCGGGGCGATTCCCTTCGACGTGCCTGGCGTGGAGCTGGGACATCATGGAAAGGAATGCTCCTTCGAGGCGATATTGAAGAAATACAAACTGACGGGAGACGCGGCGCTGGTGCTGCTGGGGAAGATTGTGAACGGCGCGGACACGGACAATAGTTTGTGGCAGCAACCGGAGGGTGCCGGACTGAATGCCATCGCAGAAGGATTCCGCCATTTACATTTCCGCGACGACCATGAAATCAGCGCGGCCGAGTGGGTCGTTTACGACGCGCTGTACGCTTATTGCCAAGAAATGGTGAGGCGCGGAAAGCCGAACGGAGCCTTTCGTTGAGGCTGCGCTTTGGGCAGCGAGCAATTCGGGAAGAAACGGGGCCGGGAGCGAGCATCCAAAAGAAAATCACAGAACACTTAGGAATTGAGCGCAACGTTGCGGCCGCCTCCGGCGCTGTATTCCTTGTGGGGCTGGGAGAAGAACTTTGGAAAAAGTTTCTCCCCAAATATCTGGAATCGCTTGGGGCGAGTGTAACCGCGGTCGGACTGTTCGGCACAGCCGAAGACTTCTTCGACGCCAGTTATCAATATCCCGGAGGATGGCTGGCCGATCATTGGGGACGCCGGCGTGCCTTCCTGACGTTTCTTGCGGCTGCCATCGCAGGTTACTTCATTTATTTGTTCAGCCCCACTTGGCCGTACCTGTTTCTCGGGCTCGCGTTCGTGATGACGTGGCAGGCGATGGGCTCGCCCGCCATTTTCGCAACCATCGGCGACGCACTGCCGAAAGAGCGGCGCGCGATGGGCTTCACGGTGCAGTCGATGTTGAAGCGAATCCCGATGGTGGTCTCGCCCCTCATCGGGGGCGCGATGATGGGAGCGCTTGGGCTGCAACGTGGCGTTCGAATCGGGCTCCTGGTTACGCTGGCCTTGGCCGGCTTTGCGACGGCCTTGCTGCTTTCTCTTCGGCTGCCCGATATGGCCAGGGACACTGTGAGAATGAGCGGAGTGTGGAGGTCCTTCCATCCCACGCTGAAGAGGCTTCTGGTCTCGGATATCGTGATTCGCATGTGCGAAGGAATGGCGGATATTTTCGTGGTTTTGTACGTGACGAACGTCAGCCTCATCACCATACCGAAGTACGGAATACTCGTGGCCATTCAACTGATGACGGCAATTGTTATATACATACCGTCAGCGAAAATCGCGGATCGCATTGGCCGGAAACCATTCGTAATCGCGACGTTCTTGTGCTTTGCGCTCTTCCCGGTTGCTGTTATTCTCACGCGCAGCTTCCGAGGACTGGCTTTTGCGTTTGTCATCGGAGGGTTGCGCGAAATCGGCGAGCCTTCCAGGAAAGCAATGATTGTGGATTTCGCCGAACAACAGTTGCGTGCCCGGACGGTCGGATTGTATTACCTGGTGCGGAGCCTATCGATTACGCCGGCGTCGGCCATTGGAGGGCTGCTCTGGAGAATGCGGCCCGAAACTCCTTTTGTGACAGCCGGAATCATCGGAATTCTTGGGACATTCCTCTTTGCCGCGACGGTAAAGGAGAAAAACGCAAGTTAGAAAGAATGGGGAAGCGCGGAGCAGACGAGTACACACGAGAGGTGGGCGGCCTGGTTCTCTTTGTCAGTTGGCCGGCTGATGCAAGGATAACAAAGCGAGGCCGTGATTTCGTGACCATGCGAGACAGCGGCTTGCTACCGGGCCGATGCCTCGTCGATTGTGAAGATTTATTCAGGAGAATTTCAGTAGAATTCGCTTCCAAGTCAAACAAAGGGAGGATCGTAATGAAGAGGATATTGGGGATTCCGGCTGCGCTTGCCGCAGTTTCGGTACTGGTCTGGGTGATTCTTGAATCCAGGGAGGGAAGGTACTCCTCCTATGCCTCTCAACCGGAAACTCCTGTTCCGCAGCAGTCCGCAGGCGCTTCCTTCACATACAACTTCGATAGCGAAGCCGTGGGGGCGATGCCAGCGAAGTTTCATAGTGCGCGCACCGGCCAGGGAGCCGAAAGTAGATGGGTAGTGGTGGCAGATTCCACGGCACCTTCAAAACCCAACGTGGTTGCGCAAACCTCGACCGACACGACCGACTATCGCTTTCCGCTCCTAATCGCGGATGAAGGAAGCTTCAAAGATCTCGAGATTAGCGTGAGATTCAAAGCTGTCTCGGGCAAGGTGGACCGCGCTGGTGGGCTCGTGTTCCGTTTAAAGGACGCAAATAACTATTACATCGTCCGTGCCAACGGTCTGGAAGACAACTATCGGCTCTACCACGTTGTGGCGGGGAGGCGCCGTCAGTTCGCAGGCGCGAATTTCAAAGTGACCTCCGGCGAATGGCATGAGCTGCGCGTGAAATGCGTTGGAAACAAGTTCCTTTGCTACTACGACGGTGCGAAGAAGATCGAAGCGACCGATGACACATTCAAAGACGGCGGCAAAGTCGGCCTGTGGACCAAAGCAGACTCTGTCACCTACTTTGATGATTTGGCGGTCAAGGAACTGAGCGACTCAGCCTCTGCGAGTCCGGTGAAGAAAATTTACGCGCAGGAACTGGTGGATGAGCTGGCAGTCAAGTATCCGAATCTGTTGCGGATTGGCATGCACGTCACACCGCCGAATAAACCGGATAACCTCATTATTGCCTGTACGGTTGCCGAAAGAATCGGGCAAAAGTCCGATCCGGAAGACTTGAAAGCGATGAACACGGGCCAACCGGTTGTGCTGAAGGAAGGAGAGAACTTTGATGTTACGCTGCCGCTTCATGATGCAGCCGGTAAGATAATCGGTGCGGTCGGTTTAACATTCAAGCCGCGCCTTGACGAGCACGAGCCGGAGGCGACTCGCCGCGCCCGTGCAATGGCTCAGGAGATCGAAAAACATATCCCCTCGACGAGTCAATTGTTCGAAACGCGAAGTCAATCTTAACGCAGCGCATCGAGTGTCAATTCACAAAAGCCAATCGATGCCAAACAGCTACCGCTTACCGAAACTTCGCCAGCCAATTCGGGAGCTTACTCTTCTGGCCCTCATTGTAGGGGTTCTACCTTCTACTGCCGCATTTGCCGCCTTTCCGCAAAACACGGGATCGATGGCCGAAGGGGCGCGTGTGGAAAAGGCTCCAAAGCTCGACGGAACCCTCTCCGATCCGCTCTGGGAGTCGGCCAAAGTGGTTACGGATTTTCGCCAGCGGGAACCGAACGAAGGCGAGGCGGCGACTGAGAAGACGGAGGTGCGCATTCTCTACACGCGACACGCGGTCTATTTTGGAATTCATTGTTTCGATTCCGCACCCTCCAAAATCATGGCGACGGAACTGCGACGAGATGTGAGTCAGGATCTGGATGACCACTTCGAAATCCTGATCGATTCGAATCATGACCGCCGCGGGGCCTACGTCTTCCAGATCAATCCGCTGGGCACGCAAATGGATGGGCTGATTGTGGAGGAGCAGGGAAGTGGTGAAAGTAGTGACTTTGATTCAGGATGGGATGGCGTCTGGATCTCCGAGGCTCGGGTCACTTCGGATGGATGGACGGCGACTGTGGAGATTCCATTCACCACGTTGAACTTCACGCAGTCCAGAAATGTGATTTGGGGGCTAAATTTCAAGCGGTTCATTCGCAGGAAAAATGAAGAAGATCTCTGGAACGCCTATCGAAGAACATACGGAATCAAGAAGGTTTCGCAAGCCGGAGAACTTACGGGCATCACGGACATCGGGACGGGAAGGCTCTTTGTGGTCAAGCCCTACGGGCTGGTGCAATACGACAAACAGGACAACCAGAACGCCAAATTTCCGCTGACCGGCGGAGTGGATGTGAAATATGGGTTGCGCTCCAATCTTGTCTTGAATCTCACGGGGAACACCGATTTCGCGGATACAGACGTGGACCAAGTGCAGTTCAACTTGACGCCGTTTAAAATCTTCATCCCGGAAAAGCGGCAGTTTTTTCTGGAAAATGCAGGGGTGTTCAATTTCAGTTTGGGGGCTGATGACCAGCTATTCTTCAGCCGGCAAATCGGGATCGATGCTGTAACGGGTCAACAGGTGCCCATCAATGGCGGGGCCAAACTGACCGGGACGATCGGACGGCTGGCCCTGGGGGTGATGCAAGTCGACACGCGCTCGAGCGGCCCGAATCCCTACGCGAATTATGCGGTCGTGCGGCTGAAGGAATCCTTGTGGGGCGGATCGTACATCGGCGTGATGGGAGTCGACAAACGATCCGGCAACGTGATGGATACCTTTAACCAAACCGGAGGCGCCGATACGCGGCTCGTTTTCTTGAAGGACTTTGTCTTCGACGGTCACTTGGCTGGAACTCAGTCGCCGGGCAAACCCAGTGGTGCCAGTGACGTTGGGGCCTCTTTGGCTTACAAATCGAACTGGCTCGAAGGACACATGTCGCGCAGGAAGATTGGGCCCAACTTCAATCCTGAGTTGGGATTCATCGAGCGGACCGATTCGAATCAGGAATACGCCGACCTGACTTTCAAAGTGCGGCCAAAGGCCGCTGGCATACGCGAACTGCAGTTCGAAGGCTTTATCTTCCATGCGCCGGACACTCACGATGTGGTGCAGACGCAGGAGTGGCAGGGAACTTTTCGAGCGGAGTTCAACAACGGGGCTTACACCGATGACGACATCGCGGACGTATTCACACAGCGGATCACCACTCCGCTCAACATTTACAAAAACATTGTCATTCCCAACGGGTTGTACCACTTCGCACGACACCAATTGACTTACGGATCGCGACAGGACCGCCGGTTCACTTACAGTTTCTTCGAACGTTTTGGCGGCTACTATGGTGGGAAATTAAATGAGTTTCGCGTAAGGGCGAACTACCGCCCGACAGCAAGATTTTCCGCTTCCCTCATACAGACATGGAACCGCTTCCGATTGCCGCAAGGGGATTTTTCCGTCGATCTCGCGAGCTTGCAAGGCAATTATTCGTTTTCTCGCTTCTTGACTCTTAGCAGCACGATTCAGATGGATACCGCAAACACACAGGCCGTGAGCGCAAACGTCCGGCTGCGGTATAACTACCGGCCAGACAGCGACCTCTTCATCATTTATAACCTCGGAACGCAGTTTGTGAGTCTGGCGGCCGCGAACCCGCAGCAGATTCGTGAGACACGTTTCGCGGTTAAATTTACTTACTCATTCATCCCTTAGACGTGGGCTGGCTGGAGACTCATGGGGGCCCCGCCACTCCCTAATGGCGCATTCCCAGGACGCGTACGAGAGTTTCTTGGAGATGAGCAAGTTCGCGCTGGCGCTCGTGCTCCTCTCTCGTGCGGTCGGTCAGAGCCTCTTTCAAGGAAACAAGGTTGCGGCGTAATTCGAGCTGCGCTAGAACCAGACGGCTCAGGGCTTTCAGGGCATCCTTCTGTTCAGGTTCCAGTTCGCGGGGCAAACAATCCACGACGCAGAGCGTTCCGAGGGCGTAGCCGTCTTCGTTGATCAGGGGAGCGCCGGCGTAGAAGCGGATGTGCGGTTCCGAAACGACCAGAGGATTATTCCGGAAGCGGTCGTCCTCGAGCGCATCGGGGACGATGAATAAATCAGACTGTTGGATGGCCCTGGAACAGAAAGCAATATCGCGAGGGGTCTCCGAATCGGCAATGCCAACGCGCGATTTGAACCACTGGCGCTTTTCATCCACAATCGAAACCATCGCCATGGGAGTTTTGCAGATAAACGAAGCCAAGTGAGTTAGGTCGTCAAAGGTCTGTTCCGGGTCGGTATCCAGGATGGCGTACTTTTCGATCGCAGCGACACGGCCGGCATCATCTTTTTGGAGCGTAGGGGCACTACTCATGATCCACCTCCTGGGAGATGCCTAGATCCTGCTTGGATCTGGCGCGAAGGGGTATCATAGCCCAAACCGAGAGATATAGTGTGTAAAAGAGGACGAATCCGGGGGTCGCCGCGTTGTTTTCCCGCTGGGCCAGCCGGGTGTAGCAGGCTAGGCCCGAACGCAAAGTCCGACGGGCAATCGGACTATTCCTCGACTTTCTCGATCTCAAGATTCACCTGCCCGAGTTTCCTAAAAAGGAGCGCCTCGAGGATGTACCAACGAGTTCGGTCCCTGGCTCTAGCATCTGCAATCCTATCTGCATCAACCTCGGTGGCCCCGACTGCAAGAGCACAAGGAAGTTACACTCCCACGGCCGCGAACCTGAAGGCGCGCACATGGTTCCAGGACGCGAAGTTCGGGATGTTCATTCACTGGGGCGTATACAGCGTGCTAGGCGATGGAGAATGGCTGATGGAAACCCGGCCGATCCATCGCACCGATTACTCGAAACTGCCCAATTTTTTCAATCCGACGAAATTCGACCCAGGGGCGTGGGTAGCGTTGGCAAAAAGTGCGGGCATGAAATACATCACCATCACATCGAAACATCACGATGGATTCGCCATGTTCGAGTCGAAACTGTCGGACTGGAACGTCGTGGCACGAACCCCGTATGGAAAAGACGTGATCGGCATGTTGGCGGCGGAGTGCCACAAGCAGGGGATCAAGTTATTTGTCTATTACTCGCAACTGGACTGGCATTCAACGGATTATTTTCCCCGTGGGCGGACCGGCCACGCGACCGGCAGGCCCGAAACGGGGAACTGGGATGCGTACTTGAACTTCATGGATGGGCAATTGCGCGAGTTGCTGACGAGTTATGGAGAAATCGGTGGTGTGTGGTTCGACGGAATGTGGGACAAGCCGAGCGCGGATTGGCATTTGGAGCGAACGTATGGGTTGATTCACCAGCTACAGCCGCAAACACTGGTCGGCAGCAATCATCACAAAAATCCCTTTCCGGGAGAGGACTTCCAGATGTTCGAGAAGGATTTGCCGGGTCAGCACACGACGGGATTCAATGCGGATCAAGGCGTGAGTGCGCTGCCGCTCGAAACTGCAGAGACGATGAACGATTCCTGGGGATTCCGCATAACGGATGATCATTACAAGAGCACTGCGGATTTGATCCGCTATCTGGTGCGCGCTGCAGGGATGAATGCGAATTTTCTGTTGAATATTGGGCCGATGCCAAACGGCGAAATTCAGCCTGAGTTTATTCAGCGGCTGACGGAATTGGGGAAGTGGACCAAGAAGTACGGCGAATCCATCTATGGAACGCGCGGAGGCCCGATCGCCGCAGGGCCATGGGGCGTGACGACACAGCGCGGTTCAACCGTTTACGTACACGTGCTCGATTGGAACGGACCGCTGCTGGGATTGCCGGCGATGCCGCGGGAGGTTCGTTCAGCGAAGCTGCTGCGAGATGGAAGCAGCGTCGAATTCAGCACGGTCAAGGGCGGATTGGTACTGAACTTACCGGAGGCGCAAAGAGACGAAGTCGATCGAGTGATCGTAATGGAACTCGAATCCTCAAAGTAAATAACGAAACACCTCACCTAGCTTGAATTCGTTGCGCTTGAACGAATCGAGCCGATGGCAAAGCGATCTGCGAGCAGCAGAACATATCCGAAACTGGATAAGAACTTGCTATTGAGTCAAATTCCGAGATCATTCTGTCGTACATGCTATGGTGAGGAGAGATGATACTCTGTAACCGTCTTGCCGTTCGCATCTAAACCGACAACCCATTGACCTATCTTTGTTCGATAGGAATACACAAGCTCCTCCGCGCAATTCGTAGACAGTTTGTCCAATGGTTCATCGTCCCAAGCTGGCGACAGTTCACATTTTCTTGTGTATCCTGGCCTACCAAACTGTTTTAGGACCTCTGCCTTTGTAGTTCCTCGTACCAACCGATCATAACCCCTTTCGTATCTCGTGAGCCAAGAGGCTATGGCAGAGTAAATCAGAAATATCAGGACTAGCGTGGCACCAATCTTTGCCCAGAGCCGAAGTCGAGGATTCATTCCGGGCCTCAATGTTGATTGAATTGGTTAAGCGCAAAATCGGCGGAGAGATCTTTGCCAGTGTCCGTGAGCTTCAGAATAAGAACTTGGCCGTTCGAATGAAACGTGCCGCCTGTAGCGGTTTTGGCCTCCTTTAGCGGATTGTCCGGCAAGAAGTGAGAGATTTCGGCGACGAGCCCTGTGGACATAAGAGTTTTTTCGACGTAATCACGTTCGAGGTCAATGTCCGGATCGATTTTGTGGGTGACGCCGTTGTTCCGCTCGTCGCGTTCGAATCCGATATCGTGTGTGGCGGCGCCGACCCATAGCGTTTCCCCATTGACCTGAAAGGGCGCTTTCCAAATGCGGAGATGGTTGCGCGTCCTGACGACGCTGATCGGTTCGGCATGGGCCCAGCCATAATCTTGCGGGCGGCCAAACAAGTAGAGCTGGCTCATGGGCATGGTCAGGTAGGATTCCTTGGAAATGCTTTCGAGGAGCCCATGAAGTACCGTGCCCTTGACGTCGGCGTCCACCTTCACCCAGCCGGCGGAATTGAATGCTCGCTGCATGGTCGCTTCCGAGCCAAGGATCAAGAAATTGACCATGTCACCGGGATTGCCTTGCTTGTTGCCGACGCGGCGCGGGATTTTGGAGAAAAGACCGTTATCGATGCCCGGGAGCGAGCTGACCTGCTTGGCAACCACTCGCACGGTCCCGCCTTCCGGAGAATAAACCTCGATCCGCACAACATAGTTGCCGGTGCCAGTGTCGTCGTTCGTCTGATTGATGCCGACGGAGAGACGGCCCGCAATTGGAGATAAAACATCTCGGCGGGCGCCGATGAGGAATGGCTGTGCGGTGTCTTTATCGCCGATTCGCCCAATGAGTGCTCCCCGGCCAGCTTCGTTGAAGGGAAGAACGCGGAGGAGATCTCTGAAGCCGCGCGCGAGGCCGTCTGGACCGTTGTCGTCCTTGGCGTCGGCATAACGCAGTTTGCCGGTGGCGGTAATCAGCACATGCTCGCCAGCTTGAACGTCAATGCCCGTGTCGATCCAGGACTCTTCGCCGGTGAGCTGAACCTCCTGCGAGGCTCGCTCCTTGCCCGCGGGAGTTTGCGCCTTGGCGCTGTTTTGCTGCTGCTCCGGAGGCGCTGTGCTCTCGCGGACAAGTTGGGAGTGGGCAGAAGAAGGGAATGCAGCTGAAGCGATAAATATTGCAACGAAGACCGCGGCTTTCTTCATCATCCAGTCGACCATGCGAGAGAGCCATCCCTTGCAGGATAAGGATTTAGACGAGTTTCCACTGTTAGCAGATGCGGGAGGAAGAGGCAAGTGTTGCACGCACCTGCCTGTGAGAGACGGAATGCGATTCCTTGACGGAAGCGCATGCCGACGGTAAATTGAGAAGATGCCGCAGCATTGCGATAGGACATTGACCGCTACGAGCTATGCCCTTCCATGCTGAGAACCGTCAAAGGCGGAAACAGACACAGCGATTGGTCCAGATGAGATCTGCGGCAGACAGCATGAAAAACCTTCGACGACGCATAGCGCTGATCGGACTATTTGCGACTTGGGCGTTGCCAGTTGCGGCGCAGGACGCGGCGCCTGCTCCGGCACAAGTCCAGACGCAAGCGCCACTCCAAGCCCAGGCGCCATCGGCCCCTAACCGCGCGCGAACGCCCGCAGAACGCACCGTAACCGTAGATGGCAGCGAAGCGATGTTCACCACCATGTGCGCGCTCCTCGCGGCGGGCTATGAATCGAACATCAGCTCTGACAATTGGACGGTATTCCGCGCGCAGATGCGTGAGCGGCTGCGGCAGCAGCAAGGACCGGCAGTGGATGCCGTGCGGCAGTTCTACCGCCAGCATGAATTGCGCGATCCGGGAGCGACGCTTTCCAGATATTTGTGGTTTGGCCTTGTGTCCGGGCCCGCGCCGGCCTTTCAGCCCATCTTGCGGCGCGACGAATTGCCCCCGGATGTGATTGCGCTCCTCGGCTTCAGCGAGCTCCTCTCAGGCTATTATCAGGAACAAAAGATTGGAGAACTCTGGCGGCAGGTGCAGCCGATTTACAATCGTGAAATCGAGCGCCTGCACGAATCGCTGACCCAAGTCGTGTTCACTTCCACCGGATACCTGCGCGAGATTCTGGATCCCTACGGCCCGCGGAAATTCACCATCATCGTCGAACCTCTGGTGGGACGGATCACCAACGTCCGGAATTTCGGTGATCACTACGCGCTGGTGCTGAGCGGGGGAGAAGACATTCCCGTGGATGTAGTGCGTCACGCGTTTCTCCACTTCATGCTCGACCCCCTGCCGCTGATGTATCCGCACGTCACGGCGGTAAAGCGGCCGCTTTACGACCAGGCGGCGAAAGCGCCGCGCCTCGCCACGGATTTGAAGGATGATTTCCCCTCCTACTTTGCCGAATGCACGGTGCGCGCCGTGGAATTGAAGCTCAAGCGCATGTCACCGGGAGAGCGGGAGGCGGCGCTCACCCGCGACGACGAAGACGGGTATGTTCTCGTGAGGTCGCTCTTCGGCGCGCTGGCTAAATTCGAGAATTCCGAACCTTCGATGAAGCGTTTTTTCCCTGACCTGGTGAGAAGTATCGATGTGGCTGTGGAAGCAAAACGCCTGACCACGCTTCAATTCGCCCCAGCCGATACGGCGAAAACCGACGAAATCGCAGGCGAAGAAGGGGTGCGCCCGAAGAAGACTCTCCCGACGACCGTGCCAAACGATACGCAGGTCATCGCGGCACTGACCGAAGGGGAGCGGCAAATCGCAGCAAAGAATCCGCGCGCGGCGGAGGCGTCTTTTCAGAGAGTCCTATCGAAATATCCGGACCAGCCACGAGCGTGGTTTGGAATTGGCGTGGTAGCCTACATGGATCACGATGCCGCAAGAGCCAAACAAGTCTTCGGACGACTGATAACCGGGGAGCATGCGGCTACGCAGGATCCCCGGGTGCTGGCCTGGTCGCACGTTTACCTAGCAAGAATCTACGATTACGAAGGGAATCCGGCCGTGGCGAAAACAGAATATGAGTCGGCACTCGCGGTCGAGGGTGGCCCGGAAGAGGCGAAGCAGGTAGCGCAAAGGGAGCTCGCCGCGTCTGCCGGCGAGAAACAAGTTGCGCGACCTTGAGATGAATATCCTGGAATGATGGTTGCCGGAACTGTGCTGTTGGATGGAACGGCGAAGAAAAAGACCGGATAGGAGAAGGCGAATGAGAAGAAAGTGCAGTCGTTGGTTGGAAGCATTGACCATTGCCGGAGTGCTGCTTGGTGCTTGCGGACTGGCCGTCGCCCAAAGCGGGCAAAGTTCGCAGAGCGGCCAGGGGGGCCAGAGCCAGCCACCGGCCCAGTCGACAGACAAATCCAAGACTCCTGACGTCACCCCGTTGACGCTGGATGCGGCGCCGCCCGTGAATGCCGAAGAAGATGCGGCGTTCAAAGCGTTCAAAGATGTCCCGTCTACCGACTTGAACAAGAAGATTGAGCTTGGGGAAGATCTCGTGAAGAAGTATCCGCAGAGTCGTTATCTGCCGCCTGTCTATTACTCGCTGACAATCGCATACATGCAAACGAACCAGGTCCAAAAAATGTTAGATGTGGGCGATAAAGAGGTGGCGTTGGTACCGAACGACATCACAACGTTGGCCATCTTAGCCCAGACGATTTCCCGTACGACGAATTCGAGCACTCCCAATGCCGCGCAACAACTGGACAAGGCGGCCACATACGCGAAAAAAGCGATCGAACTTGCTCCGACGCTTCCGAAGCCTGAGAATTTGACCGAGGAAACGTTCACTGCGGGGAAGAACCAGGCGCTGATCGCCGCGCACAGCGGGCTGGGACTGGTCCTCATCAAACACGGAAAAAACGCGGACGCCATTCCGGAGTTCGAGCAGGCTGTGAAACTCGACACCAATCCCGACCCCGTGAATTACTACCTCTTGGGGATGGCCAACAAGAGTACTTCGCATTTCGACGACGCTATCGCCGCTTTCAACAAGTGTGCCGCAGCGCCCGGTCCCATGCAGGCACAGTGCAAGGCTCAGGCGGACGACACAAAGAAAAAAAGCGCCACGGAGTTGAGCGCGCCGAAGTAAATCAAGCTGCCCGCGCGCCGGAATTATGCAAGACACGATACGGATTGGCGACACGGCGCTGGAGGAACGCCTGGGTCACAAGTTTTCGAGGCGGGAGCTCCTCGACAGAGCGCTGACCCACAGCTCGGCCGTACCCGAGTTGCGCGGGGCAGCCTCAGATGTGACGGGGAACGGCATTGCTCTCGCGGACAACGAACGGCTGGAATTCCTGGGGGACGCCGTTCTGGAGCTGCTCGCGAGCGAATACCTTCTGGAGGCCTTTCCAGAGTGGACCGAAGGCCAGTTGAGCAAAAGCCGGGCGCGAATCGTCAATGCGAGTTCGCTGGAAGGAGCAGCCAGGCGGCTGCGATTGGGAGAACATCTGCGGCTGGGGCGCGGAGAGGAAAAAACCGGCGGCCGCGAAAAGCAAACGCTGCTTGCCGATGCCTTCGAAGCGGTAGTAGCCGCCGTTTACCTGGATGCCGGGCTCGCTGCCGCACGTGAGGTTTTGCAGCAGGTTTTGTTCGAGCAGGCACTCGAGGAGCGCGGCGAGCGCATCGCGGAATCCGACCGCAAATCGGCATTGCAGGAATTCTTGCAGGGACGCGGGCAGGCGCCTGCGGAGTACCGCCTGGCCGGAGAAAGCGGGCCGGACCATCAGAAGGTTTTCCAGATTGAAGTGTGGATTAACGGTGAGTGCATGGCGAAGGGCGAAGGCAGCACAAAAAAAGAGGCAGAGCAGCAGGCCGCGCGCAGCGCTCTGGAGCTACTCGAGCAGTTGGAGGCGAAAGGCTGAGTCGGAATGCCCGAAGAAACACTGACAGAACTCCAAGAGCGGGCGCCGGTGGCCAAGCCGGATAAGCACGGGAATCAGACCACCTTTTCCGAATATCTGGAGTCCCTGCTAGTAACGGTGATCCTGGCGCTGTTCGGGACAAGCTTTGTCGTCCAGGCTTTCAAGATTCCCTCCGCGTCCATGGAAAGCACGCTGCTTATCGGGGATCACCTGCTGGTCAACAAGTTCATTTTCGGCGGCACTGGTGCTTGGTACGAAAAACTTCTGCCCTACCGGGAACTCCAGCGCGGCGACATTATCGTGTTCAAATACCCCTACGCCGATCATCAGCATTTCGTGAAGCGAGTCATCGGCTTGCCAGGCGACCGTCTGAAACTAGTCGATCAGCGGATATTCATCAACGGGAAACCCCTTCCAGAGCCCTATATAGTGCATGACCCCAGCGCGCCTTATGATCCTCTGAATTACAATTTTCCCCCGCCTCCCAGCCAGCTCATCGCTTCCGCCATGCAGGGGAATTGGGCCCAGGAGATGAAAACGTACCTGCGCGGCGATGAAATTGTTGTGCCGCCGGGAAAATATTTTGCGATGGGTGATAATCGCGATCGCAGCCTCGACAGCCGTTATTGGGGTTTTGTGGATCGCGATGCTATCATGGGGCGGCCCTTTTTGATTTATTGGTCAGTTGAAGCGAAGAGCAGCGATTACAGCGGGGAAAGCACGTTCTGGTCGCGGCTGGCGGGGGTCTTTGAGACGCTGGCGCACTTGCCTTCGCGCACGCGATGGAGCCGCATGCTGCATACCGTGCATTAGCTGTTTGCCGCACTCCGCAAGGCATGCCCCCGACGCTACCCTTTTCTGTG
Source organism: Acidobacteriota bacterium (assembly GCA_003224145.1). Classification (GTDB taxonomy): domain Bacteria; phylum Acidobacteriota; class Terriglobia; order Acidiferrales; family UBA7541; genus Acidiferrum. The sequence continues at coordinate 25,298 of QHYN01000216.1, forward strand.
TAACTCTCTTAAACTTTCGGGCGAGATGACCAACCTGCGAAAGTCGTGGAAGGTGGGGCTCACCGTTGTTTTGGTGATCGTGGTCATGCAGGCCGCGGTCTCCTCTGTGGCGAGGACCCATCGCGTGCATGCCTATCTCGTTACGCATCTGGAGCGGGCCTTTGGTCGACCGGTCGAGGTCAGAAGTTTTGACGCACGCATTTTGCCGAGCCTGCAACTGTATGCTGATGGTGTCACCGTGGGTGAAGACCCGGCGTTCGGTCATGAGTATTTTCTTCGTGCGGAGCACTTGAGCGCGGGCTTGCGCTGGTTCGGTCTGCTGCGCGGCCATTTTGAATTCGGGACGTTGTCCTTCAGCAAGCCGAGCCTGATTTTGGTGCGTAACTCCCAAGGCCGCTGGAATCTCGAGCAGTGGCTGCCTCCGGCAAAGGTCAATTCCTCGCAGGGAGCGCGCGTTTACGGACCGCTGCCGCCTGCCGCGCCCGTGAACCGGCTCGAGCGAATCGAGTTCGACGAAGGGCGCGTCAATTTCAAGAACGAGGAGGACAAGCTGCCGTTTGCGTTCACCAGCGTTTCAGGCAGCGTCGAGCAGGTCTCTCCGGGCCGTTGGCGACTGCGACTCGAGGCCCAACCCTGGCGCAGCGGCATTCTTCTGCAATCCGCGGGAACGATCCGCGTTAGTGGAGACTTGGCCGGCACCTCTGCCCGGTTGCAGCCGGCGCAAATCACTTTGCACTGGAGTGAAGCCTCGCTCGCCGATGTCTTCCGTCTTTTCCGCGGCCAGGATTACGGCTTGCGCGGTGTCTTCGCTCTGGACGCCACCGCGAAAAGTGACGGCACCAGAAGCGACGGCTCCAAAAACGACGGTCCGGGGGATTGGATCTATTCCGTGCAAGCGCGCGGCCGGGAGATTCATCGCTGGGATTTGACCGAGCGTGCTGACAATCCCGCGTTGAATTTGGACATCAAAGGCCGGTGGAATATCGGCACGGGAATTCTTCTCGCCGACCAAGTCGTGGTGGAGGGCCCGCGTTCGAATCTGCGTGGAATGTTCCGTTATGTCGCCGGCAGCGCGCCGACGATGGAATTGCGCCTGGATTCCATGGGCATTCAGGCCTCGGATTTGCTCGCAACGTATCGCGCGTTTCAACCGGACGTCGCCGAAGGCGTGACCGCGGAGCAGTATTTTACCGGCGGCATGATCCTACGTGGATGGCCCCTTGCGCTGGAATCCGCGGCGCTTTCCAGTAGAGGGGGAATCGTGAAAGTGCCTGGCTTCCAGGAGGATATTAGAATCGGCCCGGTAAACGGTGGTAGCGAGCGTGGCGCGCTGGTCTTCGGGCCGGTGCGCGTCGCGCTAGGCGGTGAAGTCCGCGATGTCATCAATCCCAAGAGGCGGCGTGTGGCGCTGGCGATGGACAATGCTGCTGATTTGACTTTCACCCAAGACTTGAACACGCACGCTGGGAGCTTAAGCATTGAGGGAAACATCTCTAAGGTGGAGAATTTCCTGAGGCTGGCGGCAGCGCTGGGGCGGCCCCTGAATCACGGCTGGGAACTCAGCGGCCAGGCTACTGCGGTGACACAATGGGAATGGAAAGAACCCTTCAAAGGCCGTTGGAACGGAATCGTAACGTTCAATAAGGCGTCTTTGGCTGTCGCGGGTCTGAATCAGCCGTTGAATCTATTGGAAGCTCGCTTGAGTTGGCTCGACGGGCGGCGCATCGCGCGCGCCCTGAGAGTGGGAGGCTTCGGCGGGACGTGGATGGGAGTGATCGAGGAAACGCCGAGAAGCGATAGCGGGACCGGACCGAATTGGAAATTCGGTCTTCTCGTGGACCAATTGAATGCCGCCGAACTCGACCGCTGGGTGGGGCCGCGCGCACGGCCAAACTGGCTTCAGCGTCTGTTAGGGTCCGTGTTGGGTGAAGTGACGCCCGCGACACCCGCCAGTGAACTGGTGCGGCGCGTCGACGCCGAAGGCGAATTGCACATCACGCGCTTGACAATCGAAAAATTGAAACTGGAGAACGTGCTCGCTAAGGGATCGCTCCGTAATCTGAAACTCGAGGTTCCTGAGGCGGAAGCCGAATGGGCCGGGGGCAAAGTGCTGGCAAAAATTGACGCGAATTTTTTGCCCCGGCCGAGCTATGAAATTACGGCGGAACTCGATCGCCTCAACCTGGCGAAATTACCCGCAGCAGGGCGAATGGCGGAACACCTCAGCGGCGCGGCGTCCGGCAATCTGGAGTTGAAGACGAGCGGAGTGGGGCGCGAAGAGCTCTTGCAGAATTTGGATGGGCGCGGGGTCGTGCATTTGAAAAAGGTTGAGCTTCGAGGATGGGACGTCCCGGCGAGCGTCGCGGATGGCGCTGCCCACGCAGGGAACTCCCAGTGGCCTGCGGGAGAATGTGCTTTTTTGGTACGCAACAGGAACATTGTCTTGCAGTGGCTGCAACTGAATGCCGGGCGCGAACAGACTTCCGTGGAGGGCACGTTGAGTTTCGGCTCGGATGCTGACCTCAGTGTCTCGACTCACTCCTTGGAAAAAAGCAAGGTGCAACCGGAGAAAGCTTCCGGAAAGGAGCACGTCTTAAAGATTTCCGGTCCGCTGGATGGGCCACGCGTCTCGCTGGAGAAAACGGCTGAGCCTCAGTTGGTAAATTGAGCTTTCAGGCGCTCCTTGTTCCGCCGACGGTGGGATTCCGCCTGCGAGGCCAGCTGCAAACTAATTTGCCGTGCAAAGTATAAAGTATTACTTTAAGTCTGGCCGTAACATATTGTGTAGGAACAGGTTACTCCGCCAAGCGGGTTCGGGTCGGCCCGGGATGGGCGGGGACGCAAAGCCTCAGGAGGGCACGATGAAGCATTCTGTCTTGTCAATCGTCCTGCTTGCTTTCGTTTTTTCTAGTATCGCAAGCGCGCAGAAGCCCATCACGCTGGAACAGGTGCTAAGCGCGCCGTTCCCCTCGGATTTGACGGCTGCGAAAAAGAGCAACCGCATTGCGTGGATATTCGACCAGCAAGGCAAGCGAAACATTTGGGCGGCTGAAGCCGGATTTGCCGCGCGGCAAGTTACGAAATACAACGAAGACGACGGACAGGAACTGTCCGATCTGGCCTTTTCTCTGGACGGAAACACCATCGTTTACGTCCGCGGCGGAGGAAAGAATGCTGCGGGACAGGTGCCCAATCCCACCAGCAATCCCGCGGGAGCGGAACAAGCCGTTTGGACCGTAACTTGGACCAGTGGCGACCCCAAGCGCGTTGACGCCGGCAATTCGCCCGATGTTTCTTCGCGCGGAACCATTTCTTTTGTCAAAGACGGCCAGATCTGGCTGGCACCGCTCGATGGATCGGAAAAGCCGCAGCAGCTTGTGGCCCGCGGCCGGAATCTCAATCCGCGCTGGTGCCCGGATGGCAGCAAGCTGGCCTTCGTTTCCGCGCGCGGCGATCACAGCTTCATCGGCGTCTACGATGCTTCACCAAAGACCGTGGAATTCCTTTCGCCTTCAGTCGATTCCGATAGCAATTTTGTCTGGTCGCTCGACGGCAAACGCATCGCGTTTGTGCGCCGCCCGGCGGAGCCGCGCGACGCCCCTCAGGGCTTTTTCATTGCCCCGGATAAGCCGCATCCCTGGGCCATTTGGGTCGCAGACGCCACTACGCGCGCTGCAAAGGAAATCTGGCACAGCAGCGCAACGCCCCGGGCTTCGTTTCCTTACATGGCCGAAGATACCGGCGGTGGCGTTCTCAATTGGGCCGCCGACAATCTGTTGGTGATCGCCTCCGAAGAAGACGGCTGGCAGCACCTCTACTCACTTTCCGCCGACGGCGGCGCGCCGAAGCTGCTCACGCCGGGAAATTGCGAAGTCGAGCAGTGGTCTTTCACCCCGGACAAAAAAGCTCTCCTGTTCAACTCCAATTGCGGCGATGTCGACCGCCGTCATTTGTGGAGTACAAGTATTTCCGGAGGCGCTCCCATTCAGTGGACGCGAGGCGAGGGAATTGAGTGGAGTCCGGTGATGCTCTCTGATGGCCAGACGTTCGCCTTTCTGGCTTCCGGCGTAACGCACCCCGCAAGACCCGTTGTGAGCAATTTTGGAGCCAGCTCGATGCCCGCGTTGGCAGCAGAAGCGTGGCCCAAGGATTTTCCTTCAGATCGATTGGTAATTCCTCAACAGGCCATCTTCAAAGCGACGGATGGCCTCGAACTGCACGCACAAGTTTTTGCACCGTCGGGAGGGAAGCCTGGTGAAAAGCGTCCTGCTCTGATTTTTCTTCATGGCGGACCGATTCGCCAAATGCTGCTCGGGTGGCATTACATGTACTACTACTCGAATTCTTATGCCATGAACCAGTACCTCGCCAGCCGCGGCTACATCGTCCTCGCACTCAACTACCGCAGCGGCATTGGCTACGGCCGCGCCTTCCGCGAAGCAGTCGGCCGAGCCGGCCGCGGCGCAACGGAATATCAAGATGTTGTCGCCGCAGGAAAATATTTGCAGAGCCGTTCCGACGTCGACCCCAAGCGCATCGGTCTCTGGGGCGGCAGCTACGGCGGCTATCTGACGGCACTTGGCCTCGGCCGCAATTCCGATCTATTCGCTGCGGGCGTCGATCTGCACGGTGTGCACGACTGGCCGACGGACAACTGGGACGGAAAAAATATCCCGCCGGAGCTAACCAAGCTGGCGCATGATTCTTCCCCCGTCACTTCCGTAAACACGTGGAGGTCTCCCGTTCTTTTCATTCACGGCGACGATGACCGTAACGTTTATTTCACGCAGACCGTCGACCTCGTCGCGCGCCTTCGCGATAAGAATGTGGACATCGAGCAGCTCGTCTTTCCCGACGAAATTCACGATTTTCTGCTGTACCGTGACTGGCTGGCGGCGTACCATGCGGCGAGCGATTTCTTCGATCGCCGCCTGAAAGCGCCGGAAAAGTAGATTTGTTTCTCAACGTGTGACTCCGCGCGAGAATTTCTCGCCGAGTCCCTATGTGGCGATCAATCCGATGAAAAGCAAAATATTTCTGGTTGCCGGGCCGTTTCTTTTGGCCGCCGCAATTGTGCTCTCACGCGATCAGCGCGCCAATCTCCTCCCGAAATTGCAGCCCGGGCAGAGCCTCACCTACCTGATTCGCTATCGCGCTGAGAAAAACGTGAAGACCGAGAGCAATGTTGCCGTACCCATGGCTCCCGATTCCTCGCAGATGGACGCCCACGGTATGCTGCGAATCGAAATTCTGAATCTGCAGCAAGTGGGCGGAAAACCGGCCATTCACGCCCGTGGTCAGTTTCTCAATTTGGAGTCCGGAATGGGCGAGAAGAAACCCGCTGACAAGAAACCGGATCCTCAGCAGCAGCGCATCGATACTGCGATCCGGTCGATCGAATTCACGATCTTGCCCGATGGCTCCACGGAAAAAATCAATGGCTTGGACGCGCTCCCTCCCGAGCAACAGCAAATCTGGCAGGAATGGGTGGCGCGGTTTGCCGTGGGCTGGACACTTCCCGCTGAGGGCGCAAAGATCGGTGATAAATGGAAAGTGGAACAACTGGAGCAGTCCGCCTCTCCGATCGCCGCGCTCATTTGGGCCCGGGATTCCAGGTATGTCAGGAATGAGCCATGTCGACCAAGCCAACTTTCTATCACCGGCGACATTTCTCCCTCGAGCGGCCTGGCCGACGAATGCGCGGTGCTGCTCACCACCGCCAAGCTGGTGCAGAAATCGTCAGCAAAAGATGCGACCCCGGAAACCTTCAAGCTCCGCGAATTGAAAACGATGGGCACCGTGAAGGGCACGAACGAAATCATCACCTACATCTCGCTCACAACTGGCCTCGTCGTGCGGGCAACCGAAGAAGCCCATCAGCAGATGGACGTGGTCATCGCCAAAGTCGATGGCTCCAATCGCGTGCACTACAATGTGGACGCGGCAAGCCACTCCGAAGTTCTGCTGCTCACCGAAAGCCCGCCCTCGCATCCTTGATGTGGCCATCTTTGCGCACTCTCCCTGCAAACGAGAAAGATTGCCCGCTGGGGTATAATGAGCGTTTCTGCATTACGCGACAAAGCAGCAGGAGACCCTTCCGATGAATTTCAAGCTGCACAGCAATTACCAGCCGCGCGGCGATCAGCCCGCTGCGATCGACCAGCTCTATCGCGGCCTGGAGGCTGGCGAAAAGCACCAAGTCCTCCTCGGCGTCACCGGCTCCGGCAAAACCTTCACCATGGCCAAGCTGATTGAGCAAGCCAAACGCCCTGCGCTCGTCCTGGCCCACAATAAAACTCTTGCCGCGCAGCTGTATCACGAATTCAAAGCTTTTTTCCCGGAAAACGCCGCCGAATATTTCGTCAGCTACTACGATTACTACCAGCCCGAAGCTTACGTCCCTTCCGCGGATCTTTACATCGACAAGGAAGCCACCATCAACGATGAGCTCGACAAACTGCGCATGAGCGCCACGCGCTCGCTCTTCGAACGCCGCGACGTCGTCATCGTCGCTTCCGTCTCCTGCATCTACGGCCTCGGCTCGCCCGAAGCCTACTACGGCATGCTCGTCATGCTCGAAAAGGGCCAGCAGACTTCGCGCGAAGCCCTTCTTCGCCGTCTCGTCGACATTCAGTACGAACGCGGCGAAGATCTCCGTCGCGGCACCTTTCGCGTGCGGGGCGACATGATCGAAATTTATCCCACTTACGAAGATCAGGCCTATCGCATCGAAATGTGGGGCGACCAGATCGACGCGCTGCGCCAGATCGATCCCCTGACCGGCGAAGTACGCGCGGGACAAGAAGACTTGTCGCGCGTCCCCATCTATCCGAAGACCCATTACGTCATGCCGCAGGACCAGCGCGACCGTGCCATTGTGAACATTCAGGAAGAATTGTGGTGGTGGAAAAAGGAGCTGGAGAAGCAGGGAAAATTCGTCGAGGCCCAGCGCGTCGTGCAGCGCACCATGTTCGATATTGAGATGATGCGCACCATCGGCTACTGCCACGGCGTCGAAAACTATTCGCGCCATCTCAGCGGGCGCTTGCCCGGCGAAGCGCCGCCTACTCTGCTCGACTACGTTCCCCAGGATTATCTGCTGTTCATCGATGAATCCCACCAGACTGTCCCGCAGGTGCGCGGCATGTTTCATGGCGACCGCTCGCGCAAACAAACGCTCGTGGATTACGGCTTTCGCATGCCCTCGGCGCTGGACAATCGCCCGCTCACCTTCGAAGAATTCGAACATCGCATGAATCAGGTGATTTACGTTTCGGCCACGCCCGGGCCGTACGAATTAACCAAATCCGGCGGTGTCGTGGTCGAGCAAATGATTCGCCCCACCGGGCTGGTGGACCCCGGCGTGGAAGTTCGCCCCGTAAAAGGCCAGGTGGACGACCTGCTGGAAGAAATTCGTGTGCGCGCGGAGAAAGGCGAGCGCGTGCTCGTCACCACGTTGACGAAACGCATGGCTGAAGATTTGTCCGAATACTTCACCGAAATTGGCGTCCGCTGCCGCTATCTGCATTCCGAGGTGGAAACGCTCGACCGCATCAAGATTCTGCGCGATTTGCGTCGCGGCGAATTTGACGTGCTCATCGGCATTAATTTGCTGCGTGAGGGCCTGGACTTGCCGGAGGTTTCTCTCGTTGCTATCCTCGATGCCGACAAGGAAGGATATCTCCGCAGCGCCACCTCTCTCATTCAGACCATCGGCCGCTGCGCCCGCCACATCGAAGGCCGCGCCATTCTCTATGCCGACCGCCGCACGGACTCCATGAATCAGGCCATTGACGAAACCAACCGCCGTCGCGCCAAACAGATGGCCTATAACAAGGAAAACGACATCACCCCGAGGTCCATCATCAAGTCCGTGGACATGGAGTTGGCGCGCATCGTCGAAGCGGATTACATCTCCGTGCCTGTGGACGAAGCCGGCTTGGATGCTGCTGCCGCGAACATCAAGAGCGAACAGCAGCTTGCCGAACTTCTCAAGCAACTCGAAACGCAGATGCGCGAAGCCGCCAAAAAATTCGAATTCGAGAAGGCCGCCCAGCTGCGCGACCGCATCCGTTCCCTCAAGCAACGCGACCTCACGGGGGTTTTCTCTTCAGAATCCCGGCCGGGCGTCGTTGCCGAGCCTAGTGTCTAGTATTCTGCCCATGTCACGTACTCCTTATCGCGAGGAGGAACTTCTTGGGCTAGTGCGGCTCTCCACGCGCTCACCTTCTTGGCCATCTCCCAGACCATGTCATCCAATGCGTCGGCTGACGATTTACAGCGGGTATTGGTGAGTGCTGCCCAACAGAAACGAGTTGCGGTACGAACCAGGATGGCGCTAGTTCCTCCCAGGTCACCACCGTGCCACCAGTGACCCGCCGCGTTTACTTGCCACCCCCGCGCGTAGTTCGACTTGACATTGCTGGGAGTCGTCATCCTCCGAATGGTTTCAGGCTTCAGAATGTTACGGCTGACATCAAACCCGTCTACATGCGTCGCAAAACGCACCAGATCGGTTGGAGTGGCGATCCAGCCTCCATGCGAGTCCATCCTGGTCACATTTAGCGCATAGGGATCGTCGTTGTGGTCCTCGCCTTCCACCAAGCTTTGTTGATAATAAGTGACCTCTCGTGGCGCGCGATCCTTCAGGGTGTTTCCGCCCATCCGCATGTCCGTAATCCCACAAGGCGAGAGAATTGTCTTTTGCACGTAGTCTGCATACGACTGCCCCGTAATCTTTTCAATCACTCGACCTAGAATGCAGTACCCGAAATTCGAATAGGCAAAGACCCTTCCGGGAGGGTTCTTGAGAGGCAGAGTATCCAGAGCCCACGAGATGAGTTCGGCTTGATTCATTTCGGTGTTGGAAAACATCGGGTCGTGCCAAAGGTCCCAGTCGCCCGACGTGTGGGTTAGCAAATGGTCGATGGTAATTTGCTCGATGCCTTGCCCGTAAGGCTGCTTGCCATACTTCGTTTCTAGGATGCCTCGTTCTCCAAAGATAGTGTCTTCGCTTCGGAGGCAGCTGGTTTCGATCAGGCTAAAAACCGCGGCGGATGTGATCGGTTTGCTCACGCTCGCGATACGAAAGAGATGGGAGGTTGTCAATCGCTCTCGCGCATCGTGACCAGTCATTCCGAAAGCTTGCTTATATGCCAGACGACCATTCCGGGCGATGGCAACTGAAAGCCCGGGCGCATTGAATTTCCGCCGATAATCCTCAGCAACGCTCGCCATTGCTTCTCGCTCGGATTGTTCAATTTCGTCATCCGGTGGGAAAGCGGGCAAGATGCCTTGTCTCCCGGGCAAGCCAGGTATACCCAACGCAGCTGCGCCACAAAACATGCTCTTCAGTAGCGTTCGCCGCGTCACATCCCCTGTCATATGTTCAAAGACGTCCCAGACCCTAGAAACGTCAGGGTCGGCCACATCCGATCCTTGAAGCCTTGGCGGAGCTCTTTTCAGTCGGGCCGGGGGTACCACCTGCCGAGCCCTCGCTACACTACGCCACGCCTCAATTCCTCTAACGGGTAAAACGTGTCACGCCAGACGATGCCGCCTTGCCTCACCGTCACAAATGCAGAGCGCACGATCATGTAGCTCATGAGTACGGCGCCGATGGGCTGTGCCAGCGCGTAGAGCGGGGAGACGCGCATGACAACGGCGGCGATGCCGGCGTGAAAACAGACGGCGACAAACACGGCGACAGCAGCGAAGACGCGAATCCATCCCTGTCCGAAAATCAGACCGGCGAAAGGCAGCACGCTCAAAGCGAGAAGCCCCGCAATCTGGAAGGCTGCGATCGCCAAACTGTAACCTGCTACGGCAAAGAAATTCTTCGTGACCCCACGGATGAGCTCGCCGAGGCCCGCATGCCAGCGAAGGGCGATGAAGTCCTGTCCGAAGGCCACTTCCGAACGAAAACCGGACTGTTTGACGATTTTTCCGAGCTTCATATCATCGACGACTTCCATGGCCAGGCGGAGGTGCGTGCCGCTACCCTCGTAGGCAGAGCGTTTGAGGAATTGGAATGCACCCACTCCCACATAGGCACGGGAATGGGGGTTGTTCACGCGAGAAGAGTTGGTAGCGAGATGGAAACCAAAACCCATGAAGGTGAGGAGAACCTTTTCCCAGAAGCCCGCCATCTCGAGTTCACCGAACAGAGTAAGGTGATCGAGCTTGCGCTGTTTTGTCAGAGCGATGGCCCGCCGCAGCAAATCTGCCTTGAAGCGCACATCGGCATCGGTGAAGAGCAGCCATTCGCCCGTCGAGGCTTCGTACGCTTTCTGCAAAGCGTGAGGTTTGCCCAGCCAGCCCGCCGGAAGCTCGGCGACGTGCACGACACGCAGACACGGGTGCGCCGCTGCAAACTCATCCAGAATGCGCCCCGTCGCATCCCGCGAGCGGTCGTCCACGGCGATGACTTCCAAGTTGGGATAGTCGATTTCCATCAGTGTCGCGAGCGCAGCAGGAAGTTTCTCCTGTTCGTCTCGCGCAGCGAACAAAATCGAAATGGACGAACACTGCGCATCCGGTGCAGGAGGGAAGTCCTTCACCCACGGCAATCGGGTGGCGCCGTAGGCAACGCGCATTCCATGCGTGAGCCAGAACAATGCGATGGATCCGAATAAAAGCAGCCAGAAAAGATGCATCGAAATTGTTGTTAACGTTGCCCTCAGGTTATCCTAACACGTGATGCAAATGACCCTGGCGCTGGTTGGGGCAGGGCGTGTGGGACGCGCCTTGGGGCGCCGCTTGCGCGAGCAGGGCTGGAGGATCAGCGCGGTCGTAACACGGAGCGAAGCGAGTGCTCGCAGGGCCGTTCGATTCATTGGAGCTGGCATTCCATGCGCGGGAATGACGCGCCAAATCCTTGCGTCGCACCTGATTCTCATCGCCGTGCCCGACGACGCTGTGAACCAAGTTGCGCAGGAGCTGGCGAGGATCAGTGGTGAAGAGTTGCGCGGCAAAACGGTTCTGCACACCAGCGGCGCGCTGGATGCGAGCGCGCTCAAAGCAGTGAAAGAGTGCGGCGCGGCGGTTGGTGGGATGCATCCTCTGCAAAGTTTCAGCGGAGTTGGAGTGCCGCCGCTGGAAGGAAAGGTGTTTGCGGTGGAAGGTGACGCGGCAGCAGTGCAGGCGGCGCGGCAGATTGCCAGATCGCTTGGTGGCTCACCCGTGCGCATTCCCGCAGGAAAGAAAATTTTGTATCACGCGGCGGCAGCGATGGCCGCAGGGCACGTACTTGCCGTTGAGGAAGCGGCGACGCAGTTGCTCATCTCACTCGGGATGAAGCGGAGTGAAGCGACGCGCGCACTCTTGCCGCTGACACGTCAGGTCCTGGATAATTTCCAGCGGCTGGGTCCCCGCGGGGCGTGGACGGGACCGCTTGCGCGGGGAGACTATAAGATTGTTGGAGCGCACTTGCGCGCGCTGCGTGAATTGCCGGAAGAATTTGCGTCGGCGTATGAAGCGCTCAACCGGCTGGCCGCGCGCGTGCTGGCACGGGATGCCGCAGGCGTGATTTTGGAATTGGAGAAGGTTTCTGTCGAAGGGAAACCACAGGCGAAAGCTCGAGGTGTCAACGGGTGAATCGACTGCACATTGCGATAGAACATACGAAATTAGCCAACGGCTTGCACGTGGTGGTCGCGCCGGATTCCACCGCGCCCGTGGTGACCGTGGGCGTGTACTACAAAATTGGGTTCCGGCTTGAGCCGCAGGGGCGCAGCGGCTTCGCTCATCTGTTTGAACACATGATGTTCCAGGGCTCAGCGAACGCGCCGAAGATGCAGCACATCAAGCTAATCAACTCGAGTGGCGGCGTGCTGAATGGTTCGACCAGCTATGACGTGACGAATTATTACCAGGCAGTGCCATCCAACGCGCTCGAGCGCGTGCTGTGGCTCGAAGCCGACCGCATGCGCGCACTGAAGGTGGACGGCGAAAATCTGAAAAATCAGCGGGACATCGTGAAGGAAGAAGTGCGCGTCAACGTCATGAATCAGCCTTACGGCGGTTTCCCCTGGCTGGATATGCCTCCGGTGGCGTTTCGCAACTGGGCCAACGCGCATAATTTCTACGGCGATTTTGCCGATCTCGACGCCGCAGAGTTGAGGGACGTTCAGGCTTTTTTCAAAACCTACTATGTTCCGAACAACACGGTCCTTCTGATTCTTGGCGACGTCAAGGCAGAAGAGGGTATCGCTTTAGCGAGAAAATATTTCGGGGATATTCCTGCCGGGCCTTTGCCAACGTTTGCTGACCCCAGCGAGCCGGAACAAATGGAAGAGCGGCGAGGCTACGTGGAGGAAAAATTCGGCACGCTGCCGGCGATGGCTATCGGCTACGTGATGCCGAAACGTCGGACGGCCGATTGGTGCGGTATGGCGCTGCTGGATCAGGCGTTGCATGGCGGAAGAGCCGGAAGAATCTACCGCGAACTCGTCCTGGAAAAACAAATTGCCGTGGAAGCCGGTGGCGGCATCGACGACCTCTTCGGTTACAACGGGCCGACGCAGATGACCACACGCATCCTGCACAAGCCCGAGTATTCGAGTGAAGCCACGCTCGCGGCATTCGATGCCGTGATTCGCGAAGTGCAGGAGAACGGCATTAGCGCGGACGAACTGGAACAATTGAAGGTGAAGTGGCGCTCGGATTATTACGCCACACTGGAAGGCGGCCGCGGCGGCTATATGCCGAAGTACGGGTTGATGCATCTGCTGGCGTGCTTCACGCTCTTCGATAACGAACCCCAGCTTGTGAATACCATCCTCGACGGGTTTCTTGCCGTGACGCGGGAAGAGATTCACGATGTGGCGAAAAAATATCTGCGCAAGGAAAAGCGCGCGATTGTGTTTCGTACTCCGGCCAAGGCCGGAGCGAAGGAGGTTGCGTAATGGCCACGCGCACCGTGGAAGTGGCTAACGGTGTGCCCGCGCTCGCGCCGGAACGTGAGGTGACCTGGCCGAAGCGCACAAAAACGCGGCTCGCGAACGGCCTGGAAGTGATTCTCGCGGAATCGCATACGATTCCCAAGTTCCACGGCGAACTCTTCTTTCGCTCTGGCAACGCCGCGGTTGCGGATCGCTCACCGGGGCTGGCCGAAATGACTGCAACGGTGGTGCGCACGGGAACGTCGAAGCGCGCCAGCCGCCAGATTGAAGAAGATTTGCGGCGCATCGGCGCCGACCTTTCCACGAATGCCGGATCGGATACCAGCGCGATTTCCTTTGGTGGCTTGTCGGAATTCGTGGAACCACTCCTGGGCCTGGTGAACGAACTGGCCCGCGAAGCATCGTTCCCGGAGTCAGAATTCGAACGCGAGCGCCGTCAAAAACTCGAAGAAGTGAAGCTCGAGCGGACACAGCCTGGTTTTCTTGCCGGCGAACGGTTGCGCAAGGTTTTATTTGGTGCGCATCCCTATGCGTACGTGTCGCCGAGTGAAGCGCAGGTAGCCGCGTACAAGCGCGAAGATTTGCGATTTGTCTATCACGAATTTTACACGCCGGAAAACGCGCTTCTGATTCTCGTTGGAGATTTCGAACCACAGGAAATGCTGAAGACCGTTGAAAAGGTGTTTGGCCACTGGAACGGAAAAAAGCCGGAAACCAAAACCTATGCCGCACCCGCGAATCCGCGAGGACGCCGCATCTACCTCGTGCACGTGCCCGGAGCGGTCCAGACGCAGATTTTAGCAGGATGCCAGGCCATCACGCGAAAGCATCCGGACTGGGTCAAGGTCGGGCTCGCCAATAGCTTGTACGGTGGCGCATTCAACTCGCGGCTGGTGATGAACATTCGTGAAGACAAGGGTTATACCTACAGCCCGCGGAGCAGCGTGCATGCTCTGCGGCAGCATGGATATTTTTCGGCTTCGGCGGCGGTGCGCAATGACGTGGTGGCGGCTTCGCTTACGGAGATTTTCTACGAGATCGACAAGCTTCGCTCGGTGCCGGTCCCGGAGGCTGAACTCGCCGACGCCCGGAATTACCTGAGCGGCGTTTTTTCGATGGGCCTGGCGACGCAAGATGGGCTGCTTACGCAGTTCTCCACGGTGGCGCTGAACGAATTGCCCGACGATTATCTGGAAACTTATCGCGCGAAGTTGCGTGCCATCACGCCCGACGATTTACTCTCTACGGCACGGAAATATCTGGACTCCGCAAATATGCAAATTGTAGTCGTCGGCGACCGCGCGCAAATCGAATCCCAAGCCGTGCTTTTCGGCGACCTCGAGATCTACGACGCCCAAGGCAACCGGCTGTAGCCACGTTGCGCAATCCTGTTATTGATGTGAGTACGTCAACGCAGGATAATATCCGTGCCATGACACTGCGGTTGCAGGTTCTGAGGGTTCTCCTTTCTCTTTGCTTGATCCTTTTCTTCTCGGTGGCAGCATTCCCGGCGAAGAAGAAACCGCCGCTGAAGCCGGTCAACATAAATACCGCGACGTCGGAAGAACTTCAGCAAGTGCCCGGAATCGGGCCGGCCACGGCGCGAAAAATCTTGCAGATGCGTAAATCTTATGGCGCATTCAAGAGCGTCGATGATTTGCTGGCCATTCGCGGGCTCGGACAGAAACGCCTCGACAAAATGCGCAAGTATCTGACCGTCGGGAAAGCCGTGGCCCCAAAGACCGTGCAGCCCTCGCCGAATCCCGCTTCCTCTCCGCAGAAACCACAGGACAAACCGTAAGAGAGATTCCTCACTCCGCTTTGCTCCCTTCGGAACGACGGGGCGCTGAGTGGCTCCCTTGGGCGAATCGATTGCTCCGCGCAAACAGTTCGAGCGAAACCACAAGCGAGGGAGAGATTCATCAGAGCACCTGGTGTGTGAGTTTGGGCTGGTCGATGCGCAGGGGAACCTGGTCGGCGATGGTGATACCGTAGCCTTCGAGGGCGACGACTTTTTTAGGGTGATTGGTGAGGACGCGAATGTCCTTGAGGCCGAGGTCGATCAGGATTTGCGCGCCGATACCGCTCTCGTGCTGGACCATGCGCTGGCGAGCGGGCTCGCGGTCGAGCTGGCCGCGCTTATGGAAATGAATTTGGGGAAGCGTTCCGGCATCCACGGGGGGATCGACGGAGAAGCCGCGGCCGGTGTGATGGAGGTAGAGAAACACGCCGCGATTTTCCTTGGCGATCGTTTCCAGCGAGAGGGAAACGAGTTCCCTGCAATCACAGGAAGTGGAACCGAAGACATCGCCCGTCAAACAATGGGAATGCACGCGGACTAGCGGGGGTGTCGAACCGTCGAGGGTGCCACGGACGAGCGCGATGTGCTGATCGTGATCCACGTCACTCAGGTAGGCAATCATCCGAAAATCGCCGTAGCGCGTAGGAAGAACCGCCTCGGCCACGCGGCGGACGTAGCGCTCGTGCTGCATGCGGTAGCGAATCAGATCCGCCACCGTGAGCATTTTCAGATTATGCTCCCTGCAGAATTCGATGAGCTGCGGCACGCGGGCCATGGTGCCATCTTCGTTCATGATCTCGCAGATGACCCCGGCGGGATAGAGACCGGCGATGCGCGCGAGATCCACGGAAGCTTCCGTTTGGCCGGCGCGGACCAGCACACCGCCGTTGCGCGCACGCAGCGGAAAAATGTGGCCGGGACGCGCAAGATCCTGCGGTTTCGTTTTGGGATCAATGGCGGTGAGGATGGTGACGGCGCGGTCCGATGCGCTGATGCCGGTTGTGACGCCGACGCGCGCGTCAATGGCCTCGGTGAAGGCTGTGCCGTGGACTGAA
>QHYN01000178.1 GCA_003224145.1 Acidobacteriota bacterium
AAGTCCGTCAGGTGCAGCAATCCGTCGATTCCGCCGAGGTCCACGAACGCGCCGTAGTCCGTTACGTTCTTCACGTGGCCGTGAACGATCTGGCCTTCGTTCAGCGTTTCCATCAATGCAGCACGCTTTGCGTGCAGCTCTTCCTCGAGCAACGCGCGCCGGCTGACCACCACGTTGCCGCGGCGGCGGTTCAGTTTCGTGACGCGCACCTGTACTTCGGTGCCGACCAGGTCGTCCAGGTTCTGCGCCGGCCGCAGGTCAAATTGCGAGCCTGGCAGGAACGCGCGCACTCCGATGTCCACGACCAGCCCGCCCTTGATGCGGTCTACCACTTTCCCGGTGATGTTCTCCTTGGCCTTGAAGGCTGCGTCGATCTTTTCCCACGTCCTGCGGCGCAGCACCTTCTGGTATGAAACGATCTCATAGCCGTCTTTGTGCTCGCCGGTGCGCTGTACTTCGATCTTGGCATCCGGATCCGGCCGCGGAATTTCCGTTTCCGCGAATTCCGCCGCGGGGATCAGCCCTTCCGTCTTTCCTCCCAAGTCCACGACCACGCCGTGTTCCGTGTAGGCGACGACTTTGACCTCGATCACCTCGTGCGAAGCAGCCGCTTCCTGCTTCTCGTCGTACTCCTGCATCAGCTTGCTCATCTCTTCGGAGCCGGCAGCCTCTTCGGCCGCAGCTGCAGTTTCCGCATCCACGGCGGGAGCTTCGCTGGAGGCCGCCGCTGCTGCGGGAGCCGGAACCTCGGCCGCATCCGCAGACGACTCTTCGGGCGCAGACGCTGGCGTCGCCGGATTCTCTGGCGCGGTATTTACGGGTTCAGCTTGTTCGGTTAGGGGAGGAGCACTCTGTTGTTCGGGTGTACTTGCTTCTGTTGCGCTTGCTTCGGGAGCGGCTGCTGCTGCCGCTGCGTTCGACGGGTTATCGTGGTCAGGAAACATGGTTGTCGGCCTCCAGGAGATTACTTCCCATGTGGCAGCCGCTCGGCGGCCCCACAGTTTGTCGCGTCTATTCCTTGCGGAATCCCTACTAGGGTTTAGTGCAAGGCGGTTGACCGGGTTGCGGTCAAACGGGAAATGCTGCCAACGTCACGGGGTACGCTGCAACCTCAAAAGCATACTCGCCGCCTTCGCGTCGTGTCAATGAAGCGAAAGAGTCATACTTATGCGCGGGCCCGGCCCGCCTGCGTTTTTTCCCGGCGGAAATCCGGTGCGGAAACCTCAATAGTGCGACACATTTCAAATAGTCGTGAACGCATGCGTTCACTAATTCGATCTGCGAGAGTCTCTTTTCGCGTCATAGCCCGCCTTCCACTTGGCAACAGAGCTTCCTTTTCTTCAGCTGTATCGAGGTAGTTGGTTGTGATGATTGTGCAGCGAGGGTGGCTCAAATCACGCGAACCCTCAATGTATCTTGTGTTGAGAATATATCCGACAGTATCTCGAACCCAGTCAGAAGGTCTGATACAACCGAGATCGTCAATTACAAGAACCTCGACAGAGAGAATCGGAGCAAGAAGGCGCATTTCAGTCGCTTCCGTTTCCGTGCTGTAACTCTGTTGGATTTCCCTTAGAAGAGCGCCATATTCGCAAAAATAGCCGCTGTGGCCACGCCTGATTAATTCCTTCAGTGCGGCTATCGCGAGATGTGTCTTTCCCACACCAGAGTTCCCCATGAACAGAAGTCCAGCTTGGTCACTGCCTGGATAGTCACGAACGAAGGACTGCGCAAAAAGCTTGGCGCGCTTCAAAGATTCAGCCTGCTGCGGCGCATAAGTCTTACCGTCGGCAAGGTCCGTCACGTAGCTCTCGAAATCGCAATGCTCGTAGCGCTTGGGAATCCGCGCGCGCTCCATCACTCGCACCGCCCGGTCCTGCATTCCGCAGTCGCAGGCCACCGCCACTTTGCCTGCCCCGCCATCCGCGCGCGGCACCAGCTTCCATCCCGTGCCTCTGCATAGCGTGCAATTCTCCAGCGCCATGCGGACAGAATACGTTCGCCGCGCCTCTACGGCAAGTTGTCTGCTCTGGGAAAACTGTGGAAGGAACTGCTTAGCGAACGATGCGCGGCGTCGCCCGCACAATCGCGTTGCGCGAAGGCTTCTCCTGTGCGTACGAAGCGGCCACGCGCGACAATTCCTGCTGCACCACCTGCGCGAACTCGCTCATCTGGCGCTCCATCTCAATCATCTTCTCGCGCATGTTCAAAATGATTTCGATTCCCGCCAGGTTTACACCCATGTCCCGCGCCAGGGTCAAGATGACTTCCAGCCGCTCCAGATCCGAATCCGTGTACAGCCGCGTATTGCCCTGGGAGCGCGACGGCTTCAGCAGGCCCACACGTTCGTAAAGCCGAAGCGTCTGCGGATGCAGCTTGTAGAGTTCCGCCACGGCGCTGATCATGTAGCCTGCCTTGGCCCGTTTTTTCGCTCGCAGTGGCATTCCTTTTTCCTTACACCCCCGCCTTACTGAACAAATCCTTTCGCGGGTCCGCCGGCGCAACACTCTCCAATTCCTTCATCAGCTTTCTCACGCGCTCATCGGTCGGCTGCGGCACGACCACTTGAATTTCCACGTACTGGTCGCCTCTCGCCCCGTTTCTCGCGCTCGGCACACCTTTCTCTTTCAGCCGCAGTGTCCTCCCGCTGTTTGTTCCGGGCGGAATCCGCACCAAGGCCCGGCCATCCATTGTCGGCACTTCAATCTTCGCGCCCAGCGTCGCTTCCGTCACGGTTACCGGCACTTTGGTGTAGAGATCATTCCCGCGCCGCTCAAAAAATGGATGCGGCCGCACCACTACCCGCAGATACAAATCGCCTGGCGGAGCGCCCATGGTTCCCGCATTTCCTTTTCCGGGAACCCGCACGCGCCCGCCATTGGCCACACCCGCGGGAATGCGCACATCAATCGTTTCCGTGCGCCGCACCCGCCCTTCGCCTCCGCACGTCTTGCATGCGGTCCGCAGCTTGCCCGTACCACCGCAGCGCGTGCACGGCACATTGAAGCGCATCTTGCCCGCTGCTTGCTGGACGGATCCGCTGCCATGGCAAGTGGGACAAGTTTGCGGCGAGCCCACTGCGCCAGTTCCGTGGCACGTTTCGCAGGCATCGAGCCGCGTGACGGTGAGCTTCTTCACAGCGCCGCGAACGGCGTCCCAGAAATCGATCTCGATCTGGTATTCTAGGTCGCCGCCCGGCTCGTGCTCCGGTTCCATTCCGGCGTGGGCGCGTCCGCCGCTGAAAAACTGGCTGAAGAGATCACGGAAGCTGGCCCCACCGCCTGCTCCGCCCGTTCCGCCAAAATCAAATCCCCCAAAATCAAAATTTACATCGGCGCCGGGTTGCCCCTCCGGACCCGCGTAGCCGCCGGGCGGCAGATTTTCGCTGTAGAAGCCATACTGGTCGTACATCTGCCGCTTCTTGGAGTCGGAGAGCACGTCATAGGCTTCCTGCAACTGCTTGAATTTCTCTTCTGCGGATTTGTCGCCGGGATTCAAATCGGGGTGATATTTGCGCGCCAGCTTGCGAAACGCTGTGCGAATATCTTTCGCGCTCGCCTTGCGCGGCACTCCCAACAGTTCGTAATAATCCTGTTTTGCAGTCGTAGGCATGGATTGCGCCAATTCCGGCGCGAATTTTTTTGCAGAGGCACGAATTATCGTGCCCCTGCGGTCGTTAGTTCAGCTTAGTTCGGACGCTTTGTTTCATCTACGTCCACGTACTCGGCATCAATCACGTCGCCGGGCTTCTTTCCCGGGCCGCTTCCACTGCCTGTTGGGCCGCTGCTCGGGCCTGCGCCCGCGCCAGCTGCTCCGGCCTGCTCCTCGCCGCCCGCCGGTTGCGCCG
>QHYN01000217.1 GCA_003224145.1 Acidobacteriota bacterium
AAAAGTCCGGAATCTGTCCGCCCGAGTTATCGCGTTCGTCAACGATGATGCCGTCTTTGTCGAGCTGCGCGGTGAACTGCTTGTCAAAGGCGATGATGCCTGAAATTGAGGTATCCGGCACATGCATGTACGCGATGCGCCCGCCGGTGGCCTCCTCGACTTTGCGGCGATTCGCGTCGATCCAATCGAGATAGCGCACGCCCGCTTCGCTGTTCGCGGGTTTCACGGTGATTTCCCAGGCGCCTTCGGGAGTGGACTTGCTGTTGATCTTCAAAGTGACCAATTTCCCCGCAAGCTGCTGGAAATAGGAATAGACGTCATGGTCGGAGCGCGCTTCCTGGCCGTTCACCGCAATCAAATAGTCGCCTGCCTTGACTTTCAAGCCGGGCTCGGTAAGAGGCGAGCGCGTAGCGTCATTCCAGTTTTCACCGGGATAGATTTTCGTGATGCGAAAATAGCCGCCGTCCGGCTCAAAATCCGCGCCCAGCATCCCGACGTTGACGTGCGGCCTCTCCGGCTGGTCGCCGCCGCCCACATAAGTGTGCGAGGTGCTCAATTCGGAGATCATTTCGCCAATCAAGTAATTCAGATCGCTGCGATGGGCCACCCAGGGCAGGAGCGCCTCGTAGCGCGCGCCGAGTTTCTTCCAATCGTGACCGGTCATGTCCGGGTCCCAATAGAAATCGCGCTCGATGCGCCAGGCTTCGCGGAATACCTGGCGCCACTCTTCGCGCGGGTCGACCCGTACCTGCATTTCGCTGAGATTCAGTTTGCCTTCGCCAACCTTGGCTTTGCCGGGCGCGGCTTCCACGATTCCGTAATCATTTCCGGCCTTGTAGAGAACCTTTTTGCCTTCTTTGTCCAGGTAGTAGCTGTCGATGCCTTCGAGGAGAACTTTGTCTTCGCGCTTCGCAAGATCGAAGACATGAAGCACATTCTTGGGGCTACGGTCGTTGGTGCCGAACTGGCGCGCTTCCTGCGGCGTGGCAATATAGAAAAGCTTGTCCTTGCGCACGCCAAGGCTCTCCAGAATGCCGGGATGGATGGGCACGGAAGTTATGCGAGTGCCGATGCCATCCAAGTCGATCTGAATGGGTTTGACGGGCTCTTCTTTTTTCTCCTCTTTCTTTTCGTCCTGCTTTTGCTCACCGCTCTTCGCATCCGCGGGCTTCTTCTCGTCTTTTTTCTCATCCTTTTTTTCGTCCGCTGCTTTTTCTTCGTCGCTCTCAGGCTTGAAGGGAGAGGCTTCGTCTGCCTTCAGCGTGACAGCGAAGATGCCGTCGGTGGTGTAGTAGTTATACCGTTGGTCGAGCTGCCCGAGGCTCGGATAAAAGAAGCGTGTAGAAATGAAATAGAGGTATTTGCCGCCGAGATCGAAAACCGGGGTCGTATCGTTGTAGAAGCCCGAGGAGACCTTCGTGATTTTCTTCGTGCCCAGCGAATAGAGGAAAACATCGTTCGAACCGCGGCGATGCGGTTTGGAATAGGCGAGCCATAAGCTGTCGGGTGACCAGCTCCCGTCGGTGATGTCGCCGTAACCGGCCTCGTCAACGAGGACGGGCTTTTTCTCTTCGACGCCGACATACCAGAGTTTGTGGAGCTTGTCCCAATAGACGAGCTTCTTGCTGTCGGGGGACCACACCGGCCCGTAGCGATAGATTCCGCCATCGGTGGTAATGCGCGTTTCGTCGCCGCCCATCTGTGGACGCGTATAAACCTCATATTCGCCGGTCTTATCGGAGAGACATGCGATGGATTTGCCGTCCGGCGACCACGCCGGATTCAATTCATGAATGCTGGAATGCTCGGTGGTCAAGGTGCGGATGCTGCCATGTTCCGCGGGGACAGTGAAAATGTTGCCGCGGGCTTCCATCACGGCGCGGGCGGCGGAAGGTGAGATCGCAAAGCTGCCGATATTTTGGGCCACGTTCTTGAATTCGGCGCGAGCTTCGATGTCTTCCGCGCGTACGACGATGGGCAGATTTCGCGATTTGCCGCCGGCAAGGTTGTATTCGTAAAGCAGGCCGCCGTTTTCGTAGACGATGGCGTCGGGGCCGAGACTAGGCCACTTGATGTCGAACTCTTTGTAATCGGTGAGTTTCTTCGTTTGCTTGGAGCCGAGGTCGTAGCTGTAAAGATTCATCACGCCATCGCGGTCGCTGATGAAATAGATGGTGTTGCCATGCCACATCGGAAACATATCCATACCTGCGGTCTTCGGCAACTCTTCGTAAGAGTTTTTCTGGAGGTCATAAATGGCTATCGGCAGGCTCCAGCCGCCGCGGTAGCGTTTCCAGGTGCGAAATTCCTGAGAAGTTTCGATATAAGCGATCCTGGTGCCGTCCGGTGAGAAGGAAGTGAGGTCGCCGCGGGGAACCGGGAGCGGCTTGGGCGTGCCTCCTTGTGGAGATACCAGGAAGAGCTTCGTGAAGCGTCCTGGAGGCGCGCTGAAACGATCGGAACGAAAGAGAATGCTTTTGCCGTCGGGCGTCCACACGAGAACGATATCATTCGACGGGTGAAATGTGAGCCGCTTGGGCTCGCCGCCTTCGGCGGAAATGACGTAGACGTCCGGATTGCCGTCGTACTCACCGGTGAAGGCGATCCATTTGCCATCGGGCGAGAACTTCGGATAGAGCTCGTCGCCCACGTGGGAGGTCAGCCGCCGCGCCGCGCCACCTTCGCGCGAAGCAATCCAAAGGTCGCCCGCGTAGGCGAAAACGACCCGGTCCTTGGAAATGTCCGCGAAACGCAGGAGCTTGGTGGGCCCCGAAGGTGCTTCGTCGGCGGGTCGCGCCGGCGCCTTGGCGGGCGATGTCGCCAGCCAGGCCACTGCCGCCAGACTGATCCACAACAGGACATTTCCTCGAACGGGCATAGGCTTCATACGATCGCTCTCCTGAAGATCAACGCTTGTTGTTGAGGAGGACACTGAACCTCTTAGATGGACGGCTCACTCCGCCGCTTCGTTTCTTTGAAATTTGGACTTTCTCGGGCCAGAACTTATTCCCAGGTCTGAAAATCTTCCGGGGATCCCAGTCTTGCTTGGCCGGGGTACGCCATCTGTCCTGTGCAGCCGTGCTATCATCAACCCGTAAGCCCGTGTCCGCCAAGCAAAAACTGCCCGTGCCAAGACATCGCGGACCATTAGCCCTTCTATCGCGCAGGCTCTCGAGATATGCTTTCTTTGACTATGGAGACCAATTTCAACCGCGCAAAGAAAATTCATGCCGCGCTTCCTCCAGCAGCGGACGCTGATAATGCTGCGGCCACACGCTTCACGCAACCCTCTGCTCCAGCCTCCGGAGCCAGACCATGAGCTTCCGAACAAAATTACTGCTGGTTGTCCTGCTGACCATCTTCGCGTCTGTCTCGGTCGTGGCTTATGGCGTGACGCATTACACGAGCGTCGCGTTTGAGGAAATGGGCAGGGAACGCACGGAAGCGCTCGTGGCGCAATTCAAGAAAGAATTTGTCCAGCGCGGAGAGGAAATTGCCAGTCAGGCAAGAAATATTGCGGAAGCCAATTTCACCGAAAAAATGGCGATTGACCTTCCACGTCCCAATGCCGACCTGTCCACTTACTTTAGCGACGCCCATGGCGCTGCCCAAGACCACGGCCTGGACTTCGTGGAGTTCGTGAGATACGACGGCGTGCTGGTATCGTCGGAGCAGTTTCCGGCTCGCGTTGGCCATAAGAATGATTGGGTTACATCGGTCAAGGACTGGAATGAAACTCCGGCTTTTTTGCGCAAGGAAGAACTGCCGGACGGCGTAGCCCTCTCGCTCACGGTCGTTCGAACGAACACCACTGTCACGGACAGAATTTTGTACATTATTGCCGGGCGCCGGTTGGATCAGAATTTCCTTGCCTCGCTGGTTCTGCCCGCCGGGATGCGGGCACTGATCTACACAAATCTGGAGCCTTCCTTTGTTCCGGCTTCGCTGCTTGGAGAAAAAATCGACGCGGATCAGGTGGACCGCTTCGCTCCGCTGGTCGAACAGCTCCAGAAGCAGCCGCAGCCGCTGGTACAAACCATTGACTGGACCAGGGATCCGGCGGACGCGGAGACGTTTCATGCCATTCCCTTGGCCGGCCGGAACAATGAGCTCCTGGGAATCTTTTTCGTCGGCAGCTCGCGAAGAGAACTGGTTCTCCTGACCCGGCAAATCCTGAAAATCGCCGGCGCCGTTGCTGCGGCTGCGCTCTTCATCGGCTTGCTGGTCAGTTTCTGGATTTCCGCGCGGATCACCAAGCCCGTCGAGGAGCTTGCCGAAGGCGCTCGCGAGGTGGCAACCGGGAGGTGGGATACACGGATCGAGGCGCACGGGCACGACGAAATCGGCCAGCTTGCCGCGGCCTTTAATGACATGACGCGAACGCTGGCGGCGCAGAAGGAACGGCTGGTGCAAACCGAGCGCGTTGCCGCCTGGCGCGAACTGGCGCGGCGCCTGGCGCACGAACTGCGCAATCCGCTTTTCCCCATGCAGATCACCGTTGAGAATTTGCAGAAAGCGCGCAAACTGGACGCCAAGCAATTCCTGGAGGTCTTCCAGGAGTCCACCGCGACGCTGAAAACGGAACTCGCCAACCTCAATACCATCGTCGGCCGGTTCAGCGATTTTTCGAAAATGCCGGCGCCGCAATTTGTCCGCGTCAACGTGAATGAAGTGCTTCGCAACGCGGTGCGGCTCTTCGAACCGCAATTCAACGCCGTCGGCAAGCCCACCATCACTCCGGAACTGTTTCTCACCGAGCCTCTTCCGGACATTGATGCCGATCCCGACCTGCTCCATCGCGCATTTCAAAACCTGGTTCTGAACGCCCTAGATGCCATGCCTGCCGGCGGAACGCTCACGCTGCGAACTTCGGAACGCGACGGCAACGTGCGCATCGAGTTAGCCGACACGGGTAAAGGGTTGACTCCGGAAGAATGCTCGCGGCTGTTCACGCCGTACTACACCACGAAGCAACTGGGAACCGGCCTGGGTCTGGCGATTATTCAATCGGTGGTCAGCGATCATCATGGCACCATTTCCGTTACCAGTGAGCAAGGCCACAGCACCACCTTTCGCATCGATTTGCCGCAGCGCCAAGCTGGGCATAAGGTGACGCTGCGCGAAGCCGCTCCGGAATCGACAGCGAAAGACACGCCCTCGACCATGGCTGCCGCTTCCGATTGACGCATCGCCGAGGACAGACGCTTGCCCCGCAAAGCTCATCTCCTCCTGGTCGACGATGATCCGAACACTCTGGCGTCGCTTTCCCGCGCCTTCCGGCTGGCGGGTCATGAAGCCACGGTTTGCGACAATGCCACACGCGCCCTCGAGTTGCTTCGCACGGAAAATTTCGATCTGATTCTTTCCGATGTGGTCATGCCGGGCAAAAATGGGTTGGAACTGCTCGCCGATCTGAAAACGGCGCGTGTCAAGACGCCGATCGTGCTGATCTCGGGACAAGCAAATATTGAGATGGCGGTGAAAGCGACAAAACTGGGCGCGCTGGATTTTCTGGAAAAGCCTCTCTCCACCGACAAGCTGCTGGTGACCGTCGAAAACGCCTTGCGATTGACGCGCCTGGAAGACGAAAACCGCGAATTGCGGCAGCGCCTGGGCAAGCACGAGCTGGTCGGTTCGGGCCCGGCGATGGAAAAGTTGATGGCACAAATCGAGCGAGTCGCGGCGAGTGAGACGCGCGTCTGCATTCTCGGCGAAACCGGAACCGGCAAAGAGCTTGTTGCGCGGGCCATCCATGAAAAATCGCCGCGTTGCGAGCACCCGTTCATCACCCTGAATTGCGCGGCGGTTCCCGCCGAATTGATTGAGTCCGAGCTTTTCGGTCACGAGAAAGGCGCCTTCACCGGTGCCGCAGTCCGGCATCTGGGTAAATTCGAACAGGCGGATGGCGGAACACTCTTCCTGGACGAAATTGGCGATATGCCCGTGGTCATGCAGGCGAAACTGCTCCGCGTCCTCGAAGAGGGCGAAGTCGAGCGCGTGGGCGGCGATAAGCCCACCAAAGTGAATGTGCGCGTGGTCGTGGCGACGCACCGGAATCTCGAGGAACTTGTAAAGCAAAATGCCTTCCGGCCCGATCTCTTCCATCGCATCTATGTTTTTCCCTTAGCCCTTCCGCCGCTGCGGGAGCGCCCGGAAGATTTTCCGGAACTGGTGACGCATTTCGCGCGTCAGGTGGCTGCACAAAACGGGTGGAAAGAAAAAGCATTCGCGGAAGACGCCATTGCGGAATTGCGAAAATATGGCTGGCCGGGAAATGTTCGCGAATTGCGCAACGTCGTGGAGCGCCTCGTCTTGCTTGCGTCTGGCGAAGCCATCAGCGCTGCCGAGGTTCGTCTGGTGCTCCCATCTTCCGATTCGGTGCGAGGTGGGCCCACATCATCCGCGACGGGTTCAGCGGGCACGCTGGCGGAACGCACCGAAGCGTTCGAAAGGGAAGTGATGCTTGCGGAAATTCGGCGCCACAATTTCCACATGACGAACGTTGCCCGGGCGCTGGGGCTGGAGCGCAGCCACCTCTACAAGAAATGCCAGCAACTGGGAATCGACCTGCAATCGCTGCGCAAGCCCGAGTAGAAAATGACCTTTGTGTATCAGCCCGTCGATCTGAAAGCCCGCCGCGGCTTGCCAGCCTGAGGTGAAAGCCACAGTGGTCAGACTGCTCTGATTTAGTGTGGAGCTGGCAGCGCGTATTGCAGCACTATGAAGCAGATGTTGATGCCGGCGGAAATGCCGAAGGCTTGCAGCCGGCCGATGCCATCGACCTCTTCAAACACCAGCATGAGCACGGCGGTCCAGGCGATTCCGGCGGCGAGCATGCCGACATAAGGGACCAGAATCAGGCAATTCACGAACCAGCCGAGCAAGAGGGGACGTATTACCTCTGGGAACCTGCCGGTGGCGCCAAGAAACCACTTGGCGATGAGATGGCACAGTCCCAGCTGAACAACGACGATTACACCCATGTAAACCAGTATGAACGCCATGCCGAAGATCAATCCGATGATCAACGCAATTGGCGAGGCCGCGAAACGTTGCAAGAGCGGCCGGACACCGGTGCCTAGAAAAATGATCGTGACGCTGACCGCCCACAGCGCGATGCCGTAAAATAGCGCATTTGAATCGCGAGAAGCGCGACGGATGGAGACGTCGTCCCAACGTACAATATTGAAAGCAAGGCGCAAATAATAAGACGGCGCAAATCCCGACGGTGGCGGTGCGGCTTCTTCCGGCGTTTGCAGCGGTGCTATTCCTGAACAATTGTGGGAAACACCGTAATCCATGCCGCATACGGAGCATTTCATTGCAACACCTTACTGGACGACGCGTATGCCGCAGACTGTATCACACTCGATACTCAAGCGGTCAGCGCCGGGCGACCGGGGAATAGGCGGCGCTTCTTCCGGCATGCGAGAATGAGCGCGTGAATCCCTGGCTCATCGAAGCGCCTGCGGCAGCGATGATTGCTGCTGCGGGAATGACCGCCTACGGCGCCGTCTACCCTCGCGCTCAACTTTTCGGACCAACCATCTGCCGCACCGATTCGCCACGCAAGCTGGCCCTCACTTTCGATGACGGGCCAAATCCGGCAATCACCCCCAAGCTGTTGGATTTGCTGGACCGCTATCGCGCCAAGGCAACTTTCTTCTTGATTGGGCGGTTCGTGCGCGAATGCCCGGATTTGGTCCGCGAGATCGCCGCGCGCGGTCATGGAATTGGGAATCATACAGATACACACCCGAATCTTTTCTGGCTCGCGCCTTCGCAAATCACGGCGGAATTGCGCCTGTGCCAGGAGGCAATTTCCAACGCGACCGGGGCGCCGCCTAAGTGGTTCCGTCCTCCCTATGGATTTCGAAACCCGCAGGTCATCCCCGCGGCCAGCGCACTCGGGTGCGCTACGGTGATGTGGACGCTGATCCCCGGCGATTGGAGGGAGAAACCTGCGGAATGGCTGATTCAACGCATGCAACCGATCGCCGCGCACGCGCAGCAGGTTTCAAAAAGCAGCTCTGGGCCGGCGACCTCTCGCTCCGGCGACATTCTTTGCCTTCACGACGGCTGGCATTGCCAGCTCAACGCCGACCGCACCCGCACGCTGGCTGCCCTCGAATACTGGCTCCCACGCTGGCGCGACCTGGGCCTTGAATTTGTTACAATCGACGAAGCGGTGCGCAATCCCGCCACTTAGTCATGGACGAACGCGCCTTCTATACAGAAAGGGAAGAGACCCGCAAGGTCAAGCTCATTTGCCCGAGCTGCCACAAGGATTTCGAATTTCCCGTTCGCTGGAAGGTATGCCGGAAGAAGAAAGAACTCCCCCGCGGCGTCGCTGAGGATGACCGGAAGAAGTTTGCCAAGGCGACTTCCTACATGGTCCGCCTGGACGATCTAGTCGCCTGTTACAAATGCCGCAAGCGATTCGAACTCACCGGCCAGTCCACCGTGCTCATCAATGATAATCTTGGCGATCCCAACGCCGATCCGGAGAATTTTGGGAACCGGTGATCTCCCTGCTCTGGACACATCTAGCAAAGTTCGGGATTGGCTGGCGGGCGGCGTTGCCGGAGATAGATAATACGAATTCTCAAAAACACTGCGGATAAAGTGATTGCTCCGGACCTCGTCGCTCGCCTCCTTTTTGCGGACTTGCCTGCATAGTTGGCGGAGAAGCGTTTTGTTTTCTGGGGCCTCTGAGTCATCCGAGGTTTGTCCACCTCACCTGCCATGCGATTTTCTACATTGGCGCGTTCTTATGTTCCGTAGCGGCATTCCTGCATGTCTGGCGAAGGGTGCGCCGTCCCTGAATTGGGGAAAGTCCCCCGCATTCCGACTAAATTTCCGGATACATCTCAAAGAACGCCGCCACGGATTCGTGAAACGTGGCCTCGATCTCTTCTTTCGTGCCTTCGATCAGGTGCATGGTCACGCGGGCGGTACGGCCATTCTTCAGCACCACCGTGGCGTCTTTCACCTCGCTCAGATCTTCCTCCGGCAGCAGCCTCATGCCGTAAATCAACGCCAGCTTCGCCATGTCCAATCTCCTTAGTACGCCTAAAGCCTAGCCCCCGCGGTGTTGCCGGTCAAACCGCCATCGACTTGTCGTCAGTGCTCCCTTTGGGTTCCTCAGCTCTGGCCCGGGCGCTTGACGCCGCTCCCTGAACAGAGCATCTTTACACCAGAGAGTCGCATCGGACTCTCTAGGCCACGGAGCATCCGATGAACAAGATACGGACCGTTGAAAGAATCGCTGGTGCGGTTTGCTGTTTGATCGCCATCTCTTTCCCTACTCGTCTATTGGCGCAGCAGCCCGAGGGTCCGCAATCAGACGCACCGCCACCCGTCGCTCCGAAGCCCGTGGCCCCGCAAGCCGGCTCGAATGAAAAAATCACCGTTCCGGCGGGCACACGCGTTGGCGTCGTGCTGCAAAATGGCATCTCCACGCGCAGCGCCAAGCCTGGTGATTCGGTTTACCTGCAAACGTCATTTCCGATTACGGTCGGCAACCGCATCGTGATCCCCGTGGGTTCCTATCTTCGCGGCGAGCTGCTCGACGCCAAGCGCCCCGGCCGCATCAAGGGCCGCGGCGAATTTCGGATGCGCCTCGACACCTTAATCCTTCCAACTGGTTACACCGTCGATTTGCGCGCCGCTCCCCGGAGCGCGGATTCTGGCGGCAAAGAAACCATGGATTCGGAAGGTAAAGTTACCGGTGGCAGCGGCAAAGGCAAGGACGTGGGCACGGTCGTTACCACGACCGCAACCGGCGCGGGTATTGGAGCGATTGCCGGGCGTGCCAAGGGTGCCGGCATCGGCGCGGGCATCGGCGCGGCCGCGGGGCTTGCCGCCGTACTGCTAACGCGTGGACCCGAAGCTGAACTCCCGCGCGGCTCCACTATGGATGTCGTGCTCGAACACGAGCTCACGCTCGACGGCAGCCAGATTCAGTTCTCGAATCTCGGGCAATTCCAACCGGTGGTGCAGCCGCCCGTCCGGCAGCCGCAGCAGTAGCACGAGCTTTATCCCGCGCTCCCCATTGAGCCCCATCTTGTTCCGCCGCTTTTGAGAGAATTCAGGCGGGTGCGTGCTGCGCGGCGTTGGCCGCCGCTGCTTGAAAGCGCATTGGACTGAAGCGATCCCAATCCAAGCTCACTTTCTGTTCCGTGATCCATTCCCGAATCAGCTGTGCGGTGATGGGCGTGAGCAGGATTCCGCTGCGAAAATGTCCCGTGGCCATCAGCAGACCGTCGAGATCGGTGGGGCCCAGGATTGGTAGATGATCGGGAGAGTCCGGTCGCAGACCTGCCCACATTTCTTCAAGGCGCGCATTCTTGAGTCCCGGCGCGAGTTCGATCGCCGCGGAAAGAATTCTTTCGATGCCTCCTGCGGTCACGCGTTTGTCAAAGCCGGCGTACTCGACGGTTGCCCCGGCGAGAATCCGCCCGTCATTGCGCGGCACAAGGTATATTTTTTCCGACCAGAGCACTCGTTCGATTTTCAATTCGTCGGCGCGCAGCGCGGCCATCTGTCCCTTGGCCGGCCGCACCGGCGCGTACGCGGCAACTCCTTCGATCGTTCCCGAGAAGCAGCCGGCCGTAATAATCGTCCACTTGGCTTCCACTTTTTCGTTTTGCAGAACCAGTCCCCGGCAGCCCTGGCCTTCGCGCCAGATGGCTTTCACGCTGCTGCCGGCAAACAATTCAGCGCCGCTGCGCTCAGCCGCTACCAGCACCGCAGCCGTCAGTGCACGGTTGTCTATCGACGCTTCCTCCGGCCGGAGCACGGCGGCTTCGACTTCTTCGCTCAGCGCCGGTTCGAGTTCGCGCGCATCTTCGGCTCGCAGCGGCTCCGCCTTCAGCCCCAGCCCATGATGAACAGCGATAATTGTGCTGAGCTCGGCCTTGGTATCGTGCGAAAACAGTGCCTCCAGCGTTCCCTTGGGCCGGAAGCCCGCGCTTTGCCCGGAAATTTCCTCAACCAGTGCGACAAATTCCGGATACAACGCCGCGCTCTTTTTCCCCAGCTCCACCGTGGCGATCATCCCGGGATTTTCCGGTGCCGGCGAAATGATTCCCGCGCTGGCCCACGAAGCTTCCTGGCCTGGCTTCTGTCGGTCAAACACCGCGACGCGCAAACCTGCGCGAGCCAGTTCCATCGCTATGGACCCGCCAATGACTCCGCCGCCTGCAATCGCGACGTCAGACTGTTTCATGGCGCCATCTTATCGCATCTCGCCCCACGCTTCATGGTTGCCACGGGCTTTCCCACTACTTATGAAAAAATCTAGGGGAAGTTACGGTTAATTAGAGGCCAGATGGGGAAGGATTACTTCTCGAATTCTAGAAAGATCCCGTAAGTTCTTCGGAGAGCACTTGTGCTTTCTTGGCTAGACTGCGGGCCCGTTTCCAGTCGCCAGCTTGCGCTGCTTCCCGGGCATCCTTCAGAAAGCCCTTGATTTTCGACACCAGGTCCGTTTGCACCGCATTTAGAGTCTTTCCACGCACGGAGGCGAGGTTTCGCTCTGCAATGCTGATACTTTGGTTCGTTTCCTGCTGTGCCACGACTGTTTCTTGTGGTGTGAGCTGCGACGCGATCGTAGGCGCTTCCGTCTTTTCGGCATCGGTTCCTGTGTTCGTTGGGGAAGGCGCACTTCCGCGCGGTCGCGGAGGCCCGTTGCGAGCTGGAACTAGGACGGTCGCAAAGGACGGCACCTCGAACTTCAGTTCCGGAGCTGCCACAGAAGCTACTTCGTCTTCCGCAGCACGGGCCTGAAGTACCGGTCTCACCTGCACCGCCTTCGCCCAAGGAATTTTCGGCCCTTTCCTCATGCTGCATCCGCACGCCAACAACGCCACACCACTGAGGAGGAAGACTGAGCCTGGAGTGCGGAAAGGGAGGAGAGTCTTGGACCGGGCTGGTTTTTCTGTCATGTTCAGGCCGCGAGTGGCAATTCGATTCGGAACGTGGTGCCCCGGCCGACCTCCGAAGTAAAGTCTATCGAACCGTTATGGAGCTGCACAATTCGGAAAGTGGTGGCCAGTCCGATCCCGCTGCCTCCCGGCCGCGTTGAAAAAAACAGTTGGAAAACCTTTTGCCGATTTTCCGGGGGGATGCCATTGCCTGTGTCACCCACGGTGATTTCTGCCATTTCTCCCCGGCGGCTCAAGACGAGCCGCAATTGGCCTCCGCTGGGCATCGCTTCTGTGGCATTTAAGACGAGGTTGAACACCGCCTGTTTGAGCAGTGCACGGTCCACGTATACCTCCGGAACGTCGATCGGCAGCAATTGCGCCACTTGGATATTCGACTTCTCCAACTGCGGCTTCGCAATCTCGAGAACTTCCATCAGCAGGTCCGCAAGCTGTGTGGGTTCCAAGCGGATATCCATCGGCCGCGTGAAATCGAGAAAACGCTTCACCACCGCATCCAGCCGGTCAATCTCCTTGTCTAGCACTTGCACGGCTTGTCGCGTCACCCCGTCTTGCTCCGCGGGAAGCGACTCTTTCAGGTTTTCCAGCCATAGCCGCATCGAATTCAGCGGGTTTTTCACTTCATGTGCTACCCCCGCGGTGATGCGCCCAAGAGCCGCCAGGCGTTCGTTCACCTGGAGTTGCGTATTAAGGTTTTCCAGCGAATCCAGGTCGCGAAGGGTGACCAGCGCGCCCATGCGTTCGCCATCTTCCTGGATGGCCTGCACGCTGATACTCACCCGCTTCGGCCCTTCGTTGGTCTCCAAATCCGCTTCCGCAGCCACTTCGCTCAACTCGTCGCCCTCGATGTGCAACGCTTCGCGCAACGGATGGCCGTCGGGAAAAATTTCCGTCACGCGCCGGCCCAGAAACTGTCCGGCGGGTGCCCCCAAAAACTTTTCCGCTGCCGGGCTGACCATCACCGCACGCGCATCGCGGGTGAACAGGAGCAATCCATCCTCCAGCCCGGCCATAACGGAGTTCATGTTTTCCCGCATGGTGCTGAAAATTTCATGTACGCCGCGCAACTGCTGTTCGACTTGAGTGATTTTCCGGCTCACCAGTCCGAGCTCATCGCCGCTGCCTGCCAGCTCTCGTGCTTCCGGGGAAGGCGCGTCGAATTGGCCCGCGGAAATGCGGTCGAGTTGCGCGGCGATATCGCGCAGGGGGGCCAGCGTCGCACCGCTCACGATGGCCGCGAGCAAAGCGGAGATGACCAGAGCTACGAACACGACGGTCCCCCCCGTGCGCAGGCCCGATTCGATCTCTTTCAGGAGAAGCCCCGAAGCCACGGCCACACGCACTTCTCCGAACGGCTGATTCCCGTTGCTGAAGGGATAGTCGAGTTCGAATACTCTCAAAGGACCGAAAAGGACCTTCACCTGATGCAGAAAATTTCGGCCGACTAGCTGAGAAAGAGACGTTCTCCGCGGCAAAAATGTTCCTGGCAAATTCTCGTCGCTCGAGGCTAGCACCAAGCCGTCGGTGTCGGTGATGGAGACTTCATAGATCAGCGGGTTTTCCTTGGCAGCTCTCAGTTGCGTTCGCAAGCCTTCGCTGATTTCGAACGCATGCCTGACGTAATCATGGATTTCCTCCGGAGCATCTGAACCCGGCCGCAGGCCCTGCTGTGCGGCTTCCGTCAGCGCATGCCTGGCCTGCAGAAAGACCTGTTCTGCAAGGTCGCTCGCGCGTTTGTCGGTTTCCCGAATCAGTTGGTCGAGAAGTTGCGCTGCGAACACGCCAGACAGCACCGCGACCACGAGCAGCACCAGGCTCGTCATCACCAGCGTGAATTTTGTTCGCAGCCGTAGCTGCATCCCGCGTCCCTATTCCGTATCGCCGCGATCGCTGCCGTATTCCTTCAGTTTGTTGTGAAGCGTCTTCAAGCTGATCCCCAGCAGTTCCGCGGCGCGCGTTTTGTTGTTTCCCGTTGCGCCCAGCGTCTGCAGGATGAGTTCGCGCTCCATCGCATCGACCGTGGTTCCCACAGGGAACTTGATGGTGGCGAGATCGCTCGGCCCTTTTGCCGCCGTCCTTCCGAATTCCGCCGGCAAACACGCGCGCGTGATCAGCTCTTTCTCACACATGATGGATGCCCGCTCCAGAGCGTTGCGCAGTTCGCGGATATTGCCGGGCCACGTGTGCCCCATGAAAATATCAAGCACTTCCGCGCCTATTCCCCGAACGTGTTTCCCGTGCTTCGCGTTGACTTCCTGGAGAATGTACTCCACGAGTGGCGCAATGTCCTCTTTGTGTTCGCGGAGTGGCGGCAAGTGGATGTGAAAGACGTTCAACCGGAAGTAAAGATCCTGCCGCAACTGGCCATCGCCCACCGCCTGCTCGGGATCTTTGTTCGTCGCCGCGAGCACACGCACGTCCACCGGCGTCTCGATTTTGCTCCCCAGCCGCCGGACCTTGTGGTCTTCCAGGACGCGCAGGAGCTTCGCTTGCGTTGGCGCCGGCATTTCGCCGATTTCGTCCAGCAGCAGCGTGCCGCCGTCCGCCAGTTCGAAGCAACCGATGCGCCGTTCGGCCGCGCCGGTGAAAGCGCCGCGCTCGTGTCCAAAGATTTCGCTCTCCATGAGCGTCTCGGGAATCGCCGAGCAGTTGATGGCCACGAAGGGGCCCGCGGCGCGTGGCGAAAGTTTGTGGATCGTCCGCGCCACAATTTCCTTGCCCGATCCCGTCTCTCCGGTGATCAGCACCGAAGCCGAACTGGGTGCAGCCATCTCCACAAGGCGCATCACTTCCTGCATCACCTTCGAAGCGCCTACCAGTTCGCCAAGCCGCCCGGACTCGCGCAGTTGGCGCCGCAGCACGGCAAGCTGGCGGGTGTCCCGGGCTTTGCTCAAGGCGCGGTCGAGCAGCGCGCGCAACACCGGCCCCTTCAGCGGCTTTTCGATGTACCAGAACGCGCCCGATTCAATCGCCGAGACGGCGCGCTCCTCGCTCCCTTTTCCGGTGATGATAATGGCGGGCACGTCATGAAGTTCCGGCCCCAACTGTTTCAGCAGGTCCATCCCGTTCATGCCCGGCAATTCGACGTCGACAATCAGTGTGTCCGGCTGATAGCTGCCAAATTTCGCGAGCACCTCCTCCGCGCTCCCCACGCCCATGACCTCATAGCCCCAACGCTGCAGCAGTTGTTCGTAGCCCTTTCGCGCGTTGTCCTCATCTTCGACGATGAGCACGCGGTCCTTGCGCTCAAGCGTTTCCACCGCCCGCACGGCCGCACGAGTCTCTTCGCCCATCGGTCTCAGCCTTTCCTCTGCTTTCATTCTGTGAACCGCTCAATGAGTATTTTGCGGACATCTCGACTGTAGCAAGCCACTGCCAGCTTGCCAAGTTGTCCAATCGTGCAAATCTGTCAATGCCGCCCACAACAAAAACGGCCGGCGCAACTTTGGGCTGTGCCGGCCAGACGGGAGCCTGCGAGGTACTCGAATCGTCAAAACGCGTATCGAGTCAGTTTTCCCTACTCCTTTACCAGATACAGCGCCCGTTCGAGTTCCAACTCCAGCTTGGCGCCTTTCGGAAGATTCAATTCGTGACCGCGGCCGGATTCCATCAAATACGCCGTCAGCGCGCCCAGTGCCGCACCTTCTGCGGTCTCTTTCTTGTCTTTGTCTTTCACGCCTTTCACCGCGCCAATCGCTGCACCCGCAGCGGCCGCAGCTGCCGCATCTTGCTGCGTGCTGCTGCGGCCTTGAATCAGCCCTTCCTGGTTCGTCCCGGATTTCACGCTGTGATCTCCCGGCACGCTGGCTACTTCGGCCACGATGGGCAGGACGCCAAAGCTGGTGTGAATCTCGTCAAACGTCAGCCAGAGCTTGGCCCGCCCTGCTACTCCTGCGGGCTCGACACGGCTGATGTGCCCGCGAATCTC
Source organism: Acidobacteriota bacterium (assembly GCA_003224145.1). Taxonomy (GTDB): domain Bacteria; phylum Acidobacteriota; class Terriglobia; order Acidiferrales; family UBA7541; genus Acidiferrum. The sequence continues at coordinate 15,877 of QHYN01000217.1, forward strand.
CGCTCCTGGTGGCAGATAAATTCCGTTGCCCGCTTCCAGCGGCTCCAGGGTCTTCACTTTGAATTTGCCGTTTTCCTGCGTGCCCTTCGTGCTCAACTCGTCTTCCAGCCGCACTAGGAATTTCGTTCCCGGAACCACGGCATAGGTTTCCAGCGGCAACCCATACCGCTCTCCATCCGCTTTCTGCCGCGGCTGCTCGGGCCCTTGGGCTGTAGCTTCTCGCGGTGGCTGCTGCGCAGGTTCCTGCGCGCCGCTCGCAATTCCTGTCCCCAGGACCGCAAAAAATGCCAACGCACCCACCAAAAATGCTCTGACTTTCAGTCGTTTCATGTTCTCCTCCCGCACGATGCTGGGCACTTCCTTCATGCATCTGCCGGGCCAGCAGCCTGTTCTTAGGGCTCCCGCAAGGGACTGAAAATGCATGCACTTGGCGACGCTTCCCGGCACTGTCTGCGTAGAGCTTCGCTGGCTGTCGGCCATCCCCACCATCAGCGCGCCAGAGTTTCCCGACACTCGGTCGAAGGAGAAAGGTACATCCGGCACTCGTTGACTTACCCTGGAGCGCAACCTAAGATGGGCGCCATTGACTCCGATAGTTCCGGCGTTGCACGAGAGATGACGGATTCCCAATCACTCCTCGGACAAACCGTCTCGCACTACCGCATTCTGGAAAAACTGGGTGGCGGCGGAATGGGTGTCGTCTATAAGGCGGAAGACACGCGGCTTCACCGGTTTGTCGCCTTAAAATTTCTTCCTGATGAGGTTGCAAAAGATCCCCAGGCTCTGGCGCGGTTCCAGCGAGAAGCGCAAGCTGCTTCGGCTTTGAACCATCCCAACATCTGCACCATCCATGACATCGGCGAAGAGCGCGGGAAGGCGTTCATCGCGATGGAATACCTCGACGGGATGACGCTCAAGCACATGATCACCGGGCGCCCGATGGAGTTGGACCGGATTTTGGACGTTGCCATCGAAGTTTCGGATGCTCTGGATGCCGCGCATGCGGGTGGCATCGTCCATCGGGATATCAAACCGGCGAACATCTTTGTGACCAAGCGCGGCCACACCAAGCTTCTCGACTTCGGCCTCGCAAAATTGACTTCTTCCGGAACTGCCACTGCAACTACAGACGGGGCCGCTACGCTTGCCGCGGCCGAACATCTCACCAGTCCCGGCACGGCCCTCGGCACCGTCTCGTATATGTCCCCCGAACAGGTGCTGGGGAAACCATTGGACGGGCGCTCCGACTTGTTCTCGTTTGGCGTCGTCCTTTACGAGATGGCCACAGGCGTTCTTCCTTTTCGAGGCGATACTTCGGGTGCCGTCTTTGATTCGGTACTTCATAAAGCGCCTGTCGCTCTCGCGCGGCTCAATGCGGAAATTCCGGCGGACCTGGAGCGCATCATCAGCAAAGCCCTCGAAAAAGATCCGCGCTTGCGCTACCAGCATGCTGCGGAGATGCGCGCCGATTTCCAGCGACTGAAGCGCGACACGGACACCAGCCGTTCGGCAACCTTTTCCGAGGTGGCCGCCCAGAGAGACCCCAGCGCGTCCTTGCGGGTACCCTCCGCGGGCGGAACCTCTACGTCCGGCGTCGCGGCGGCTTCCGATTCGGAAATTGCCGTTGGTCTTCTGGCTCGCCACAAGAAAGCTTTCCTCACGACAAGTGCGGTTGTGCTTGTGGCAATCGCAGGTTTGAGTTTCGGCGCCTACCGCTGGTTAGTGCCTCGTCCCGGCTCGTCCATTGATTCGCTTGCCGTATTGCCTTTCGCCAATGTCACCGCGGATCCCAATAGCGAATACTTAAGCGATGGATTGACCGAGAGCCTCATCAGCAGTCTCTCGCAGCTTCCCAATCTCGTCGTACGCCCGCGCAGTGCCGTTTTCCGTTACAAATCCAAGGATGTCGATCCCCAAAAGGCCGCGGCCGACTTGAAGGTCGGAGCAGTTGTCACGGGGAGGGTTACGCAGCGCGGCGATTCGCTTCTCATCAGTGCCGAGCTGACCGATGTGCGCACCAACCGCAATCTGTGGAGCGAGCAATACGACCGCAAACTGTCCGACGCGCTCTCGGTGCAACGCGAGATCGCCGGAGAAATCTCCGCGCGTCTGCGCGAACGTCTCACGGGAGAGCAGAAAGCGAGACTGAATAGCGGCGGCACCAGCGATCCCGAGGCTTATCAGTTTTATTTGAAAGGCCGGTTCTACTGGGACAAGCGTAGCCCCGATGGGCTAAGCAAGGCGAAGGACTATTTTCAGCAAGCTATCGAGAAAGACCCCAATTACGCTCTGGCTTACGTGGGTTTGGCGGAGTACTACAGCGCCCTCCCGGACTACACGAGTACCCCTCTCCGGGAAGCGCTTCCAAATCTGAAGTTTTTCGCCATGCGGGCCTTGGCCATCGACGACACGCAGGCGGAAGCGCATGCCCTGCTGGGAATTGCAAGCGACGGCACTTGGGAATGGGCTGCCGCGACACGCGAATTTGAGCGTGCGCTCGAACTGAATCCAAATAACGCCCGGACTCATGTGCTGTACGCTCTTCATCTGGAACATGTGGGAAAACTCGATGAAGTTTTGGTGCATGTCCGGCGCGCCATTGAGCTTGATCCGCTGAATTTGAATGGCCTGGATAATTTAGCGGAGGCCTATATCTACGCACGTCAGTACGCTCAGTGCATTGAACAGGCAAAGAAGGTGTTGGAAATCGACCCTGCCTATGCAGCCGCTCACTACCACCTGTCCGTGGGCTACGAGCTCACGGGCAAATATGACCTTTGGCTCGAGGAATGGGAAAAGGGAGCAAGACTCCTTAACGACCCAGAGCTTGCATTCTTCGAAGCAGCCCGGCGTGAATACCCTAAGTCCGGCCGTCCTGGTGTCCTGAAACGGCTCGCCGCATTGGAGGAGGAACAAGCAAAGCGAATTTATATTGACCCGGCGTGGACCGCGAATCACTACGCTGTTCTCGGCGACAAGGACATGGCGTTTGCCTGGCTGGAAAAGGCCTATGCAGAAAAAAGCGCCGGCATCCGATACTTAAAAGTGGATCCAAATTTCGATTCTCTGCGCTCCGATCCCCGTTACGCGGACCTGCTGAAGCGCATGGGCTTGCCGCAATAGAACTCATGAGTTCTCAGTCACCCCATGTGGCTGCGGGGCTGCCACTTCGAACAAAAATACAAAGCTTACTTTTCTAGGAAGCTGCGGATACGACGCAGAACGGAAGCATACATGGCGGGCGTGACGCGGCCTGTTTGGGTATTCTGCTGGCTCGGGTGATAGACGCCAAACAGCCGCGGCGTTCCGGGAGCGACTTCGGCCTCGGCGCCGTGAGCGAATTTGTACAACGCGCGAGACGCAATCACTCCGCGTTGCTTTAAGATTTCGAGATACGCGTCCCAGGCGATTTTTCCCAGGGCCAGAATCGCCATGGGCTTTAGAATTTCTATCTCGCGTTCCAGATAGCCCTGGCAATTCGAAATTTCCCGAGGTAACGGTTTGTTTTCCGGGGGCGCGCAGCGACATGTCGCCGTGATGTACGCATTCTTGAGTTGCAGTCCGTCCTCGCGCTGCAGGGAAGCAGGCTGATTTGCGAAGCCCGCTTTGTGCAGCGCCGCATACAGAAAATCGCCGGAGCGGTCGCCCGTGAACATACGGCCCGTGCGATTCGCCCCATGCGCGGCGGGTGCGAGTCCGAGAATGAGCAATTGCGCTTGCGCATCTCCTAAGCCGGGGACGGGCTTGCCCCAATATTCGCACTCGCGATACGCCCGGCGTTTCTCGCGCGCGACCTTTTCTCGATATTTCACCAAGCGCGGGCACTTCCGGCAGGCGATAATCTCTTCGTTCAAGACACAAAGCTGAGCGGGCGTTTCAGGCACGGGCCTCATTGGCGTGGCGCATCATCATGCGATTCAGCTCGGCGTGGGGGATTGTTCCGGCGAACATCATCTCGCAGGACCGTGATTCCAGCATCTCTTTTCCAATTCTTCGCACAAGGCCCATTGCAGCGCGCATGATCCCCGAACCCGCACTTACCCGAGCCACTCCAATTTCTTCCAATTCTGCTAGCGGAGGGCATGCCGGGTTCGCAAGAATATTTATAGGAGCCTCCACTGCCTTCACCAGCTTAGCGATCGTTTCGCGGTCATATAGGCCAGGCGCGAACAGGCAATCGGCTCCGGCGTCGCGGTATGCCCGCAACCGTTCCACGGTTCGCTCGAAGCGCGAGGCCTCCGGGCCAACGGGCAGCAAGTAAATGTCCGTTCGCGCATTTAACACGAAAGGAACACCGAGTGATTTGGCCGTCTCGCGGATGGCGCGGATTTTTTCGACTTGCAAAGGCATGTCCACGAGCGAGCTCTCGTCATCACCGGTCACATCTTCCAGGTTCATTCCAATTGCTCCCGCCTCGATCGCCGCTTTCACGGTTTCCGCCATGTCCTTGACGGTTGTGCCGTAGCCCGCTTCCAGATCAGCTGTCACCGGAATGTCCACGGCGCGGGCGATTCGCGCCGCCACCTCCAGCATCTCGCCGCGTGAAATACGCTGGCCGTCCGGGTAGCCGAGAGTAAAAGCCACCGCGGCACTGCTGGTGGCAATCGCAGGATGGCCACATTCCTCCAGGATTCGCGCGCTGGCCACGTCCCAGGCGTTGGGGAGCAAGAGCATTCGTGGTCCGTGATGCAACTTTCGGAATTGTTCGGCTTTCTGTGCTTGCTTTCGAATATCCACCGGGAAACCTCCGCAGGAAGATTAACAAGGTTTGGGGAGAGTCTAGGCGATGTTTGGTGCCGAAGAAACATCCAATTTGGAAAAGGGATTTTCCCGCTGAATTGTTTGGAGCGCGCAGGCAAGTCACCGCAACTGATCATTCATTCCGTCTTTAGCGTTTCCCGCAGCACGACCGCTTGATTGTGTTCCGGGTCCCGTGCGCCAAAAAGAAGCGTCAGTGTTCCGTGCTCTTCCTCTATCTTTTTCAATTCCGCAAGCAAATTCGTTTTCTTCTTCAACTCCGTCCGATATTTCTTCTGGAAGTTCGGCCACTTCTTCACTTCATGGCCAAACGATTTTCGCAAGCCGTCGCTCGGCGCCACCTCTTTCATCCACAGATCGATCTTTGCCACTTCCTTTTTCATGCCCCGCGGCCACAGCCGGTCCACGAGCACGCGAAAGCCGTCCGCTGCTTCTGCCTTCTCATAGACACGTTTCATCTTGATCATCGCATGCTACCTTTGCCGTTTCACTTCCGGGGCTTATCTCCTGGCGAACGCAAGTCGCGCCCCGAGGGCCATCAACAGGCCGGCCGTTCGCGCTTCCATTCCACCCGTGAATCCCTGATTCATCTCACCCCAATAGCTTCAGAATTTCCTCATGAAGCTTTCCATTGGTGCTCAGCAGTTGCCCCGTATAAATGGTTCTCTCGCCGCGCGCGTTCGTCGACCGGCCTCCCGCTTCTTCGACGATAATTCCGAGCGGAGCCAGATCCCAGGGCTTTGAGGTCCAGTCCAGCGCCGCCTCAATCGCTCCTTCCGCGACCAGCATGTGCTGCCAGAATCCTCCAAACGACCGGCTGCTTCGCGCGGCGTCCTGCAGCCTGCGGATCTTTTCCTGATCTGCGGCATTCTTGGTCGGGCCGGTGCCGGTAGTGAACACCATCGCGTCACTGACCCTCTCTACGTCCGAAACGCGCAGCTTGTTTCCATCCCGGTATGCACCTTCTCCGCGGTACGCCCACCAACGCGACTGCAATCCAGGCGCGCTGACCATCGCGGCGACAATCTCTCCGCTGAGCTCGATGGCTATCAGCGTCCCAAACGTGGGAATCCCACGCACAAATTCCTCCGTGCCGTCAATCGGATCAATAATCAGTCGTCCCCGGCCCGAAGAGCTCGCGGACTTCGCATCGCCTCCGCCCATCTCTTCGCCCAATACGTTCAGCGCCAGTCCGCTTGCGGCCACCCTTGCCCGCGCCATTTCTTCCACGGCGCGGTCCGCCTGCGTCACCGCCGTCCCGTCGCGCTTTCTTTCCACCCGCAATTCATCTCCGCGGAAATAACGCATGGCAATCGCGTCCGCCTGCTCCGCTATTTCTTTCAGTAATGCTCCATATTCCTGCCCGTATCCCATCATCTCTCCCATGAAAATCGTTGCCCCAACCATTGCCTGGCTACCACTTGGAGCATTTGAGTTTTTCACTGCACAGCTGAATGGAGTCACAGAGGACTGCTGTCAGCTTCCATCCATTTGACTCTCTTCTTGTGCACCTCTAGCATACAAAAGTTACCGCAATGTCTGCTCATGCCAACACCGGAACGGTGCTCGACCGCATCCTGGAATCGCGACGCGGCGAAGTCGAACATCGCAAGAAAATCCTGCCGGAAACAGCGCTGAAGTATGGCGTCAAAGCAGCCTCACCGGTCCGCGATTTTGTTGGTGCGCTCTCGCGTCCGGGAATCAACGTTGTCGCCGAACTCAAACCCGCTTCCCCTTCCCGAGGAGTGCTTCGTGAGCCGTTCGAACCGACTGCTCTCGCACAATCGTTCGAGACTGCCGGTGCCGCAGCCCTCTCGGTTCTTACCGAAACAGAATTCTTTCGCGGCTCGCTCAAGAATCTTCGTGACGCTAGGAAAAGCGTGCAACTTCCTGTCCTTCGCAAGGATTTCATTTTCGATTCATGGCAAGTCTGGGAATCTCGCGCGAATGACGCCGACAGCTTTCTCCTTATTGTTGCCGTGCTCTCCGAGGCGCAGTTGAAAGAACTGCTTGCCCTTGGCAGAGAACTCGGTATGGAACCGCTCGTGGAAGTTCACACCCGGGAAGAGCTGGATCGGGCACTCGCGGCGGGAGCACGCATCGTCGGCGTTAATAATCGCAACCTCAAAACGCTGGAGGTTCACTCGGAGACCTCCTTCGAGCTGATTGATCATATTCCCGAAGAGTGCATCGCCGTCAGCGAATCCGGAATCGACACGCCCGGCGAATTGGCAAGGCTTCGCGCTGCTGGATTTGACGCCTTTCTTATCGGCACGCGCCTCATGGTCTCATCCGACCCGGCTGCCGCGCTTGCCGAGCTGTTTGGCGCCACACCACAAAGAGAATAGGTGCCCATGGTCCGCGTAAAAATTTGTGGCATCACCAATCCAGCCGACGCCATGGCTGCCATCGATGCCGGCGCCAACCTCCTTGGCTTTAATTTCTACGAAAAGAGCCCGCGCCATATTACAGCAGCGGAAGCCGCCAGGATTCGCGCTCAGCTTCCCCAAAGAGTGAAAGCCGTGGGTATTTTCGTCAACCCTCTATCGGCCGACGTCATAGCACTTCGAAAATCTCTCAAGCTGGACGCTCTCCAGCTCCATGGCGACGAATCGCCCGATTTCGTCGCTGACATGGCTTCCGCAGCGCCCGTCATCAAAGCGTTTCGCGTCGAGCCCGAATTTCCGCTTGCGACTCTCGACGAATACCCCGGCGCTTTTGCCTTTTTGTTTGACGCCGCACACACGGACCAATATGGTGGTACGGGCCGCACCACAGATTGGGATGTCGCCCGCCGCGCGGCGCTGAGCTACCGTATTATTTTGGCAGGCGGCTTGAAGATCGAAAACGTGGCGGCAGCCGTACGCATCGTGCGCCCTTACGGGATTGACGTTGCCAGCGGCGTGGAATCCAGCCCCGGCAAAAAGGATCATGAGCGGCTTCGCGAATTCATTCAGGAAGTTCGCCGGGCGGAACGCAAATAACTTTTGAGCGAAATAGAGTCGAATAACCATGGGAACTATACTTCCATCGCAGACCACCGCACCGGGACGCTTTGGGCCTTACGGCGGCCGCTACGTTCCCGAAACGCTCATGGTGCCGCTCTTCGAACTTGAGCGGGCCTACGAACAAGCGAAATCCGATTCCGCCTTCCAGGCGCAATTTCAGTATCTGTTGAAGAACTTCGCCGGCCGCCCCACACCGTTGCAATTTGCCTCGCGCCTCACTGAAAAACTGGGCGGGCCGCGCATTTACCTCAAACGTGAAGATCTCCTGCACACCGGCGCGCACAAAATCAACAACGCCATCGGCCAGGGTCTGCTCGCCGTGAAGATGGGGAAGCCGCGCATCATTGCAGAAACCGGCGCGGGACAGCACGGCGTCGCGTCCGCCACGGTCGCGGCGCATCTTGGCCTCGAATGCGTCGTCTACATGGGCACCGAAGACATGGCCCGCCAGGCGCTCAACGTCGCGCGCATGCGCATGCTCGGCACACAAGTCGTCGCCGTCGATTCCGGCAGCCGCACGCTCAAGGACGCCATCAATGAGGCCATGCGCGATTGGGTCACTAATGTTCGCACGACGCATTACCTTCTCGGCTCCGTTCTTGGCGCACATCCTTATCCCACGATGGTCCGTGATTTTCAGGCCGTCATCGGCCGCGAAGCGCGTGAACAAATTCTCGCCGCGGGAAAGCGCCTGCCCACGCATCTTTTTGCCTGCGTCGGCGGAGGCTCGAATTCCATCGGCCTGTTCCACGAGTTTCTGCGCGATGCGAACGTCAAACTGATCGGCATCGAAGCCGGCGGCCGTGGCTCTGGCCTCGGCGAACACGCCGCGCGTCTCGCCGCGCACCAGGGCTTCGCCGGCGCGCGTCCCGGCGTCCTCCAGGGCACGTATACCTACGTTTTGCAAAATGAAGACGGGCAAATCGCCACCACCCATTCCATCTCTGCTGGCCTCGACTATCCTGCCATCGGACCCGAACACGCCTGGCTGGCCGACCAGCGCCGCGCCGAATACTCCGCCGTCTCCGATCAAGCTGCGCTCGATGCCGCGCGCCTGCTCTCGCGCACCGAAGGCATCATCCCCGCGCTCGAGTCCGCCCACGCCATCGCCGGCCTTGTCGAGCGTCTGCCCAAAATGAGCAAGGACGACCTCGTGATCCTGAATCTCTCCGGCCGCGGCGACAAGGACATGGACACCTACTCCCGCCTGCTCTAAGCTCTATTCTTTCACCAAAATCTTATGCCCGCTGCGCCCCCTAACCCGACCCGCATCTCCAAACGTTTCGCCGAACTTCGCGCCAGCGGCGAACTCGGCCTCGTTGCCTACATCACCGCTGGTGATCCTTCGCTCGACACCACGCTGAAATTTGTTCTCGACCTTGCTGGAGCCGGCGCCGACGTCATCGAGCTGGGCGTGCCCTTCAGTGATCCCCTCGCGGACGGCCCGACCATTCAGCGCGCCTCCGAGCGTGCCCTCAGAGCCGGCACCACGCTGGTCGGTGTTCTCGACCTCGTCCGCCGCACCCGACGGTCTTCACAGGTTCCGCTGGTCCTCTTCAGCTATTACAATCCCATCTTGCAAATGGGCCTCGAGAAGTTTGCCTCCTCCGCCGCAGCGGCTGGCGCCGACGGCGTTCTTGCCACCGATCTCACGCCCGAAGAAGCCGACGACTACCGCCGAATTCTCGCCGCGCATCATCTCGACACGATTTTCCTTGGCGCGCCAACGTCCACGGACGAGCGCCTCGCGAAAATCGCGGCCTGTTCGTCCGGCTTTCTGTACTTGATTTCGCGCACTGCTGTCACCGGCGCAAAAGACGCCTTCCCTGAAGATCTTCCTGCGCTCATTCGCCGTGCCCGCGCCGTCACACAGCTACCCATCGCCGTCGGCTTTGGTATATCGCTCCCGGGGCACGTCTCTGTTCTTGGCGGGCTCGCTGACGCTGCCGTCGTCGGCTCCGCCCTTGTCTCTGATATTGAGAACGCTACCAAATCCGGCGCGTCTCCCAGCGCCATTGATGCCGCAGCCATGGCCCTTACTAATCGCATCCGCGGATTCAGAGAAGCCGCCCGCCACGGGCTCTCCCGCCGCGAGGTCGCGCCATGAACCTCGCCGACTGGCGCCGCCGCATCGATGAACTCGACAAGAAACTCGTCGAACTACTCAATGAGCGTTCGCGCTGCGCCCTCGAAATCGGCAAGCTCAAGCAAGCGCAGAACATTCCGCTCTACCAGCCTGAGCGCGAAAACGAAGTGCTCGAAAACGCCGAGCACAACAATTCCGGCCCGCTGACCGACGCTGCGATCCGGCGCTTGTTCGAACGCATCATTGACGAAGCGCGCGCCGCCGAACGCGACGCCATGCATTCCGGCGACCGTCACGAAAAAGGCGGGAATGAATGATTTGCTTTGGCAGTCTGCATGGAAAAGCATTACTAGCACCGGCCTTTAAGCCGGCAGCTTCCGGTTCTCACACTGAAGCAATTACAGAAGGAAACAGGAAACGCCCATGGTCATCGTGATGCAAGAAGGGGCCACGGAAGCCCAAATCCAGCATGTCATCGATCGCCTCATCGCCAGCGGGTTCAACGTCCACCGCTCCACTGGTGAATCCCACACCGTGTTGGGCGCCGTCGGGGTGCAGCGCGACTTCGATCATCGCGACTTCGAACTGCTCGAAGGCGTGCGCGAAGTCATGCGCATTACGCAACCTTTTAAATTAGCGAGCCGCCAATTCCGGCCCGAAGGTACCATTGTCGATCTTGGCCGCGGCGTCAAAATCGGCGGCTCCGAAGTCGTTGTTGCTGCCGGTCCGTGCTCGGTGGAATCTCGCGAACAAATCTTCTCCGTGGCCGAAAGCGTCGCCAAAGCCGGTGCAAAAATTCTGCGCGGCGGAGCCTTCAAGCCGCGCACTTCTCCCTACGCCTTTCAGGGCCTGGGCGAACCCGGCCTGAAGCTCATGCGCGAAGCCGCCGATAAATTCGGCCTCTTCACTGTCAGCGAGGTCATGGACCTATCGCAAATCCCCATGATGATGCAGTACGTGGACATGTTTCAGGTTGGCGCGCGCAACATGCAGAACTACTATCTTCTCCGCGCGCTCGGCGAAATCCGCAAACCCGTTTTATTGAAGCGTGGCCTCTCCGCCACCATGGAAGAATTGCTCCTCAGCGCCGAGTACATTCTTTCCGGGGGGAATTACAACGTGGTCCTTTGCGAACGCGGTATTCGCACGTTCGAGACGTACACGCGCAACACGCTCGACATCGCCGCCATCCCGGTCATCAAGAAACTCTCGCACCTGCCCATGCTTGCCGATCCTTCGCATGGCACCGGACGCCGTGACAAAGTTCCGCCCATGGCCCGCGCCGCGGTTGCCGCCGGCGCCGATGGATTGCTCATCGAAGTTCACAACGATCCCGACCACGCGCTTTCCGATGGCGCACAGTCCCTCGAACCTTCCACTTTCACGCAATTGATGGCGGAACTTCGCATCATCGCTCCCGCCATCGGCCGCCGCATCACCTGATTCCATGCCACCCGGCCACCTCATCTCACGTGTCACCATCCTCGGTACCGGCCTCATCGGCGGATCCTTCGCGCTCGCTCTCCGCAAATACACAACCGAAATGCACATCTCCGGTTGGGACCGTCCCGAGGTCGTCCGCGAAGCTCAATCTCGCGGCGCTATCGACCAATGCTTTTCCGGCGATCTCGCTCCCGCCCTGCAAAGCGCCGACTTGATTTACATCGCGCTTCCCATCGCCGCGACCCTCGACCTTCTTCCCGAAATCGCCCGTCACGCCCCCGCGCATGTTCTGGTCACTGACGCGTGCAGTACCAAAGTCCGCGTCGCCCAATCTGCCGCCGAACTTTTTTCCGCGGACAAAGGGCCGTTCTTCCTCAGCGGGCACCCTATGGCTGGCCGCGAACTCTCCGGCATTGCCCACGCCGACGCCGATCTCTTTCGCGGCAACACTTATGCGCTCATCGGAGCATCCTCCTCGCAAGGTGATCCGCGCGTCTCGGCTTTCGTGAAAATTCTGGAAAAGATCGGCGCCCGCCCCCTCTGGCTTGGCGCACCGCAGCATGACTACGCCGTCGGCCTCGCTTCGCATCTCCCGCAACTCGCCGCCGTCGCTCTCGCCGGCTTTCTCTATGATCGCCTCGACGAAAACGGTCTCCCCATCACCCTCGCCGGGCCCGGCCTCCGCGATTCGCTCCGCTTGGCCGGAAGCCCCTATTCCACCTGGCGCGACATCGTCCTCACGAATCAGGAAGTTCTTTCGGCGGCGCTTGATCTTTTCGCTCGCCGCCTCGACGATCTCCGTGAACGCCTCGCCTCCCGCGAACTCGAAGCCGATTTTGACGCCGCCAACGAGCTCTACAAGCTCCTCCGCTCTTTGTAGGGGCGCAGCATGCTGCGCCCCATCTTGGCAACGCGCACAACTCTGCTTCCAATCATTTCTTCTCTTGAACTTGTTCGGGTGTTTCTGGACTTCGCTCGCACTTAAAAGGTAGATTGTGCCGACGCGGCAGCCACGCCAGCAAAATGAGAGTCGCGCTATCTCGAAGACTTACCGCATTTCTGATCGCTGGTGCAGCCATCGGCCTGCTGGGCGTTGTCTTGTTTGGCGTTGTGCACGCGCTCATCATTGTTCCGATCTGGACCAGACTCTTCGGCGGCGTTCCGTTCGCCCTTCCCGCTGGACTCGCCATGGGCTGGGCGCTCTATGAGCTGCAGGCTGCAAGCCGATTGGGCGAGGGAGCGTTTTCCGGCCTAGTGTTCGGGTTTCTTGTATGGCTGACGTTATTGCCCATGACCGCGTTCACCGTTTTTGTGCGCGCTGCGGGCTTGCACAGCAGAGAGGGCTATTGGGAAAGCACTGTAGAATTGCTGCTGGCATCCGGCACGGGCGCCCTTCTTGGCCACCTCATCAGCCGTCAGTGGCGCCCCGCCATAGCCATGGGCATTGCGAGCCTCGCGGTGGCTCTAGCGCAGGCTGGGCCGATTCCTGTGATCAACAGTTCCAGGACCGCTTGGCTTTTTGCCGCACTCGGACTCATCTATCTCGCGTGCGGGTTTGCTCTCGGACTCCTCTCCTCAGCTATCCTCAGGCGATCAAAATCACAGCCCTAACAACTCAACAGACCTCTTCGATCCTTGTGGGGGCGCAGCATGCTGCGCCCCTTCCAGTAACGCTCTACCCCGGGAAGCACTTCTTTCCTCACACACTCAAGCTTTTATTGCTTCTTCTTGTCTCCATCCGCCTGTCGGCTTTCTTCTTTCACGTACGCCGCGCTCAGCGTGTTTTTCTTCTTCGCAATTTCCAGCAGCGTGGGATAGAACTGCACGAACGTCGTGTCCACGGCGCCGTGTTGCGCATGGCAAGAGTAGCAATCCATGTCTGTCGGGAGAAGTTTGCCCGTCACACCCTCGTCCGAACTGAAAAACGCCCATTTCCCCGGGAACCGCGCTTCATCCTTCACATGCACTTCGCGGCCCATCACTTCTCCGGTCTGGAAGTGCCCGTTCTTGTTGATCGACCCTTTGCTCCCCGCTTTACGCTCCTCCAGCACCAGCATGGTTTTGTCCGGCCACGTGCCTGTCTGCAGGAATCCTTTGTAGGCCTCCGGATTCACAAACACATTGTCGAACATCGAGTGCCCCATATTCATCGCCGGGCCGTAGCTCATATCGACTCCTGACGTCAGATACACCCACTCCCGGTAATTCGCGGGGAACTTCAGGTTTCCATCTTGCGTATATATCGGTGCATTCGGGTTGCTGTCGTTGCTCGGACTGGCTTGCGGTTTCACCGCTGGCAGGCCCACCACCAGCACCGAAAGAGCGATCAATATCCATGCGCGTTTCATTCGAAACCCCTCCTGAATTCGGCCTGCGCCCGGTTCGCAGTACCTTGGCCCCACGCTCACCACCCTACCGGATGCCCACCGCAGTCGTCTAGAACAAAGACAACCTTCCGTTACCACAGCTCCTATGGCCACAGCTAGCTGGCATGGCGCCCGCCGCCTTCCGCTGTTCTACTCCTCACGGCCTGATCGCTTCCGCTAGAACGAACATCTTGCTTTTTCTCTCTTAAAACTAAAAACTAACTACCGATAACTGACCACTCCCCATGGACAAACGCATCTCCTCTGCTGACGCCGGCATTGCGAACCTTAAAGACGGGGCCACCATTCTCATGGGCGGCTTCGGTCTTTGCGGCATCCCGGAAAATCTCATCGCCGCCGTCCGGCGCAAGGGAACAAAAAACCTCACCATCGTCAGCAACAACGCCGGCGTCGACGATTTCGGGATCGGCCTGCTCCTCCAGCAGCGCCAGGTCAAGAAAATGATCTCCACCTACGTGGGAGAGAACAAACTCTTCGAGCAGCTGGTTCTTAGCGGCGAGTTGCAAGTGGAACTCAATCCGCAAGGCACGCTCAGCGAACGTCTTCGCGCCGGCGGCGCCGGCATTCCCGCGTTCTACACGCCCACGGGCTACGGCACCATGGTCGCCGAAGGAAAAGAAACCCGCGAATTCGACGGTCGCATGGTCGTCATGGAGCGCGGCCTGCGCGGTGATTTCGCTTTCATCAAAGCGTGGAAGGGTGACCGCTGGGGCAACCTCATCTACCGCAAAACCGCGCGCAACTTTAATCCCATGATGGCCACGGCTGCCGATTATGTCATCGCCGAAGTCGAAGAACTTGTCGAGCTCGGCCAGCTCCCGCCGGACCAGGTCCATACTCCCGGCATTTTCGTGAACGCCATTTTCCAGGGCCCCAAGTACGAAAAGCGCATCGAGCGCCGCACCGTGAGAAAGCATTAAGGACTAGGTGGCCATGAATCTGCTGGGAACATACACTCAACCACAGCGGGACAAATTGGCATCTTGGCTAGCGGCAGTGATCGTGGCGCTGATGTGCATCATATTTGGTTCGACATGGGTTATCTTTCATCTATATTTACCAACAATTAAAATACTATCTCATATAACCGGGCCAAACCTCTCTTGGCCGGTGCGTTTTTTGCTTGCAACTCACTCATGGCTCTTGCCTCTATTCTTCTACAGCACTGGCGTGTTCACCATTGTTAAGGAAGGTCTGATTCGGGATTCACGCAAGAATCGCATTTGGAACGCGACAATTTTTGTTGTTGTTGCTGTTGTTGTGGGGCTCGTGCAGCTGGCTCTGTATTTGCAGGCCGAACAGATTCGCAAGGCTGTGAACCACTGAACGTAGCTGTGAGCTATTTCTATGCCGCTGACCGAAGAACAAAAACGCGAACGCATCGCCCGCCGCATCGCCCTCGAACTTCGCGATGGCTATTACGTGAATCTCGGCATCGGCATGCCCACGCTCGTTGCCAACTACGTTCCCAAAGGCATGGACGTCATTCTACAATCCGAAAATGGCATGCTCGGCGTCGGCCCGTATCCTCTCGTTTCCGAAGTCGATCCCGATCTGATCAACGCCGGCAAGGAGACCGTCACAGAGCTTCCCGGGACTGCTTACTTCTCCTCCGCCGATTCTTTCGCCATGATTCGCGGCGGTCACGTCGACCTCACCGTCCTCGGCGCGCTGCAAGTGGATGAAAAAGGAACCCTCGCCAATTGGGCCATCCCCGGCAAAATGCTCAAAGGTATGGGCGGCGCCATGGACCTTGTCGCTGGCGCCAAACGCGTCTTCATCGCCATGGAGCACGCCACCCGCGACAACAAACCGAAAATCCTGAAAAAATGCACCTTCCCTCTGACTGGAGTTGAAGTCGTCGATCACATCGTCACCGAACTCGCCGTCATCGACGTCACGCCGCAGGGCCTTCTCCTCCGCGAACTCGCTCCCGACGCCACGCTTGAGCAAGTCCAATCCTTCACCGAACCTAAGCTCCTGCTCCCGCCCGGTGGCCCCAAGCCCATGCCGATTTAGTTCCGCATGAAAGCGAAGAAGACAAAACGTCCACGGCCCAAGATGCCCCCGATCTCGGAAGAGATGAAACAGTCGTCTGCCATGCTGAGGCAGGAGCTGAGCGGCTGGCCTCAAGTCACCTCGCGCCCGATGTTCGGGATGCTCGGCTTTTATCGGCGCAAGAAAATTTTTGCGGCGCTGCCTGTCTCGCGCGCCATCGAAACCCCAAATTCCTTCATTTTCAAATTCAATCCCATGCCGCCAGACTTGAAGCAGCGCGCCCTCAAGGAGCCGCGCATCAGTATGGATAGCAAAGCTCCGGGAACGCGCTGGTTCTCCTTTGAAGTTCGCTCAACCGAAGACTTGCGCGACGCGTTGTGGTGGTTGAATCAGGCTTATGAGCGGACGAAATAAAAAACACACCTCCCCATCATTCAAGTATTGCCCGCAGAAAATTGCGATAAGCTAAGAAAGGGAATCTGCCAGAACCACACTTTGACTGCTCCGTGGTCGTCAAAACTATGGACCCGCATTCCATCGTGATCGTCAGCCTGCACACGCCGAAAGAAAAAGTTTGGGGCGAGCTCCTCGCCATCAATCCTTCAGGCATCACGCTTCGCGGCATCGATCTCAATTCGTTCGACCACTTCATCCGCCAGATGAATGAACCCGATGGCGAGCGCATGGGCTTTCCTACGGTTTTTTTTCCCATGCATCGTGTCGAGCGTATCGCGCTCGATGAGCCTTCCGGATCCATTCCCTCCGTGGACGAGCTTTTTGCCCGCAAGCTGGGCCGCTCCTTGAAGGAGTACCTCGCCCAATTCGCCTGAAGCGATTTTGTGGAACTCCGACTTTGGCTTTTAGTTTCCCGGCAGTCGATTTGCCTGAAAAAGCTCATGAATTAGGCTATTCTCAACTGTAATGAAAGGCCGCATCTGGACCGTACCCAATCAAATCACCTTCCTTCGGCTCGGCTTTCTGCCGCTCTTCCTGATTCTGATGTCTTACGAACGATACAAATGGGCTTTGCTCGTCCTGGTGATCGCCGGTTTTTCCGACGGCATCGACGGATTGATCGCGCGAAAATTCAATCAGCGCTCTTCGCTTGGCGCTTATCTCGATCCCATCGCCGATAAGCTTCTGCTCTCCTCTTCTTTCGTCGTTCTGGCCTTCGAGAAGCAGATAGCCTGGTGGCTGACCATCCTGGTGCTCAGCCGCGATGTCCTCATCCTCATCGTCGCGGCCGTTATCATTCTGGCTTCCGGCTACCGGCCCTTTCCGCCGAGCATTTACGGCAAGTTCACTACGTTCTTCCAAATCATTCTGGTCTTCATGGTGGTGCTGGCCGCCGCTTATCCGCAACTTCAACTCGCCTTGTTGAATCGCGTGCTCATCTACATCGTTTCAGCCCTGTGCGTCTTCTCCGGGCTTCATTATTCCTTCACCATCGCCCGCCGCCTCAACGTCCATCCTCCCGCCGCTTGAAAAGTAATCTGAAAGAAAAATGGAAAGTAGACTGGCTGGTTTTCCGCCATCCTCGAGGAATCAAAATGAGTTCTGGTCTATCCGCGGCCAGGGAGCGGATCATGAAAATGCAGAAACATCAGAACGAAGCTCGCGATGACAACGAGTCCCGCCAGCCATCCCAGCGCGTAAGCAGTGCGGTTCTCCTTCACGTTCATGGGCTGGCGGTCTGCAAAAACTTTTCCAAGGGCAAATCCGAGCGCCAAACCCCCTGCGTGGGCATAGTTATCAATTCCCACCCCGGAAAAGCCAAGCAGAAATAGAATCGCCACGGAAGAAATCAGGCGGGAGCGAATTTCGCGCATATAGGCCCCACCGCGTTTGGTGGTTACCGCTAACATCAACCCGACGAGTCCCAGTAACGCGCCGCTGGCCCCGAGCGAATAATTTCCCAGCGCGGCACTCACGAGAAAGCCAAACATTCCCGTCACCACGTAAAAAAACAAATAGCGAGCGGAGCCATACAGTTCTTCCAAAGCGGGGCCGAATTGCATCAGCGCCATCATATTGAATCCGATGTGAATCAGTCCGCCGTGCAGAAACATCGCGGTGACCAGGCGGTACCATTCGTGCAGGCCAAAAATGGATGGACCAAAGCTCGCTCCCAGGCGGTACATCGTCTCGCCGCCCATTCCCCAAAGGATCCGGAAGCCTCCTCCGCCTCCGCTGCTGGCCATGGCTAGCCAACTGACACCGAACATCAAAATATTTGTAATCAGCAGAACTGTCGTTACCGGCGCTTCGTTTTCGCCAAAAAGTCCGCCGACCGATTTGCTCAAGGCAGCCAGAGAAAATCGTAGGCTAGCGCCGCATTCGTGGCAGCGTGTAGCGCTGATGCCGACGAGCGCGCCGCACGCGGGACAAAGCTTCGGGCGCGGCTGTTGCTCGCCGCCGAAAAATCCGCGCACCGCGCTTTTCCATCGTTCCAATCGCCATTGCCACCGGTAGGGAAGCGCCAACGCTCCTCCTTGCGACCAACAAAGCGCGTTCCTATAATACAGAAATCGCGCCGAAAGTCGCGGCGCGGGGCGAGGGGAATCCATGGGCCGATTCGAAGAATTCGGGAGACGCATCGACGAAGAAGTCGCGAGGCTTAAACGTATGAACAATTTCGAAGATTTTGGAAAGCGCGTGGACGAAGAACTTGCGCGGATGAAGGCTTTCGTGAAAGAAGAAGTGGCGCCGGAGACGGAAAAGCGCACAGCGCAGTTTTTGCGGGAAGTTTCCGAAAAGCTCAGCGAGGCCGCCGGATGGATTGAAGAGCGCAACGCAGCGCGGAATGCGCAGAATCCGCCGAAACCCTGAAATCCACATATCTCATTACACAGGCGGGCCATTGAAGCAATCATTCGAGCGACTTTCCTTGGCGGAAGACTCAAACGAGCTGACTTTTTTTTCCCGGTTCAAGTTCCTGAGTTCGCGGATTTCCCGCAGACTTCCGCGATTCTTTTTCGCCACTCTAGTTGTGTTGGGAATGATTTCCTCGGGATGCGGGGCACGCAGGCCGATTGCGAACCGGCGGCAGCCACCTCCTGCTGAGCCTTCGAACACGCCGCCGGGAACCGCGGAATCCGCGAAGCGCTCGACAGACGTTCCCGAGAACCCCGCAAATCCACCGGCAATTTCATCGACGCCAAATCGCGGCAAGCCCGGGGTTGCGCCGGTGCCTTCCGGGTACACGGAAGAGGGGAATGCGTCGTGGTATGGCGAGCCATTTCACGGGCGGCGCGCCTCGAACGGCGAAATCTACGACATGTACAAACTCACAGCGGCGCATCGCACGCTGCCGTTTGAGACGATGGTGCGGGTAACGAACTTGAGCAACGGAAAAAGCACCACCGTCCGCATCACGGACCGCGGTCCGTTCATCGAGAATCGCATCATCGATCTGTCGCTTGCGGCGGCGCGCGAAATCGATTCCGTGGGCCCGGGCGTCGTGCCGGTTCGCGTGGAAGTGCTTTCGCCCGGCGTGGATCCCACGACCGGTTTCTTCACTGTTCAGGTGGGCGCTTTCAGGGATCACGGCAATGCCGAGCGGCTTCGCGACCGATTGAACGCTTCGTACTCGCCCATTTTCATCCAGCAGTATGATTCCCCGGATGGATTGCTCTACCGGGTGCGTGTCGGCAAGATCGCGGGCGAAGACGCGGCGCGCCAATTTAGCGAGCAACTGCGCACGCGGGAGGGTTTTACACCGTTTGTCACGCGCTTGGATCAGGAAACGCCTGCAGGAGGAATCCGATGAATCCGAATTGTCTCTTCTGCAAGATTGGGGCGAAACAAATTCCGTCGAAGATTGTCTACGAGGATCCTGAGGTCTTTGCGTTTGAGGACATCAGCCCGCAGGCGCCGACGCACATTTTGATTTGTCCGCGCAAGCATTTTGAATCGCTGACGGATGCCGGCGCGGAAGATCAAGCAATGCTCGGAAAGTTGCAGCTCGTGGCGGCGCAGCTTGCGCGCGAAAGGAATTTGCTCGAGGGCTATCGCACAGTGCTTAATAACGGCCACAGGGCGGGACAATCGGTCTTTCATCT
>QHYN01000019.1 GCA_003224145.1 Acidobacteriota bacterium
CCTTGCGCGTGTTGCATTCGAGACAGCAGGAAACCAGGTTGCGGTAGGAATTGCGTCCCAAGCGCACGCGTGGCACGACGTGGTCGAGGCAGTGCACGTTAGCGGGAGTGCGGCGAAGGCAGTAAAAGCAGGCGCCGCGTTCGCGATCGTGAATGGCTTTGCGGAGCGCCCAGGTTTTCAAGAAATCCGTGGTTTCGAGCGTCGAGGCAGGAGGCTCACCCGCGGCCCCCGTGGCTCCGGACGCGCCATTTCTGCCCGGGCGGATCGCGCGGATCTTCTCGGGCAGGCGCATCTCCACGAGATGGCCGGTCTTGCTGCGTTCAAGCACGCGCAAAGCCCCCAGCTCGTCGAGCCGGCGCACCGCCTGGCGCACCGGTCCGATGGAGAGACCCAGAGTACGCGCTAGGGACATAACCGCAAACTGCAGGCGGAGCTTGCCTACCACGAGGGAATGGCGCAGGAGATAAGAATAGACGGCGCGCTCCTTGACGGTCAGGCCGAGACGCGGGGCGAGAACATCTTCAAACTGCATCCAGAGGAGTTTGGCGTTCAGCGTTTTGTTTGGCATTGGTTTAGGTCCTGGAAGAGAAGTCTAAGAGTCGAAGAGTTGGAAAGTTGAAGAGTCGATAGAACGGCTGCCAACTCTCTTTTCTCTGTGACCTCTGCGCTCTGGACTCCGTGTTCCCTGTGTTAAGTCTTTGCCTTTCTTTTCGGCAGCCAGCAGAAGGAGAAAAGAACGGACTAAACACAGAGCGCACAGAGATGGAGTACGGGGACCACAGAGAAGAGTTGTGTAGCGCCGTGCTTCAGCACGGCATCCTTCGGATTGCGGATGCGTCCAGCGCTGGGACTGACCAGGGGAACCCAGAAGGAACAGCCGAAGAGACTAATCCAAAAACAAAACGCCCCGACCGAAGTCGGGGCGCTAAATGTAGTCCCACAAAAAAGAAAAGCGTCCTCGGAAGAACCGGGACGCACTTTTCTACAGGAGGTATTCTACTAGATTAGTCATGCATTTGTCAAGAAAAAAGTTGGTAACGGGGCAGACTGGCGCAAGTGCCTGGGAGGCAAGGAGATGGGGAGATAAGGGGATAACAGGGCTCGCCTATTCCTTCATCTTTTGCAGGCAATCGGAGCAGTAGCCGCCCACTTCGGTGCGGGAAACGGTGACTTTCATATGGAAGTCCCGGGCGATCTGTCCCTTCAATTGTTCGTACAAGCGGCTTTCGAACTCGCGGACCTTGCCGCAGCGCAGGCACGCCACGTGAATGTGATCCCGCGGCCCGTGCGTTTCATAGTAGTGCCGGTCGCCGCGAAGATGGAGCAAGTCCAATTCATCGATGAGGCCCTTTTTTTTCAGCAGGTCAATGGTGCGATAGACCGTGACCAGATGCACGCCCGCATCAATCTTTTGCGCTCTCTCCAGAATCTGATCGACGTCCAGATGTTGTTCCGCATCATCCATGACCTGGAGGATCACGCGGCGCTGGCGGGTCATGCGAATGCCGCGCGCGGCTACCGCTTGCTGAAGTTTTCCCGTGGTCTCGGCGGTGTTGAGGCGCTCACCGGTGGAGACCCGGTGGGCCGGCGAAGCTGCCATCGATCCATCCCCGCAGTCGCGGAAGCTTCAGGCTAGGTATGAGAAGGAAGCAACCGCACAATGTCATTGTACATAACGTAGGCAAACAGCGCCAAGAGGAACACCAGTCCGACCTGCACGAAGCGCTCTTTGAAGGCCAGGCTGAAATCGCGGCGGCGAATGCCTTCCAGTGTAAGCAGCAAGATGTTTCCGCCATCGAGGATCGGAATGGGCAGCAAATTCAGTATACCGAGGTTCAAGCTGAGAGCTGCCATCAATAAGACCACGGCAAACGTTCCTTCTTGCACGGCATGTCCCGCTTCGTTGGCAATTCCGATGAAGCTCTGCAGCTGCTTGGCGGCCACTTTACCGGTCACTAGTTTCCCGACGATCGCGACCACCTGCCAGGTCTCTCTCCCTGTGAAATCCGAGGCGGAAACCACGGCCTGTATAACGCCAACTTTGCGGAAGGAGTACTCCTGACCCGGGCGGATGCCAATGATCCAGACCGTTTCTCCTTGATCATTTTTGTCGGAAACGGGAGACACCGTGAAGGAGACAGCCTGTTTTCCGCGAAGGACAGTAACCTGGATCGGCTTGCCTCCGGTATTTTGAATGGCGGTCACCATCTCCGGCCAGTTGTTCAGAGGCTGGCCGTTCATGGACAAAATGATGTCGTCCCGGCGAATCCCGGCGCGATATGCAGGTTTGTCCTTTTCAGCGTAGCCGACAATCGGCCGATTCGGCGTATAGCCGAAAAGCAGCTCAGGCACCTGCATACCAGACGTGCTCGCTTCGGCGGAATGGATTTCCCCTTGGTGCTCAAAGGTAACTTTAAATTTCTTGTTGATAGACCCTTTACTAAATTCGGACTCCACCGTGTTCCAGGTAGGAGAAGACACACCATCGAGAGAGACGATTCGATCACCGGGTTGGACACCTACTTTGGCCAGGGGCGAGTCCTTGGGCAACCTCAGAATCACGAGTGGGTCGTCCAGGTATTTCGGATAGGGATTGCCCTTGATCACGAAATACCCGGTCAGCAGCACAAAGGGAAAAATGAGATTGACGACCGGCCCCGCAAGGGAGATCAGGCCGCGCTGCCAGCGCTTCTTGCTCATGAGTTCGTCGGGAGCGCCCGTGGGTTTTTGGTCGCCCGAGTCGATCTCGCTGAGATCCTGCCCGGCCATGCGGACATAGCCGCCGAGCGGAAACGCGCTGACGCGATAGTCCGTGGCGCCCCGCTTCCAGCCGAAGAGCCGTGGCCCGAAACCGATAGAGAACACGTCCACGCGCACACCGAAGAAGCGCGCAACGATAAAATGTCCCCATTCGTGCACCAGGATCAGGATCCCAAGAACGAGAATAAATCCGATTGCAATATTCATGCTTACGGGAGAACCTCTTCTTTCACATTGATCTTAAAACCGTTCCTCATGCACTCCGAACGTTCACCGCAGCTCTCGTCGTTACCTGCGTGACCTCTTCCTGGGCCATGCGACGAGCCTCAGCGTCGGCCGCCAGCACGTCGTCCATCTTCTCAAACCGCACGCGCGGGGTGCGCGCCAGAACCCGCTCAATCACTTCCGAAATTCCCAAAAACGGGAGCCTTCGCTCGAGGAACGCTGCGACGGCAATCTCATCCGCCGCGTTCAACGCACACGGCAGCGCCCCGCCCTTTCTCATTGCTTCCCGCGCCAGACGCAGGCACGGAAATCGCCGCGTCGAAGCCTTCTGGAAATCCAGCCGCTTTAACCTGGTCCAATCGAGGGCTACTTGATTGGATGCGACTCTCTCTGGATAGGTTAACGCATATTGGATGGGCATGCGCATATCGGTTGGGCCGAGTTGTGCTAAAACGGAACCGTCTACAAACTCGACCATGGAGTGAATCGTGGACTGCGGATGGACCACCACTTCAATCTGCTCCGGCCGCATGCCGAACAGCCAGTGCGCTTCAATCACCTCGAACCCCTTGTTCATCATGGTGGCGGAATCGATGGTAATGCGGTTGCCCATGCGCCAGTTGGGATGCGCCAGCGCTTGCTCCGGAGTAACGATGGCGAGTGCTGCGAGCGGGGTTTTCCGGAACGGCCCGCCCGAAGCCGTCAGCACCAACCGCCGAACCTCTCCACGCGTCCCTCCGCGCAAACATTGATGCACCGCGTTGTGCTCGCTATCCACGGGCAGGAGTTCCCGGCCAGCTTTGCGCGCCGCGGCCATCACTAACTCGCCAGCAGCCACTAGAACTTCCTTATTGGAAAGCGCTACCGTCTTCCCCAGCTTTGCCGCTTCATAGGTCGCCTCCAGCCCCACGACGCCCACCGCCGCAGACACCACAATATCCGCTTTGGAATGCGTCCCCACGGCCAGCATTCCTTCGCGGCTGTGATGAATCTCGGGAATGCGCGTGATGCCCTTCTCACGCAGCAACTGCGCCAGGTCGTCGGCGCGCTTGGCGTCGGCCACAGAGACGACTTCCGGCTGGTGCCGTTCGATCTGCCCGACGAGTTCTTCGAGGTTCACACCCGCAGCCAGTGCCACCACTCCGAACCTTCCGGGCAAAGACTCCACGACCGAGAGGCACTGTCGGCCAATCGAACCCGTCGAGCCCAGGATGGCGAGCTGCTTCACGAAGTTTTCCGATTCCCTCTGCGCGAATTGAAGATGCTTGCCGATCTACGACCGGGGAGAATAGATCAAAATCCAATAATACCAGACAACCGGAATCGCCAGGATGAGAGCATCGATCCGGTCAAGCACGCCTCCATGCCCGGGTAGCAGGCTGCCTGAGTCTTTGACCCCCGCACTGCGCTTATACGCCGACTCCAACAGGTCGCCCACCTGCCCGGCAACGTTTCCAACGGCTGCCATTGCCAGCAAATGAACGAGCGGCACGTTCACCCATGGAGCAAACGCCAGCGCAACCACGAGCGAGCCCAGAAACCCCGCTACCGTTCCTTCCCAGGTTTTGTTGGGGCTGAGCTTCGGCGCAAGCGCATTTTTGCCGATAGAGCGCCCCACGAAATAGGCAGCCGTATCGCTCACCCAAATAATGACCATGGCAAATAGCAACAGCGCGGGCCCCTGTGCTCCTGCGCCATGGAGGGGGATGGCAAAGGAGAGCGGGAATGCAATCAGGATGAGACCGCTGGCGCTGATTCCGGCAGAAGGCAGCCCTTCCACCATGGGGCGCTTGGTGAAAAGCGTAAGGGTTGCGATTCCCAAGACAAACAAGAAAAATGCCGCATCCAGCGACGGCGGTCCTCCACCAAGCCGTCTTTCCAGAGCGACCAATCCTATAGCGTAACCATGCTCAGCCCTTCCTCGCCATTGCGAATAAATGAGTACAAGCGCGCAGGTGGCAGTCCAGAAGCGGTAGGCGCGATGTCCGATGGCCTCTCCCAGTGCGAAGTATTCAAAGAGAGCGAGCAGTATGACCAGCGCGACGGCAATGGACACCATCGCCGTGGAACCCCACAACACCAGGCTCACAGCAAGCGGAATCAGCACCACGGCTGTCGCCACACGTTTCCAGGTCATGGAAAAGGAATCCCCTGAGAATTCGCAGGCCCCATCTCATCACATTAAACGCAAAAAATCACGCACGAGAACTTTGATCGATGCTGTGAACAGTCCTTTTTCTGTCATCCCGAGCGAAGCGACCGAAGGTTCCGACTCTGTCGGAAGGGATCCGCTTTTTACGACATTTACATACGCCACACATGCTGGGTTGCAGGGCGAGAGTTACTTCTCGGATAATTGGAGACTTTTGTCTCAATCGATGCCAACTTAGCGGGAGCTAACCCCTGAGTTCGGGTTGAGAATCCCTTTTTAAAGGAGAGAGCCGCCGTGAGAAACAAATACCAGAGGAAAGGCCGCAAGTCCAATCACAAGTTCGAGATCGTCCGAGGGCAAGAGTTGATGGTGCGGGTGCCGTTGCCGATAGCCGAGGTGTGGGTAGAGATGCAAGCGCAGGTGGAAGAGCTGACCGGGCAAGCCGGGCTGCAGATCCTGCGCGCCATCCTGGAAAACGAAGTCACGCGCCGGGTAGGACCACCTCATCGGCCGAATCCGAGCGCCGGCTGCGTGCGCTGGGGAAAGCAACCGGGCTATGTAGTTTTTGGTGGACAGAAAATCCCGCTAGAAGGGCCGCGGGTACGAACGCGGGAAGGCCAGGAAGTGGAGTTGGAGAGCTACGGTCAGTTGCAGCAAGACGGAAAGCTGCAACGAGCGGTGCAAGAGCGCATGGTAGCCGGACTGTCCACGCGGAACTATCGGCGAGCGGTGGAGAGTGTTCTGGAAGGCTACGGGATCGAGAAAAGCAGCGTGAGTCGGGCAATTCGTTGCCGCCAGCAGCAATCAGCTGCGGGCACTGTGCGAGCGACGGTTGGAGGATCGATCCACTTGTTCGTGAGCGAGGACCGAAGTGGACGATCTACTCAAAATGATCGACAGCCGCAAGCTCCAGTTTAAGGTGTTCACTTTGGAGCATGCGTTCCGGAGCTGGAAGTGGGATGCGAACGCGGCCAAACAAAAACACAGTCGCCGCGATTGAGGATTGACGATTGACGAAGACTAAGAGTGTAACGGGCGAGGGTTCAGTTCCCGCCGACGCTACAGCCTTGGCCGATCAACCTCGACAGCGATGAAGTGGATATCTCATTATTTATACTATTGACAATAAAGGAAAAGAGGATCGTAGTCTGTCGCAATAAGCGGGATGCGCCGTGACCACTCACGACGCTCCCGCCAAAATTGCCTGAAAGGAGCTACATCCAATGATTCGTTACCTAGTCCGTTGCCTTCCTATGCTAGTTTTTCTACCTATAGCCCTTGCGCAAAATTCCCCACCCGGAGGTCCAGCAATGACAACGCCGCGATACAGGGTCCACGCCGAGGTGGAAGAAAAAGCCCGCCTTCTTCAAGATAACAATCAAGATACATACCGCGCACTCGCTGACGAGATTTTCAAAGCGCCTCGCGGATTTGAAATCTTGGCCGTTGCTCACGGAATTGGGCCGACAGAGATTCCTCCATCTATCGACTATGTAATCAAGGACCGCTTGTCATGGGCAGAAATGCAATATCGCCGAGGACTGGGCAAGGGCGTAACGGAACAAAGCATCGTGAACTTCACGAACCTGCTAGTCGAGAAATTCGGCCTACCCGACTATGTACGAACAAGCCCAAGGCAGGTCCGATTCATGCGAATGTTCTTGATGTTGCACAATCCCATCTTCATGGGGCAGGGCGCGGTGCGACCCGATATACAGGTCGGGGAGTCGATAAATGAGGAGATGTCTCCCCTTCAGGCTGTGCATGTACTGTTGGAAGTACTGGGACACAAGTTCTTCGACGCTGATTTCCAGTTGACCCCGGAAGCATGGGACCGGGAGCAGGCTTCTAGAGCAACACACACCAGAGCAACACAGACTACCGGGACGGACACCAAGACGACACATCAACTAGTAGTTTCAATAAACCCCAAGCAAAGCGAGATTAGGTCTGCGCTGGTCCGACAAGTAAATTCAATGAATCCTGCCGAAGCCCTCTCGCTAATTGACAAGGCGCTTGAAGTGCTTGGAATAGAAAAGTGAGGCATCCAATGAAAATGAGAAGCATGATGACATTCCTCTTCTTGGCCCTGTCATGTTCCAGTTGCGATGACACCAAGAACTTGCCGCCTACTACCCCAGGCGGGGGTTTCTATGTTCAGACAGTTGGACAAGATAACAGCAATGGAATTGGAACGCCTTTTGCGGCACAGTTCATAGACATAAAAGGAGTCTGGGACCATGACAACGCTTCTTGCCTTGGCGTTCCCGTGGGCGATGCCTCGACATGGACTTTAAATTCCGGTGGTGGGGCGTTGATCCAGGTCACGAACGGACGTATATGTGCGTATTGGAATTTCACTTGGCAGACGCCAAGCCCTTGGGCAGGGTGTGCGACTTTGCCCGCGCAAAATGGATACGTCCCAATAGGCCCTCCCTATACGACCCTGATGGTATTTACCTGCATACTGTACAGCACCGGCCCCATCATCGCGGACGCACAAGGTATGCAATTTTCACCGTCCCCTACGTTCACGGATGTTACATGAGGCACCATGACGGCACTCGGAACGGGATTCAGCAGCGCAAATGGAATGCCGTTATTTCAATACTTTGACCTGAATGGGACGCTTATTGCGCAGACAAACGCGACGTCCGTAGCTGCTGATGGGAATTCGGCTGCTGGCCCTGTTCCTTCGAACATTGGCTCGGTGCCGCCCGGGTTCTATTTGGGCCGGGTTAGTAACGCGGCCCCCGGAGGATCATATACTTATCTAAATAGCGGCAGCGTGATCGTGGCAAATGGTGGAGTCACGATTAACGGCGCTGAGAACAGCAAAAAAGGAGACTGTGCGCAATATAACCTAAAAACAGGCGATTGCATCAAGTGGGATCGCATCTACGACACGGGTACGGTATCCATCACCATAAACGGAGTTACATCGTCTGTTTCCTACGGCCAAAACGACACTCCGTCTACGCTTGTCACAGCCCTAGCGAATGCAATCAATGCAAACACCAGCGTCAACACACTTGTCTTTGCGACAGCCTGGAATACGAAAGTGCTCATAAACGTTAAGCAGTCCGGGTCGCACTATCCGCTATCCGCCACAGCAACTTCAAGTGACACAAGAGACTTTCCAAATGGTTCTTTCTCTACGGCCTCATCTGGCTCGGCGCTTTGAAAATCTGAAGGTGCTGGAAAGGGAGGGGATTTGGTTCGTCCCCCTCCCCATTCTGCCTGAAGATTTCTTATGTGGATTCGCCAAAGGAATGCTGCTCGATGTGGAAGTCAGTCGCGTCGGAAATTCCTCGGTGAAGGAGGATAGATGAGCGATGTGCCGGAGCTTTGGAGCGCACCGGGCGATGAGGTCGCGGCTGTGAATCCCGACGACCTCCGAAATGGTATGGGCAATGGTGCGTGGCGTTCAGGCGCGAGCAGGAGATCAGCCGCTGCGCTGGACCGCCACAGGACTCCTGGAAGCAGAGAAGAAGTTCCGACGCATCAAAGGCTATCAAGAAATCCTGTTGCTGAAGGAACGCCTGAATCCGTCGCGCATTCAGCAGAAGGAGGTCCGGACAGTAGAAGTCGCTTGAACTTGGTTTCAGGTAGGCTTACAGTGCCGAGCGTCGAGAGTCGCTGCAATCAACTAAAACTCGGACATCCTCAAAACGAAGAGTTCAATACCACAACCTACGGGCTAACTCCGGGATAATCGGAAACTGACCGCTATTCAAGTTTTCCTTGACTTTTGTGACCCCTTCGGCAAAATACAGCTTATCGAAAACTATATGTGGAGTGCGGGAGCCTGCTCCCGCTTTTCTTTGGTAGGCCGCGTTTTCAGCTCTTTCTGAACAATCAAAAACATACCCTTTAGAATCAAGCATTTGCGAAATGCAAATTCTGTAAGTCTTTTCTTTTGATATTCATGCAAATTGGTGGGGGGGGGTGGGGGTGCAATTTCACGTCGGCTCTCTGCTCCACTCTCCTCGAGCCGCTTTTTTCATCTAAGTCTTTTGATTTGATATTCTTGCACACTCTTTTGCAAGCAACTCTTTTATTTTTATAGAATTGCGCACTCTTTGACAAAAACACCCCGGGTGGGTATCCCCTGCTATAGGAAGAAGAATTAAGTCGGAACTAATGCCCTGCGGCCCGCGCTGGATTCTCGTCGGAAGGCTCGCCTTCTCGGATCCCTCCATAACGGCGTTCGCGCTTTTGAAATTCCACCAGCGCTTCCAGCAGGCGCGCCCGATTGAAATCCGGCCACAGCGTTTCCGTCACGAAAATCTCCGCGTAGGCAATCTGCCAAAGCAGGAAATTGCTCACGCGCATTTCCCCGCTTGTGCGGATCAGCAGGTCGGGGTCCGGCAATCCGTCCGTGTACAAGTGCCGCGAGAGCTGTTCTTCGGTGACTTGTGAGGATGCTCCATTCCCATTGCGCTCCGCGAGGATGGAGTTCATGGCGTCCACAATTTCCGCGCGCCCGCCATAATTCAGCGCCACGCACAGGACCATGCCTTTGTTCCCCGCGGTTTTCTCCATGGCTTCGCGCACGTCCTTTTGGACGCCGGCGGGTAGTTCATCCATCCTGCCGAGAAAGCGCATGCGAATGTCATTCTTCTGAATGAGTGGCATCTCCTTCCGGAGGTACTCCCGCAAGAGTTGCATCAGGAAGTCGATTTCCGTTTTCGGGCGGCGCCAGTTCTCCACCGAGAACGCGTACAGTGTCAGCGCCTCGATTTTCAGCCGGGCGCACGTTTCGATGGTCGTGCGCGCCGATTGCGTTCCGGAACGATGCCCCGCAATTCTTGGCAGATGCCGTTTCTGCGCCCAGCGCCCGTTCCCGTCCATGATGACGGCGACGTGCCTCGGCAGCCTTGTCAGATCCAGCTTTTCCCAGATATACGCTTCTTCTGCTGTCAGCGTGCCGAGCGGGTGAGAGGCCGCAACATGGAGGCTCTTCTGTGGCTTGTTGTGCAGCACGGGGATTTCTATGCGCTTTTCCTTTACGCCGCAAAGTTACCATACGCCGCAAAGGAAGCGCAATGGCATGGTGCCGGTTTTACCACCCTCATGTGACTGGTGGTGGGCTCTGCTGGAAAAGCGCCGTATACGTAAGAACGAGCGTTAGCGCAATCAAATAGCGACCGGCGGTTCTAGGAAGAAACCACTGACGCTGCTTCCGCGTCGGCTTCAGTGAAACAACTCGTGCAGAGACGTATAGGCCACAACAAAGGTCAGTACGATCATCGCCGCGGTGGAAATCCACGCCACCCAGTTGAAACCGCGTGAATTGATCTTATCTCCCATCAGGTCGCGCCGGTTGACCAGAATCAGGATGAAAATCAGAACGACCGGCAGCAGAAATCCGTTCAGGACCTGCGACCACAGGAGGATGATCTTGGCGTATCGGCCGAAAAACAGCACTAAACCCGCACCCAGAACGATGAGCGCCGTGTACAAAGCGTAGAAAATCTTTGCCTCGCCGAATTTCCTGTCGATCCCCGACTCAAAACCCAGCGCCTCGCAAATCACGTAGGCCGTCGAGAGTGGCAGGATGGAAGCCGCAAAAATCGAGGCATTCAAAAGGCCAATCGCGAACAGCGCGCTGGCCCAGACGCCCGCCAGCGGTTTCAGCGCGATTGCCGCCGTCCCGGCATTATCAACGTAATGTATTCCCTTGACGTAAAGCGTTGCGGCGGTGCAGACGATGATGAAGAACACGATCACCATGCAACTGATGCTTCCCACGAGAACGTCATTCCGGGTATGTGCGTACTGCCGGGGTCCGATGCGCTTCTCCACAACTGCAGCCTGCAGGTAAAAATGCTGCCACGGCGCAATGGTCGTTCCCACCAAACCCGCCAGGATCACCGCGTAGCTGGCATTGAAGGGCGGTACTTGCACGAACGGCCTGATGTTCGGAACAAACCGAATCAGATGAGGGGGAAGCAGATGCAGCAGGGCGATCAGCCATTCGGGTTTCGCAAGGAATGCGGAGATCACGTACGAAAAATACACCAGGCAAATCGCTAAGAAAATTCTCTCGACCCATTTTGCCGTTCCCAATACGACGAGAACCCACACCAGCACGGCGGCCAGCGGCACGGAGATGTACCTGTTGATTCTAAAAACATCCGTGGCCCAAAACACGCCCGTAAATTCCGCCATGACGTTGCCGAGATTCACCACGAGAACGGCAGCCATTAAAAAGAACGTCACACGAAAGCCGAATTCTTCCCGGATCAAGTCGGATAAGCCTTTGCCGCTGAATGCCCCCAAGCGCGAACACATTTCCAGGGAGATATAGAGCACCACAGTCATCGGAATCAGCGTCCATAGAACGGTATTGCCGAATTGCGCCCCCGATTGCGCGTAGGTGTAGATCCCCCCCGCGTCGTTGTCCACGTTGGAGACGATGAGGCCGGGACCCACGATCGCGAAAAACAATGCAATGCGCCTGCGAATCGGGCGCGCTGCCGCGCGCACCCGCCCTACCCTCTCGCTCCACCCCGCCCACTGGGCCGCAATGTTTGTCCGGTTCAACATCTCATTCTTTGCCGTTTGAACCGCTACTTCACCAGTCGCGAGACCACGTCGTCAACCGCAATCGCCCCGATCGGCCGGTTATCCCTATCCACCACCGTCAACATCCGCAAGTTATATTTATCAAACAGTTCGAACACTTCCTTCTCGTTTGCTTCCGGGGGCAGGGTCACAAGTGGTTCCATCTTCAATGCTGCCAGGCGCTCCTCTGGCGCCGCCAAAAGTAACCGGGCCACTGGAACCGCGCCGGAATACTGCGCGTCGCTATCGATCAATACGATCGCGTCCAACTGGTCGAAGTTCAGATCCTGCTTGCGCAACCATTCGAGAACCTCTTCCCGCGTGGAGTTCTCGCCCACGAACACAAATTCCGTGTTCATCATGCCGCCCGCCGCGGCCGGGTCAAACTCCAGCAACTCGCGAACCTCCTCCGCTTCGTGGCCAGGCATTTCATCCAGCAGTTCTTCGGAGGTCTCCTTGGACAAGTCGGCCAACAAGTCGGCGGCGGCATCCGGGGCCATTTCCTCGAGGATGTTGGCCGCTTTCTCCGGATCGAGGTTTTCGACGATCCGTGTCGTAAGTCTCGCATCCAATTCAGCCAAAACGGCGGCCGCCGTCTCCTCATCGAGAGAGGCGATGATGCTCTGGCGTTCCGACGCCGAAAGCTCTTCCATGATGTCGGCCAAGTCCGCCGGGTGCAGGTCTTCCAGCTTTTCGTGCGTGATGCGCAATTTCACACGGCGTAACGGGTCGGGTTCGATCAAGTTCACAAATTCCCAGCGTATCCCGCTGTGGGGAAGTTTGCTTTGCAGTTTGCGCACCACCTTTGAGGGAACCACACCTTGCAGGAGGCGCCGCACCGCACCCGGCAGCCCCACATCCACCTGCGTCAACCGCAGTTCCACACTGCCGTTCATGCGCTGCTCGGCTAGATCCAGGTCGTTTACGCGCACCACTTTTCGCCCTCGCGTGTCGATGATCTGTTGGTCCAGCAGGTCCTTCTGTACCGCCAGCAACGATTCGTTGGGCTGGTAGAGTTCCAGTGCCCGCTCACTGACGTTTAACTCCACCCTTCCGGCAGTCACCGAAGAGACTTGATCGTGTCTGGCAATCAGTGGTTGAAAATGGCCGCGCGACAACAAAAAATGCGACACGCGATTGGGCGCCTGCGCAGGCTCGATAAAAAACTCGCGCACGCGCCCCACATAATTGCCCTTCGCGTCGTATGTCTTTGCCCCCATTAATTCCGTGGCGTACAGTTCCATATGCCTTCCTCCTGACCTGCCGCAGGATCGCCCCCTGAGCTGTGCCGATCTCCTTTGGGCAACAAAAAACCCGCGCACCGAAGAACCTCGGCCGCGGGCAAGTGCCTGACAGGAATGGACTTACCTTTAGCCGCCCGTGAACCCTCCCCGCCCAACCGTTCGCGCTGTCGCTTGCGCCTGGCATGGCTTCATCGGAGCACTCAACCCGCTCGCCAGCTCCGCGCCGCAGTGCGTCCCGCAGTTTCTAGGGCCAGGCTCGAGTTCGTTGCTCGCGCTCATCGAAAGGGGGTCCCTCTTCACCGTCAACCCCGCCTTACCCGGAGTCACAAATGCATTGATAAGCTCCTCGCTTAGCGTTGTCAAGAAAAAGAATGCCTTTCGGTAAAGATTTTTTCGAAGAATTTCAGGCCGCCGGTGTTTCGCGTCCAGCAAAGAGCATATGACGGGGCTGTTCCCCCCTGCGGCGGCAGTCTTCTATGTACAGGACGAGATAGTTCTTCAAAACATAATCGCGTTTCGAGTAGCCCAACTCATGGGCTGCCCGGTCGATCGCCCCCGCGGGGCCTTCCAGTTCCACAAACGTACCAATCGGTGTCTCGTCCAGCTCGATGAGGAGCCCCCGCGCCCAAGCTTTCTTAGCCGGAAGCTGAAACGTTGTGCGGTACTTCTCATAGCGGAACCAGCCGCTCATCCCCAGCCCTTCGAAGATCTCCGTCAGCTTCGCGGCCTCTGCTACCTCTACTTCGATTTCCTCGCGCACTTTGTGGAAGCCATGCGGTGACTCCCCGGCATCGAGGGACGCTGGCCGCGCGATGGGGCGTTTGAAGGTAACCACCACTCGCTGCCTCCGTTTCCCGTCTCTCGATCTTCTGCGAACTTCAAGGGTCTCGGTGCGAATTCGCAACAATTGCCCATGTTTCGCCAGGCCCCCCTGCGGGGTGTCAAAGATGACGTTTTCCTCATGGACGCGGCTCGTTCCGGCACCGACGGGGTGCGCTCCGAGCTTCTTCAAAACGCGGCGAAATGCCTTTACATCGTTGATTTTCAGCTTGATTTCCGTCTCACGTGCCACGCTTTCCTCTCGTTGGGAGCGATCGGTTTTTCCTGCTTCCACTTTAGTCTAGTATAGCGGACCCAGTCGAATACCCGTTCTGCTGGCCCAGCTCAACACTCGGGAATGAGCAGCGAAGAAAGGAATGCACCCTGTTGCGCTCCTCGTTCCCACAGCGCAGAATATTCGCTCACGGTTGCAGGATTTCCCGTTCGGTTCTTTCCGGACAAAACACTGACCGCTAACGACTGAAAACTCCAGAATGAGCGAGCCAACTACACCGCTGATGCAGCAGTATCACGCCATCAAGGCGCGCTACCCGCACGCCCTGCTGCTCTTCCGTCTCGGCGATTTCTACGAACTCTTCTATGAAGATGCCATGATCGCCTCGCGGGAACTGCAAATCACCCTGACTTCCCGCAATCGCGAAAAAGGCCAGCCCATTCCCATGTGCGGCGTGCCGTATCACGCCGCCGAATCCTACATCGCGCGGTTGATCCGCGCCGGTTTCAAAATCGCTATCTGCGATCAGATGGAGCAGCCCGGCCCAGGCAAAAAACTCGTTCGCCGGGAAGTAGTTCGCGTCATCACGCCCGGCACGGCAACGGACGTCGGGGTGCTCGATGTCCGCGAAAACAATTTCCTGGCCTCCGTTGCGCGGCACCCTTCCGGTTCTCCGATCGGCCTCGCTTTCGTCGATCTTTCCACCGGCGAATTCCAGGCCACCGAATTTTCCGGCACCCGAGCCGACGAAGCTCTCCGCGACGAACTCCAACTGCTCCACCCGCGCGAAACGCTTCTCCCCCGCCCGCAACAGCTCTTCGAAACCGCGAAGACTTCCTTCCTCGAAGGTGCAGGCGGGGTCGAGTCCCGCCTCGAGGATTGGACTTTCCAGCGCGACTATGCCGAACGCATTCTCCGGGAGCAATTTGGCGTCGCCGAACTCACCGGCTTTGGCCTCGATGATCATTCACAGGCCCTCTCCGCAGCGGGCGCGATCATCCATTATTTGCGGGAAAACGCCGCTCGTGGCGACCGCGCCGCGGCCGGCAGCGAATTCGTCGGAGCAACCAGCGTGGAAGCCCTGCGGCACCTCGATCGCGTCCGCTATTACGAACATCACGACACGCTCGTCCTCGATCCCGTCTCCGTGCGCAATCTCGAGTTGCTGACACCCATTTTTTTCGAAGAGACTGGCCGTTCTTCCGGTCCGACGACCCTGATTGCCGCGCTGGATGGTACGGTCACCGGAATGGGAGCGCGCCTGCTGCGGTCCTGGCTCCTCCGCCCACTCATTGACTGCGAAGCCATCAATGCCCGCCTCGCCGCGGTTACTCACCTGGTTCAGCAGACGGTCGTGCGCGGCGAAATTCGCAAGGAACTCCGAGGCATCCTGGACCTCGAGCGGCTCACGAGCCGCATCACGTTGGGTCTAGCGACGCCACGCGAACTCGTGGCCTTGCGCAAATCGCTTGGCCAACTCCCGGTATTGAAAAACTTCGTAACGCCTCCCCCCATCGGCGGCAGCGAGTTGCTTCGCCGACTTCATGAGGAAATTGACGAACTTGCCGATGTCCGAGACCGCCTGGAGCGCGCCATTTCCGACGAACCGCCCGCCCTGGTCACCGAACCGGGAATCATCCGGACCGGCTACCACGCCGAGCTTGACGAGCATCGCAATCTGAGCCAACACAGCAAGCAGATCATCGCGGCCATGGAAGAGCGCGAACGCAAACGCACCAGCATCGGCTCGCTCAAGATTCGCTTCAATCAGGTTTTTGGCTACTACATCGAAATCTCGAAGCCGAATCTCCATCTGGCCCCCGCCGATTACGAGCGAAAACAGACCCTCGTCAACGCCGAACGGTTCACTTCCACGGAATTGAAGGAATACGAGCGCAAAATCCTTGCCGCCGACGAGCGCATCCTGGAAATCGAGCGCCAGGTCTTCATTGACGTCCGCGCCTCCGTCGCCGCCAAGGCTGCGCGCTTGCGCCGCACCGCTTCAGCCGTTGCCCAGCTCGACGTGCTCACGGCTTTCGCAAAGCTCGCCGCCGATCGCGGTTATTCCTGCCCTGAATTCAACACCGCCGGCGAACTCCTCATCATCGGTGGCCGCCATCCCGTCATTGAAGAACTCCTCCGCCAGAAAGGCGAACGCTTTGTCCCTAACGATCTTTGCTTCGAGCCGGGCCGGCAGCAGCTTCTGCTCATCACCGGTCCGAATATGGGCGGAAAATCCACGTATCTTCGCCAGGCTGCGCTGATTATCCTCATGGCACAGATGGGCTCCTTCGTTCCCGCGCGCCAGGCCAAACTGCCCATCACCGACCGCATCTTCACCCGCATCGGCGCCAGCGACAATCTTGCCCGCGGCCGCTCCACTTTTCTTGTCGAGATGAGCGAGGTCGCCACCATCCTCAATCACGCCACACCCTCCAGCCTCGTACTCCTCGATGAAGTCGGCCGCGGCACCGCCACCTTCGATGGTCTCTCCATCGCGTGGGCCGTCGTCGAGCATCTTCAGAGGCACACGCGCTCGCGCACCCTTTTCGCCACGCACTATCACGAACTCACAGAACTTGCCGACCTCCTTCCGGGCGTGAAAAATGTTCATGTCTCGGTGAAAGAGACGCCCAGCGAAATCATTTTCCTGCGCCACGTCGAGCCGGGGAGTGCCGACAAGAGCTACGGCATCGAAGTCGCCCGCCTCGCTGGTCTTCCTCGCAGCGTCATTGAACGCGCCCGCGAAGTTTTGAAGAAACACGAGCAGAGTGAACACGAGCTCAGCGAAACGCTCTCCCCCGGTGCCGCTGATCCCGCGCATGCGAACGGCCATCAGCAGGTGCTTTTCACCGCTCTCGATCGCGAGGTCCTCGAAAAGCTCCGCGGCGCCGATCTCGACGAGTTGAAGCCCCTGGACGCGCTCAATCTGCTCGCCGAATTAAAGAAACAAATCTCGTGATTTCTCCGTGTCCTCTGCGCTCCTCAGTTTCCTTTGTGTTCACTCTTAATCCGCTTCTGCTCTGTGCCCTCTGTGTTCTCTGCGCCCTCTGTGTTTAAATCTTTTCGCTCCTATATGAAATCGAAGCCCATGCTCGTCCTCGGTATGATGTCCGGCACATCCGCCGACGGGATCGACGTTGCCCTCGCCCGCATCTCCGGCGCGCCGCCAAATCTCAATGCAAAGCTCCTCGACCACGCTTCCAGTAAATTCCCTTCCCCCGTGCGAAAAGAAATCCTTCGCGTGGCGGAGCAACAGCCCATCTCGGCGGGTGAACTCAGTCAATTAAATTTTCGTTTGGGAGAACTCTTTGGCGATGCTGCGCTGGCTGCTTGCCGCCGTTTCAAGGTTTCACCGCGGCGAATTGCGCTTATCGGCAGCCACGGCCAGACAATTTTCCATCAGGGCCGCGCAACTTCTTATCTTGGTTCGCCAACAGCCTCCACCCTGCAAATCGGCGAACCCTCTATCATCGCCGCCCGCACCGGCATCACCACCATCGGCGATTTTCGCCCCGCGGATATGGCGCTCGGCGGGCAAGGCGCGCCGCTCGTTCCTTACGCTGACTATCTTCTCTACCGCCATCCAAAGCTCGGTCGTGTGTCTCTGAATCTGGGCGGCATCGCCAACATCACCGTCATTCCCGCCGACGCGCGCCCCGATCAAGTCTTTGCCTTCGACACCGGCCCAGGCAACATGCTTATCGACGCCCTCATCCAACATTTCACCCGCGGCCGTCAGCAGTTTGACAAGGATGCGCAGTTGGCGCGAAGTGGGTACCTCAGCAGGCCCCTCCTGAAAGCACTTCTGCAAGATCCGTACCTCAAGCTCAAGCCGCCGAAGTCGACTGGCCGCGAATATTTCGGCACTCCTTATGTCAAGAAGCTCCTGGCGCTCGCCAACCGTTACAAAGTCAAACCGAATGATCTAATCCGGACCGTCACCACCTTCACTGCGGTCTCCGTCGCAGACGCCTTGCACACTTTCGTCCTACCCAAACACGAGATTCACGAGATTATTGTTTCTGGCGGGGGCGCTGAAAATCCCTTGCTATTCGAAGCACTACACTTAGCTACGCTAGGGCCACCACGTAAGGTGTATTCGGGCTCGTTCCCCAGAAGACTTGTCATAGAGATGAGGCTCCCTGATCCTGGCCGGAAGGCAGCACCACGCCCCAAAGATGTTTCCTTCTTAACGATTCTGCGTTCCTCTGACTTCGGAATCCCCGTCGAGGCTAAGGAAGCGCTGGCGTTCGCACTGCTTGCCTATGAGACGTTTCATCAACGTTCCTCCAACATTCCTTCAGCCACGGGTGCGCGCGGCCCCGCCATCCTCGGTAAAGTCTCCTATGCGCCGCCTCGCTAAATCACCCGAAAGCCTGTCATTTCGAGCGCAGCGAGAAATCTCTCTTTCTTATTCTTCTCTGTGCTCTTTGTGCTCTGGCCTCCGTGCCCCCTGTGCCGAATGTTTTTCTTTTCTTCATCCTGAACGCATCCGATGAGGACGCGTGAAGGATCTCAACTGATGCGTTGGGCTCAGCGACGAATAGGGACGCTCAATTGTAGGGGCGCGCTTTAGCGCGTCCTCCCGGCCCTCTAGATTGTCATTCCGAGCGTAGCGAGGAATCCTGGCTTGCTTTCACCGTTATCGAGCCCGCAGAGAGCATCGCTGGGCTCTATCTCGAAACTCTTTCACGGATCACCGGGCACCAGTCACCGGTCACCAATCCTTCTTACTTCTCCTTCATCGCCTTCTCAATCTCCCGGACCGGAATCGCACCCTCCCGCCCGATTCTCCAGGCGTCGCCGTTTAGTTCCACGATCGTGGACGGCAGCGTCGCTCCTGTCTCTCCCGCATCCAGAACCAGCGGCAGCCGCGAACCCAGTTGCTTCATCACCTGCGCCGCACTCGCGCAAGAAGAAAAACCGGAGATGTTGGCGCTCGTCCCCGTCACCGGCCCCTCGAATTCATCGATCAGGCGCTTCACCACTTCGCTGCGCGGCCAGCGCAGCGCTACGCGCCCCGTTCCAGCAGTTAATTTTAGTGGTATCCGGTGCGCAGCGTTCACCACCAGCGTCAGCGCTCCCGGCCAAAACGCTTGCGCCAGCCGCATAAAACTTCCTGGCGTTCCGCGCGAAAGCGTCAGTGCCTGTTCGATCGAAGTCACCAAAATCGGAAGCGCACGCGCCTCGGGGCGTCCCTTCACGCGATAAATCTCATCCACCGCGGCAAGATTGAACGGGTCCGCCGCCAGTCCATAAAACGTGTCCGTAGGTATCGCGATCACACTTCCGCGTGAAAGAAAGTCCGCCGCATACCGCAGTGCTTCCGCTTCTGGGTTGATGGGATTGACGCGCAGCAGTTCAGCCGGCAATTTTTTGGCCTTTGGCGAAGACGTAGTGCCACCTTGCAGCGCTCCGCCCGCGCTGCCCGTATTGGGGCGACGCTACCATACCCCTGATATGCACGCAATATCATCTCTGGAGGCCATATA
The DNA here is from genome assembly GCA_003224145.1 of Acidobacteriota bacterium. Lineage (GTDB taxonomy): Bacteria > Acidobacteriota > Terriglobia > Acidiferrales > UBA7541 > Acidiferrum. Next base: position 19,501 of record QHYN01000019.1, read on the forward strand.
TGTTTTATTGATTCAGATGGCGGGACTGCCTTCAGATTAGCTGATTCGCGAGGAAATTTGCTAACCTCCAAGCTATGGCCACTCCCGGCAAAGCCGCTCGCAATGCGCGACCAGCGAACGATTCGGCGCTTCTCACCAGCCGCGACAACCGCTGGCTCAAGGAGTTCCGCCTGGCTCTGCGCGGTGGTTTGCCCACGGAAAACGGCTTCGTTGGTGTCGAGGGAGCCCGCCTTGTCGAAGAAGCGCTGCGTTCTGGCTGCCCGATTCAGGCGGTGCTTTTTAGCGAATCCGGCCAGCGCTACCGCGAACGCCTCGCTCCTTTGATCGACCGTCCGGAGATGGGCTTCCCCACGCTGCTCACCAACGACCGCCTCTTCGAAGGCGTTGCCGACACGGAGCACCCGCAAGGTGTCGCGGCCCTCGTCAAACCGCGCGAAACTTCTTTCGACGATCTCGTCCACACTCCCGCTTCCGCCTGCGCTCTCCTTCTCGTCGTTCTCGCCGGTGTGCAGGACCCCGGCAACGTCGGAACCATCCTCCGCACCGCTGCCGCTTTTGGCGCAACCGGCGCGGTCACCGCCGCCTCCGGCATTAGCGGCACCGCGAGCCCCTATTCTCCGAAAGCTCTGCGCGCCTCCGCTGGTGCCGCTCTCCACCTCCCGATCCTCCCCGGAATGTCGCTGCCCATTCTCCTGACGCAATTCAAAATTGCTGGCATTCACACGCTCGCCTCGAGCGCCCACGAAAAAGCCGGCTCTCTTCCACCCAATGTAGGGGCGCGCTTCAGCGCGTCCCCTCCTGGCGATGCCGCACCTCCGCTCCTCGCCCCCTGGGAAGTCGATTGGTGCCAGCCCGTTGCGCTGCTGGTCGGCAACGAAGGCGCGGGCTTACCCGAAGAAATCGAGCGCAGCGCCGATGCCCGCATCCGCATTCCCCTAGCCGGCGGCGTCGAATCTCTCAACGCGGCCGCCGCCGCAGCGGTGGTTTTCTACGAAGCCGCCCGCCAAAGAGCCAAGCAAGGGAACGGGTGAAAGGATGGAAACTAAGGATGAGACCGGTCGCGCGTACCACAAAGCATAAAAAAGCCAGCTACATCTTATGCCTTGGCATCATCTCCATCTTCGGTGGACATATTCCCCGGGCATTAGGGCAACAGCCTCAGAAATCTAAGACGAGTAGTGCGTCTGAATCGGCCTTGGCCCGCAGAGAACTGAATTTGATTGGCGAAAAGATTGCCAAGGCTGTCTTGGACAAAGATATCCCTACCTTACTGAGCTATGACCGCGAGGACTTGCGCCCTGAAGATGAAGCCTCTCTGAAGGACACGAAGAGCAACCTATACTGCTTCCTATTCGATTCTTCCTGCATCCAAGACGGTAAATGGCGCTCGGTACACGACAAACTCTCGCAATCACGCCCGCCTGGAATTCACGTATTCTTAGCCAGGTCTCGTTACGACGGTCACCTGTATGGCACCTTGGTTTTCTATGATCGTGCAGCAATAACGAACAAAGACCTGACGTCGCCCGATTTTTTGTGCAAGGAGTCTCCGACGAGGATCGCGTCTTGGAAGTTTAAGCTGGAAGACGACAAATGGAAACCGGTGACGCCCATGTTCAACAATGAGACGGAGGGACTTTGCTCTTACTGACTACGGATCTTACGTTTTCTAGAAAGCATTAGCATCGTGAGCCTCTTCTCCAAACTACCCGCCTCCCCCGCGGACCCCGACGTGCCCCCCGCCAATCAGCCGCTCGCCGAGCGCATGCGTCCCCGTACGCTCGACGAATTCATCGGCCAGGAAAAACTGCTCGGTCCCGGCAAGCCGCTGCGCATGCAAATCGAGAGCGACAATACCGGCTCCATGCTCTTCTGGGGACCGCCGGGCTGCGGCAAAACCACGCTCGCGCGCGTTATCGCTCGCCTCACGCATGCTGACTTCGTTTCCTTCAGCGCCGTCCTCGCGGGCATCAAGGAAATCAAGGAAGTGATGGCCGCCGCGGAGTACAAATCTCGTTCCGGCTACCGCACCATTGTTTTCATCGACGAAGTCCACCGCTTCAACAAAGCCCAGCAGGACGCGTTTCTTCCCTACGTTGAAGCGGGCCACATCACTTTCATCGGCGCAACCACCGAGAATCCCTCCTTCGAAGTCATCTCCCCGCTGCTCTCCCGCACCAAGGTCTACGTCCTCGACCCCCTCACCACGCCGCAGATCGTCGAGCTTCTTCGCCGCGCTCTCGCTGACAAAGAACACGGCTTCGGCAACGATTCGATAGAAGTCTCGGACGACATTCTCTTTCGAACCGCTTCCTTCGCCAATGGTGATGCCCGCGCCGCTTACAACACGCTCGAGTTCGCTGCCGCCAGCGCTCGTTCGAACGAGGCTGGCGTGCGCGTGATCACTTCGCAACTCCTCGAAGACGTTTTGCAGCGCAAACTCCTCCGCTACGATAAAGCCGGCGAGGAGCACTACAATCTCATTTCCGCGCTACACAAATCCGTGCGCAACTCCGACCCGGACGCTGCTTTGTACTGGCTCGCGCGCATGATCGAATCCGGCGAAGATCCTCTCTACCTCGCCCGCCGCATGGTGCGCATGGCCAGCGAAGACATCGGCCTCGCGGAACCCAACGCTCTCGCGGTCACGTTGGCCGCCAAAGACACCTTCGATTTTCTTGGCGCGCCCGAAGGCCATCTGGCTCTCGCCCAAGCCGCCGTCTATCTGGCCCTCGCCCCCAAATCCAATGCCGTCTACACCGCCTACGGCACGGTCATCGACGACGTCCACAAAACCGAAGCCGATCCCGTGCCTCTCCATCTTCGCAACGCCGTCACCGGCCTCATGAAAAACATCGGCTACGGCCAAGGCTACAAATACGCCCACAATTTCGATGAAAAAGTCACCGACATGACGTGTCTCCCCGACAATCTCGCTGGCCGCACCTACTACAAGCCCACCGATCAGGGCTTCGAACAGCGCCTCCGCCTTCGCCTGGACGAAATCCGTAGCCTCAAGACAAGGAGTAGGCCTTCAAAATGATCTTTCAGACTCGACGCGAATTCGCGGCCTGCTTCTTACTCGCGTTGGCCGCTTTCTCTACAGTCTCGGATGGGGCTCCGCGTCGTCCCAAAATACTTGGAATCTCACATGTTCGAATCCTGGTCAGTGACTATTGTGAAGGAGTCGCATTTTACTCTAGGTTCGAAAATCAGCCTCGCCACTGCACTACAGGCGAAAAGCGCACGAGTGGCATCGCCTTCGCGAATTCTCACGGGTTTATCGGCCTGAACACAAGGTCTCCCTCAGACCAAGCAAACTTGCTCGCGGAGGTTGCTTTCTGGACGGACGATGCAACAGCACTGCGCCGGTATCTGATATCGCATGGCATTCCTGTGAGCGACGATAGAAAAACCGTTTTCAAAGTTCGCGACCCAGAAGGTCACCTCATCTCATTTTTTGAACGCAAGAAGTCGGCAACTAATATTCCGCACGGGAACCCGTCCGAACCTCGAATTATCCACGCTGGATTTGTCGTGCGCGACCGTGAAGCGATGGACAGGTTCTACAAAGATATTTTAGGCTTCCACGTGTACTGGCATGGCGGCATGAAGGACGACGAAACGGACTGGGTGGACATGCAGGTTCCTGACGGAACTGACTGGATCGAGTACATGCTCAACGTTTCGCCAAACGCCGACAAGAAAGAACTCGGCGTCATGAATCACATCGCGCTCGGTGTCCCGGACATCCACGCCGCCGAACAGCAACTCCTGAAGAACGGCGCGCACTTAACAGAAAAACCAGAAATCGGCCGCGATAGCAAATGGCAGCTCAATCTCTACGATCCCGACGACACCCGCGTCGAATTCATGGAATTCACTCCCGTTCAAAAACCCTGCTGTTCCGACTACACCGGGCCGCATCCCAAGCCATGACCTGCCCTTGCTCTCGCAGCCGCTTTCGGTGGCTCCGCAAATTCTGCTCGCTGCTTTGCGTTGTCCTCGGCTGCTGTTCTCTGCCATCCGCCCGCGCCCAAAATCTCGACAAGCCCCTCCAAACCATCGACGA
>QHYN01000179.1 GCA_003224145.1 Acidobacteriota bacterium
CGTTTTGAGCGGCATCAACCTCGGCACCTACGGCCGCGATCTCTCGCCGCGCGTCGAGTTCGAAGATTTGCTTCGCCGGATTCTTGAGGAGACCTCCGTTGAGCGGTTGCGCGTCAGCTCCATCGAGCCGATGGATGTCACGCGCGACCTCGTTGAACTTTTTGCTTCGACCGAACTCATCGCCCAGCACTTCCACATGCCGCTTCAGTCCGGCTCTGACCGTATTCTCGCCGCGATGCACCGTTGGTACCGCGCCGAGCACTATGCCCGTCGCGTCGAACTCATCCGGGAGCGTCTCCCGCATGCCGCCATCGGCGCCGACGTCATCGCTGGCTTTCCGGGTGAAACTGAGGCCGATCATGCAGCAACCATGGCGTTCATCGAGGCGCTCCCGTTCACCTATCTCCACGTTTTCTCGTATTCGAAACGCCCTGCCACGAAAGCGGCCTCTCTCCGGAACCAAGTGCCCCGTGCCATCACGAAGCGCCGAGCTCGCGAATTGCGCGCGCTCTCGGAACGGAAAGCCGCCGCATTTCGTCAATCACAGATCGGCAGGGAACTCCGCGTCCTCACGCTCAGGGCCTCCACAGATCCCGTAGGTGGTCGTACGCCAGCGATTTCAAGCAATTATCTCCACCTCCTGGTCAAGGGTTTATTTCCCTGCAATCACTGGTTGAACGTAACGGCGAACGCGAGCGAGGAAACTCACCTGCTCGCGGAAGTTTCATGAACTAGTTCCGGTCTGGGGCGATAGAATCGGGGCACTCGAGCGCGATACTCAGCAGGACTTTCCTGTGATTTAGGAGGAGGCCATGGCGACGAAAGATTCAAGACAGTTTAGTCGTCCGATGCTGATTCTCGACGGCGTCGAAAGACCGCTGGAAAAAGCAAGCCCTGATGAATTCGCTAAGTCGGAAGAATGGATGCAAGAACTGTTGTTCAAATATCCAGGCCTAATTCCCGTTGACGAACTCGAGCCAGCTTTTCGGGGGCTAATTCCTATCGCCCGGGAGCTTCGGACATCCCGCGGACCTCTAGACCTCTGTTTTGTCAACCCAGAAGGCAACATCACCTTGGTTGAGACGAAGCTGTGGAACAATCCTGAGGCCAGGCGGCAAGTAGTCGCACAAATCATCGACTATGCGACTGAGCTCTCGCGATGGTCCTACATGGAATTGGTCTCGGCCGTTCGAAACGCAACCGATTCGAAGGATTCCGACCCGTTGATAAGCTCAGTTCGAGCAGTGGCTGGAGAGGAATTCAGTGAAGCGGATTTTACGGACACCGTTAGCCGCAATCTTGCCAGTGGAAAGTTTCTGTTGCTAATCGTAGGCGATGGCATCCACGAAGGGGTAGAGGGAACGGTGGAATTCTTACAACGTACTCCACAGCTTGGATTCACCCTCGGTCTGGTCGAGATCGCTCTGTTCAAACTCGGGTCACACGCAGAGGACGGTTTCTTTGTTCAGCCTCGCGTGATCGCCCGCACACGGGAGGTAATCCGCGCAATTGTTGAGGTCCGGTCGAATGCTCCGAATGTTAACGTAACTTGCGCCACGCCGGAGACCGACCTCGGGAATATAGCTACTTCAGGAAAGCGTCCGCCGCCTCTAACACTGACATTGTTCTTGGATGAGCTACGAAACAACGAAGGAGACGAACTTGTTACGTTGGCCGAGCAAATGATTCATGAAGCTCCCGCACATGGTCTGGACGTCGACCTTGGCAGTGGTGGCGCTATGCTCAAATTTGAGGACGAAGACACCTCAGAATCCTTTAATTTCGGCCAGATTAGGAAGGATGGCACGTTGCACACCGGGCGCTTCAGTGAAAAATGCGTTAGGCTGAAAATTCCAAGGAATATCTGGCTGCCTTATTATGACTCCCTGGTTAAGCTAATTCCAGGGTCTAAGTGGCTCCCCTTTCAACAAAAAGGGATTGACGGCAATATGGCATGGGTAGCTGATGCAAATGGCAATTGGCCGTCAGCTGCACCGCTTCTCCGTAACCGCGAACAGTGGTTCAAGACAATCGAAGATACCGTAGACCGAATTCGGCCACTGCTACCTAATGCCAGCAAGTAAATTTTGTCGAAGAGCAAACCGCCCCTACCTATTAGTTCACCGAGGACTCCTGTTCGGGTCGACATCATTCTCTGCGCTCACTCTGTGTTCTCTGCGTCTCAGCGTTGTCTTTTTCCTCTTCCGGTTTTCTATCCCTCAAAAATGACCTGCGCGAGCGCTTGATTCTCCGTGTGCGTGATGCTTACCACGATGTGCGTGACGCCGAGTTGCGCCGCGATTTTTGCTGCTTCGCCGGCCAGCGCCAGCGTCGGCCGCCCGCTTTTCTCGCGGACCACTTCCAAATCCACCCAGCGCACCCCGCGCCGCCAGCCTGTTCCCAGCGCCTTCATCCCCGCTTCTTTCGCGGCAAACCGCCCCGCGTAGCGTTCATATTTGTTTTTGAACTGCTCGCAGTATTCCCGCTCCTTTTCCGTGTATAAGCGCCGCAAAATCCCTTTGCCGTGGCGCTCGATGGCTGCCCGGATGCGGCCCACTTCGGCAATGTCTACGCCCATCCCGATGATCAATTTGCTCCTCCGCGCTCGCATTCGGCCGCGCAGCCCATGTCCGATTATACTGGTAGAGTCGTGACAGCCACGAAAACACTGAAAACAAAGCGGAACGTCCGCGCGCAACGGGACCCCGCGTGTGCCAAGGGCGGTTGGACCGAACGCACGACGCGCGGCTTGCGAATCCTCCGGGCGTCCGCTCTGGCGAAAATTCCCTGGCTCGTCCACGGTTTCAGCACGCGGCCCGGTGGTGTGAGTGAGTTGCAAGGTGAAAAAGTCCTGAATCTCGGTTTTGCAGAATGGGACAGCCAAGAAAATGTTCTAGAAAATCGGCGCCGTTTTCAATCCGCTCTCGGAGCAGACCGCCTGACGCTCGTTACGCTCAGGCAGATTCACTCGGATGTTGTTCAACTCTTCGAAGGGCCCCCCGCTGAGCCTTGCCGCGGTGATGCCTCCGCGACAAATCGTGCGAGCCTGCTCCTTGCCGTCCAGACCGCCGATTGCGTCCCCATTCTTCTTGTTGATCCAAAAAGGCGCGCCGTCACCGCCGTTCATGCCGGCTGGCGCGGCACCCTGCAGCGCATCCTCGCAAAAACCATTGGCACGATGCACATGCAATTCGGCACGAAGCCCGCGGACTTGCTGGCGGCCATCGGCCCATCCATTGGCGGTTGTTGTTACGAAGTCGGCACGGAGATTGCTGTCGAATTCAAATCGCAATTCCCCAATGCTTCAGATTGGTTCGACGAATTGCGCACCGGCGACGAGCCCAATCCTTTGCAGTGGCTCAACATGTCGCCGCCCGGCCATCAGCCGCCGCCCAAAAATGTGCTGCTTGATCTCCGCAAGGCCAATCGTGCGCAACTTCTCGATGCTGGTCTCCGCTCCCAAAACATCACCGTGATCGATCTCTGTACTGCCTGTCGCCGCGATCTTCTCTTCAGCTATCGCAAGGAGGGAGGTAGCACTGGCCGCCTCATGTCCGTCATCGGCATCCACGACGATTGACGAACGGGGTCGTTGCAGCACCCGCCAGGTATGCTGCTGCGTCCCTAAGGTGCGATGGAAGCCGGCCCACTCTTTGCGGAAACATCCAGTAACGCCAGTTGCCCGCACGCGGCCATGACGTCTCGCCCGCGCGAATAGCGCACAAAAGCCGGTATGCCTTTGTCATTCAAAATTCGCCGAAACTCCTCAATCCGTTCCCCCGACGGCTCTTGATACGGCAGCTCTCCCGGATTCCACGGAATCAGG
>QHYN01000268.1 GCA_003224145.1 Acidobacteriota bacterium
CTTCCCGGATCGTCTTATTCAAGCCGTAAAGGATGAATCGCGAGCCGACATCACGTGAGGCTTTAAGTCCTTCCACTAGAGATGCCACGCCGGAGCTGTCGATATAGCGAACCGCCCCCAGGTTGAGCACCACCCGAGGCATCTTCAGTTCGCGAAGCTCGCGCAGAAGTGCCTTCCGCAGTTGCGGGGAAGTCGCAAGATCGATGTCTCCGGAAATGTCGAAAATGGTGGTCTTGTCCAAATGGCGCGCGGCAATCTGCAAGTTGAACTCTCCTCAGGAGCCTTTCTGAGGCGCCTGCACATGCAAAATTTTCACTAGCCGGAGCTGATTCCTGCCGTTGCTGCGGCTGAATTCTACCGTATCCATGCACTCACGGATAAAGTGCAAGCCCAAGCCTCCCGGCCGCACATCCTCAAGCGCGCGGCCGCACATTTTCTCTGGCTCCGCCGTCACACCGTAATCTTCCAACACAATTTCAAGAGCATCTGCGGACTCGCCGTCCCGCGGCGCATGAATCCGGCGGAAGGATGCCTCGATGGGCCGTTCCGCGTCTCCGTGGTAGGCATGGCGAATAATGTTGGTCAGCGCTTCATCGACAGCACGAACCACAGCGCGGCAATCCAGCTCGGAAAATCCCAGTGTCGCCGCGAGCTGGCCCAATGCGTTTCGCACGACCCCGAGCATCTCCGGATTGCTGCGCAATTCCATTCTGAGCAGTAGACTACTCCGGCTCACGTGAGCGCTCTCCTCGGACCCGGGAAACTGGACTCCCCGTTTGGTTTCGGCCCGTTTGGTCTCGGAAGGATCGCCGCTGGCGGACTTCCTGACGCAACGTCCCCCGATGATACACGGAATCCCACGGACGGCAACGTGCGAGCCCTACCCAGGCGGGTTTCTGGCGGGGGTTTGCAGACGGGCGGAATCTATTGAAAAATGGCGGACGGGCCTGTAAGCCGGATTCTGTGCAGCACGCAGTTCGCAAAACGGTCCGCGCGCCGCGGCGATCATTCCTCTAGGTCACGGTTCGCACCGTGACTCCAGCAGCCTACCCGAGGGTTTTCATTTCGCTGTGGCTGACGCCGCAGCGAATGGAGCGCGTTCTCGTTAGAAAACGCTCGCTCATCGAGCCGGGCCGGCTCTCCCCTCCTATTTGGCCTTGCACCACGCGGGGTTTTCCGTGCCTCCGGTGTCGCCACCGGAGCGGTGGGCTCTTACCCCACCTTTTCACCCTTGCCCAACGTTGCGTGCGTTGCGTCGGCGTCCCGCAGGTCTCCCTGCGCGATGCCACCGTGCTGCGCTCCGCCGGCGGTCTATTCTCTGTGGCACTTTCCGTAGCTGAGCCGCACCGCGCTGGGTTGAACCCAGCGCCACACGCCGCAGCGTGTGACTCTGCCTCACGGCAGAACCTGCGTGGCCAGCCCCCTGACGTTATCAGGCGCGTTGCCCTGTCAAGAGTTCCGTTGACCGCTCTCCGCTCATCATGCGCGTCCGCGCGACGGCATTTGCTTGTGTAGCGCGGGGCTTTAGCCCGGCACTCCTACCCATCGCCGTGTGTTCAACCTTCAGATGAACGCAGAGCGGTCAACGTGCCTCAGGACGGTGTCCGGACTTTCCTCCCGCTTCAGCCTTGTAGCAGCGCTTTACGCCGCCGCTTCCTCGGCCTCTGCCAGCGATCACCCGGCCCGCCCGCCACTTTCATTATAGCGCGAGGATGCACCGAACGAACGCTGATGTAAGCATAAATTGTACTGAGTCAAGTCCCGGGCTGGGACGTGACCTCGCCCGTGCTCGCTCCCTGTTCACCTTCCAAACGAACCGGCCAGTAGCGGAACAACACATAGGCCAGCGCACCCCACAAGAGAGTTCTTACAAGTACCAGCGTTAGGAATCGCGGTCCGAAGGTCAAACCGACGAAAACGTTTTGGATACTGTGGGAGACGGCAGCCGGAAGGACCGACCCTGTTCGCAAAGTGAGCCATCCGAAGACAAAGCTCCAAGCCACGCAGCCCAAAAGGCGCCATCCGATTGCTAGAAGTACACGCCCATGGTTGAGCTGCGGAGAAAAGTCTCCGAAAAAGTGCATGGCCGCCCACACAATACCCACCAGAAAAATACCCCGCAGAAGACCGTACCTCCGAATGAATCGCGGTTGCAGCAAGCCTCGAATCATGATTTCTTCGAGGAATGCAGCGAAGAATATCCAAAGAACTAATGGAGTTTGATCATCAAATTGCACAAACGGAGACAAGTGCCACACTCCGGCACTGAAAGTGGTAATTGCGAGAGGGAAACCCAGGGCGAGAAGGAAATATTCAGGTTTTGGCAACCGAAGAGAACGGCGTAAGTCCTTCCAGCCCTCCTTTCCCAAAGTCCAAAGCGCGAGTCCCACCATCGTGAGTGCATAAGCTGAAGGGAGGCCTAATATCCCAATCACCCTAAAAAAGCTGGCAATCAACACAGAGAGGTGGGCGAGGCGGGCGAAGCGAGCGATCGAGGGAAGGAAAACTATGATGGGATAAGTTATCCCGGCTAGGAAAAGCCCAACCGAGATAAAGACGGGTCCCGCTGCCAAGGCAACGAGAATCCACACCAGGATCTGAACACGACGCCACGAGGGGGGATCATCCGAAAGGGGAACGCTGGGTTCCGGCAACGCCAGAGGTAGGGATGAACAACCCGACGCAAGACGCCAGGCGAAGAGCGCGACAATGATGAGTCCAAGGAGCGCGAAATGAAATCCCGGGCCGAGGCGCCACAGTGCTGATAGCGCCCAGCCAATGGTGTGAGCTGTGTATTTCCCAGCTCCGTGCGCTGAAGAAGGCCCTGGTCCATAGTGGAGGAAGAGGCCATAATTGAGGCCGAGCCCCACGAGCGCCGGCAAACATACCCAATATAAGATGCGACGCACAGGATGCATGCCAGGCCAAAAACAGATGAAATAGCCCGCCGCTCCAGCAAGAAAAGTCATGTATGCGGCGAAGAGAAGAGGTTTGTATGGGGTAAAGGTTCCTTCCGTTGCCCACGACCGTAAATGCCCAGCGATATAAAGACAGACGATCCCGAAGAGGAAAATTAGTTGCGTCCAGTCAACGGGCAAAACGGAACGAAGAAATTTGGCGAGACGTTTCATAGCCTGCTTTCGGACGACGCTGGGGATTATGCCTTGGGAATCAACTTAGATGCTATTATCTTCACGAGAATTCATTCGGAGGGATCACTCCACTGCAGGCCGAAAAGAAACACTCTCGGCTCGGAATGACGGACCAGGAAAGCGCAGCGTGGCTACTTCAACCCAAGGAGTTTCTCAAACTCACTTTCGCTCAGAATCGTCACTCCCAATTCTTTCGCCTTCTCATACTTCGATCCCGGATCCGTCCCCACCACCACGTAATCCGTCTTCTTACTCACCGACCCTGAAACTTTTCCGCCGTGCTGTTGCACAATCGCTCCTGCTTCTTCCCGCGTGCGATTCGCCAATCCACCCGTAAACACAAACGACTTCCCGGCAAACTTGTTGCTCTTGACCTCGCGTTTCTCCGCCGCCGGCCGAACTCCGGCCTTGTACAATTTCTTGACCAACTGCCGGTTCGCAGGCTCGGAGAAAAATTCCACGATACTCGCCGCCACCTTCGGCCCCACTTCCGGCACCTGCTCGAGCTCCTCTTCTTTCGCCGCTGCCAATTCCTCCAGCGAAGAAAAATGTTCCGCCAGCAACTGCGCCGTGCGTTCGCCGACAAACCGTATCCCCAGCGCATAAATCAGCCGCGCCAGCGAATTCTTTCTGCTCGCCTCAATTTCATCCAGCAAATTTTGCGCGGATTTCTCCCCCATCCGCTCC
>QHYN01000218.1 GCA_003224145.1 Acidobacteriota bacterium
AATTTATCTGATCCTTGAAGTGTTGAACCTCTCGCGCGTAGCGAACAGCGTGGTGAGTGTCGCGTTGGCACAGCGCGCGATGGCGGATGCGCTTTCGTATGGCGAGCACCGCGCGGCGTTCGGCAAGCGGATTCTTGATCATCCGCTGCTTCGTCAGCAATTTGAAAACCGGCTGAATGCACTGCGATCGGCGTTTGCGCTGGCGTGGGATGCGGTGCAGCTCCTGAACGACGTGTGGATGGAGCGGCCGCCGTACTCCGATCGCTATCATCTGTTCCGGCTGGTGGCCCACCTTGCGAAATACTGGACGGCGGAGTTTGCGGTGGATACGGCAAAGTGGGCCATGGAAGTGCACGGTGGGCTGGGCGTGCTGGCCGAGTATGGCGCGGAACGCTGGCTTCGGGAAGCGATGATTCTCGCGATTTGGGAGGGAACCTCGCATCGCCAGATCCTGGATGGACTGGAAGTGATGGAACGGAAGCGAGCACACAAGATGCTCTTCCAGCGGCTGGCGGAAATTGCACCGTCGAAAGAACTTCAGGACATGGAATCGGAAGTGGAGCAGCACTTGAACCTCCCACGCGAAGAAAAGGAAGCGCTCGCCGAACCACTCTTCCGAAGGCTTGCAGTTCTCACGGCCGATACGCTCGCTCGTACATCGAAATAGGACGATAAGACCTACGGGGCGGAGGCGGCGCGCTGGTCGTGGGATTTCTTGCGAAGGTAGAGGCGCCGGTCGGCGGCTTCGATCAACTCTTCGGGAGTTCTCCCATCGTCGGGATAGACGCCGATGCCGATACTGACGCTGAGAGGCGGTTTTTCCTGGTCGGTGCGAAGGCGCTTTTCGATGCGCTGGGCCACGTTTCGCGCCATGCCCTGATCGGAGTCGATTAGGACGACGGCAAATTCATCACCGCCGTAACGCGCAGCCAGATCGGTGGAACGGCAATGTTCATTCATGACCGCAGCCAGGCGGCGGAGCGCGCGGTTTCCCGCCAGATGGCCGCGAAGGTCGTTAATGCGCTTGAGGTCATCGAGGTCCAACAGCAGCAGGGTGAAAGAGCGCTGACTGCGTTCGGCGCGGAGCACTTCGCGCTCGAGGCGGTCCATGAATTCGCGATAATTTGCCAAACCGGTCAGGGCGTCGTGGCGTGCTTGATAGAGGGCTTGTTCGTCGGTTTTTTTGCGGCCGGTGATGTCCAGTGCGGCGGTAAGGCAACCGATGATTTCGCCGGAGGCGGAGCGCAGCGGCCCAACGCGAATCTCCAGAACGCGGTTCTTCCAGGCATGTTCGAAATGAAAAGAGAGGCCTCGCAAGGCGTCGCAGTGTTCGGCGATGGGCGTGGCGTGGCGGTCGGCACATTCCAGGAATTCGCAGAGGTTTTGTCCCGCGAGCGAGCCGGGGCCAATCTTTACGTTACGGAGCCCGGCACCCCAGTTCGAGGTGATGCGTAGATTTCGGTCGGTCATCCAAAGGAGGCCCGGGATCTGCCCCATCAGCAGGGGCAGGGGAGCCTCTGCGGGTGCAAGAAACGCCTCATGGGTGTCAAGCCTGTGCGCGATTTCGAGAATTCCTAACACTTCACCGTTCTCGCCACGGATGAGGTGGCGGCGGGTGGCCAGGAGAATCCGGGAGCCATTCTTATGCAGGCGCTCCCCCAGATCAGTAGACGGGCATCCGTTACGTCCGGCTTGGGAAAGAAAGGTCTCCATGCTCGGCAATTCGTACAGAGGCAGCAGACGGCTCAGCGATTGGCCGGTCATTTCCTGGGCCGTGTAGCCGTACAGGCGTTCCGCTCCCGCGCTCCAGGTCTCGATGGTGCCATCGAGGGCAACGCTGAGAATGGCCTCCTCGGCGGAATCAAGAAGAGCCGTCAGTAGGCGCTCACGGGCCAATCGATCAGCCATAGAAATCCCATCGTCTTCAGAACGGGGAAGGCGTTCGTGGTGAAGGGGAGGTCTTCCGCAGGCAAGAGGGTTGAGCCAGCGGGTCAAACAGTGCTGTCAACAGAGCCACAGCAACTAACGCGCAATTTTATCACTGCAAGACTGCTGCGCAATGGCGTATCTGCGGCGAGGCGTTTAATTGGTAATGCCAGTTGCACCAGGTCCGCGGCGAGAGGGAAGGAGAAGGGGCGGGAGGGCGATTTTTTGGATGAAAAGAATTTGCAATTCAAGTCGGACTAAATTAGTCTTATTTTCTTAGCTGCAAATTACTTGCAAGGAGACCTCGGTTTCGTGCTGATTCGAAAGGGTTTTGTTCCCCTCTTGGCCGTCTTTCTCGCCACATTTTTTTCACCCCCTGTTATAGTTGGCCAGGAGAATCCCTACTTTGTTGCTTATGACCATTACCTTGAAGAACCGGGAAACCTGGAGATCGAGTATTTCTCGACATTTGGCACTCAGCGCGGCGGGAACGACTTCCACGCTTACTGGGCCGAATTTGAATACGGCGCCACGGCCTGGTGGACTACAGAATTCTATCTCGACGGGCAGACGACTTTTGGTGACAGCACTCTTTTCACGGGGATTCGCTGGGAAAATCGCGTGCGGCCCTTGAAGCGGGAACACTTCATCAATCCGGTCCTCTACGTGGAATATGAGCACAAAAGCGGCGCTGACAAGATTTTGAAGGAAGGCGAGGGGCACGACGTCGAAGCGGACTTTCTCACCCCGAATGCGGAGGCGCGCAGGGAGATCAGCAACGAGATGGAGTTGAAACTCATTCTTTCCAGCACGTTCAAGGGCTGGAACTTCACGCAAAACACGCTGGCAGCCAAAGACCTTTCTAATTCTCCGTGGGAGTTTGGCTATGCGCTCGGCGCTAGCCGACCGCTGGGGCTGAAGGCCTCCGCGAAACGCTGCTCATTCTGCCGGCAGAATTTCATTGGCGGAGTGGAGATGTATGGCGGCCTCGGCGACCGGCACCATTTCGGCCTGCACGATACTTCGCATTATGTGGCGCCTGTGCTTGGCTGGAATTTGCCTTCCGGCTGGAGCGTGCGGATTTCGCCCGGGTTTGGCCTGAATGACAACAGCCACCAGTTCCTGTTGCGGTGGGGCATCACCCGCGAAATTACCGGGTTCGGTTCGATGGTCAGCCGGCTCTTCCGAGGCCGCCAATGACATCTTGCCTGGCAGGGGTCGCCGTCTCCGGCTTTCTCCTAGGTGCTTTCTTTCTATCAACTGCGTTGGGGCAAGAACGCAGCAAGGTGGCAGAAAAGCAGAATCCAAAGAGGGAATCCGTGCATGTGGAAATCGGCAAGGCACCAGAGAAGGCCCGAGCCAGACGCAACCCGATGGAAAAGGATCCGGAAGCAGCGGAGGCAGGGCGCATCCTTTACAGGCAGCACTGCGCGGAGTGCACGGTGATGCTGGGGAAGGCAGCAGGAGAGCGCCGAGCCTGCGTGCCAGTAAATTCAAAATGCGGAACCCGGAGCGATTTTTTGGATCCTGACAAATGGTGTGGTCCGAAAAGGAACGCCAGTGTGGTCGAAACTGCCAGAGCCGCAGCCCTGGCAGATCGTGAGTTACATCAAATCGCTCCGCCCTGCTGCGGCTAAGCCGCAAACATGCGCGCCTGCGACGTTCCAGCCGGCTGCCGTTAAGGATTCGTCTTTGCCGCGTCGTTGAGGATCATCGCCAACCGGATACCGGCCTCGGCGATGCCCATTTCCACTGCTTTTGCGGCCCTGTTCTGGTAAGCCTCGCCCACGGCCAAATGTTTTTCAAGCATGCGTTTCCCGATGTGATTGTTGTCGGAGCAGGCCGTAGGTTTCACGTCCGGTTCGATGCCGATTTTTTCGGGAAACGCGTCGTAGACCTCGGTTTCGGCGCGCTCGTGAACTTCCCAGGCCCAGTTGTCCACGTGGATGCCGGAAGCTTCCCAGACGGCGCTCTCCGTTCGAAACTTCTCATCGAGTTCATCGGCGTAGCGATGAGGATTGGAAACCTCCATGTCGCGCTCGACGATTTCGGTGTCCCAGATCTGATGAAGATTCGGGGAATAGTCTTCGCGTTCGGGATGGAGAGGATTGAGCAGCGGTTCGTGATGGAAATATTTGACCGGAACGCAGTTTCCGCCGTTGTCGCCATTGTTGATGGCATGCAGCGGCTGGTGCAGGTCACCGACAAAATGAATGAGGTAGCGGAGGGCTTCGGCGCGCTTCAGGGGTTCGGTGGATTTGTCTTTCAAAATGACGCGCAGCTCTTCGATCGCGCGCGTCACGCAGCCGTCGGTGCCGCAGTATTCCGCCAGAAGTCCTTTGTGTTTTCCCCGAGGAATATCAATGTAATGCCAGGTGCTGTTATGGCGTTCATTGCGCACGTCATCGGGCCAGGTGGAAGCATCCACGAGCAGGTCATTCGTGGCGTTGCCACACCAGCGCTTGAGTTTGGGATCAATGGGATTCTCGCCGAGCAGCTTCTCGACCAACTGCCGTGCTTCGGGTATGAGATGTTTCTCTGCAATGAGCGCGACCGTTTGGTGGCCCTTGCAACCCCAGGCGCGCGTTGCCGGTGTTGCGAGCACGCAAACCAATAAGCACGCGGCATTCAGGAACCCCAGCCTTGCAAGCCTGCAGGCTTTCCACGAGTTTGCGTTACCAGTCAAGAATGACCCGATGTTCCTTCAGTCGCTCAACCAGCGACCGATGGGCTTCCATGATTCCGTGTGATCGCAGACCACCCGGAGCGAGGCGGTGATGGGGATGGCCAGAACCAAACCCATGCCTCCCCAGACCCAGCCCCAGAAGAGCAGGGCAATGGTAATCGCAACGGCGTTCAGACGGACACGCTTGCCGACCAACTGCGGCGCCACGAGATTGATCGCCAGAATATGAATGGTGGTTAGTCCCACGGCAATCAGCACAAATTTCCCAATGGTTTTCCATTTCGCCAGTGCAATGAGAAAAGCGGGAAGCCAGGCCAGCACCGCGCCAATGTAGGGCACCATGTTCAGGAGACCGGAAACCATACCCGTCAGGATCGGGAAGTCCATGTCGAGCATCCAGAAAAAGAAGCTGCTCGCGGCGATCACCAGCAGGGTCACCACGGTCATGCCGGCCAGGTAGTCGCGCAGCACATCGCGCAAATCTTCCAGTGTCTCCTTGACTTGGGTGCGCCGCGACGCGGGAAAAAGCTGCAGCGTTCCATGCCAGACCTGACGCTTTTGGGCCAGCATGAAAAAAACGAGAAAGGGCATGAAGGTGACTTCCAGAAACAGCGCGTAGAGAGAGCCAATGCCCCGAAGGATCAGAGTGCGCACGATGCTTGGCTCGGCGGACGCCAGGGGCGCGGATGAGGCGCCCTGCTCGGGCGCAATATTCGAAACCTGCCCCTCGATTCCCCTGATCTTGCCTTCTATCGCGCTTGCCGCGTGCTGCAAAACACCGCTGTACTTGGGCCAGTCCGCGGCGAAATCTCCCGTTCGCGCCCACAATTCGTAGCCTACGGCAACCAACGTGGCCGTAAGAATCAGCACCATAATCATGGCGCCCAGCGTGCGCGGAAGCCTCAGCCTTTCGAGAAACTCCACCGCCGGATCCAGGAAATACGCCAAAAGGATGGAAAACAACAGGGTGATCACCACGCCGGCGGCGTAGTAGAAGAAAAGCAAAATGATGGCTGCGGCGATCACCCGCATGCTGAAACTGGAACTGGTGAAGCGGACAATCGATGATGGCGTTTGGGTGGCGGACACGAACGGCTCCAGCCCTCCACGGTAACACACTCCAGCAAGCTGAATCGGAGGAGGTGCGCGGTTGTTTCGATACAACGTATTCCTCGAGCCGCCTGCAATTGCGTACGTCCTTCTGGATGGAAAAGACATTGATCGCAGCGGACTACAGAGTCGCGCCTTTTCCTTGTGTTAGACTTTTTGGACGTTGTCCACAGGGAAGCCGACCACAACCGCAACACTGTGAGGAAACTGGCACTACTCCATGACCAAAGAACTTTTCGGAACCGATGGCATTCGAGGCGTGCCCGGTACTCCGCCGCTGGATGACGCCACGCTCTACGCCACAGGGCGTTCCCTCGGGGCTTACTTGAAGCGCAAGTTTGGTGCAGCGCATGTCTTGATCGGCATGGACACGCGCGAATCCGGCCCGCACATCGCTTCTCTCCTGGCCTCTGGCCTTGCGCAAGCCGGCGCAACCGTTGCTTTCGCCGGAGTCATCACCACGCCCGGAGTGGCTTGCCTGGTTCGCCAGAACGATTTTCAAGCAGGCGTGGTGATCTCCGCCTCGCACAATCCGTTTCAGGACAACGGCGTAAAACTCTTCTCGCATGCGGGCATGAAATTCCCCGACGCCGTGGAAGAGGAACTGGAAGACGATATTTTCAAGCATCGCGGCGAACCAACGCCGAAGAATTCGCCGCGGCTCACGGCCGATGAATCGCTCGACGCGGAATACCTGGAGTTTCTCCGAAAGCGACTGATTCCAGGCGCAAAACTGGCTGGCTTTCGAATCGTTCTGGATTGCGCGAATGGCGCAGCGTACAAGCTCGGCCCAGAATTGTTTCGCTCGCTCGGCGCGGAGGTCGTGGCGATGGCCGTTTCACCCGACGGCCGCAACATCAATGCGGGCTGTGGCTCGCTTCACCTGGAGGGTTTGCAGAAGCGCGTCGTCGCGGAAAAGGCCCGTTTGGGCGTGGCTTTTGATGGCGATGCCGACCGCGCGCTCTTTGTCTGTGAAAGCGGGAAAGTGGTGAATGGCGATGGAGTTCTGCTGGCGGCCGCACGCTTTCTGAAATCGCAAAATAAGCTTCAGGGCAACCGTGTCGTGGCTACTTCCATGTCCAACCTCGGGCTGGAGCGGATCCTCGCGCAGGAAAACATCGCGCTGGCGCGCGCCGCCGTCGGTGATCGCTATGTTCTCGAAGAAATGCTGCGCAGCGGCAACGTGCTCGGTGGCGAGCAGTCCGGGCATATCATCTTTCTCGAGGACAGTCCTGCCGGGGATGGTCTGCTCACGGCCGTCAAAATCGCCTCTCTCGTTTCCATGCACGGCAAGATCGAATCGCTTGTCGAAGGTTTGAAGGACTACCCGCAGCGGATCGTCAACGTGAAGGTGCGCTCAAAACCTCCGCTTGAGACGCTTCCCGAAGTTTCTCGCGCTCTCGCGGAAGCCCAGTCCGCGCTCGGCGAGAATGGCCGCATCGTGCTCCGCTACTCCGGTACCGAGCAACTCGCGCGCGTGATGGTTGAAGCCGAGCACGAAGCCGACGTCCAACGTTTCAGCCAGTCTCTCGCCAACGCCCTGCGCTCCTCGATCGGCGCTTAGCCGCATCCTCTCTGCGAACCGATTGCGTACTGTTGTTTGCGCAGTGTGTTTTTCTTTTTCTCCGCAGAAACTTTTTGTCTCCTGGCGACATTACACTGAGTGAAGGACCAAGGCGGCTTAGTATGCAAGACGCGCTGCCGGCGCTCGTTCTAAACTCGGAGGCTCTTCCGCGAAATGCCATGAACGAGGCGTCCACCTCAACGAACCCCGCGAGCGCATCTGCCTCAGGAAGGACGGGGCTCAGCGACGAACGGCTCATGCTTGCGTTTTCGCAAGGTTCCTCGGAGGCTTTCACGGAACTCTTTCAGCGCTACAAACAACCCGTCTATGGCTTTTTTCGCCGCCGCGTCGCCGATCCTGCTCACGCCGAAGAGCTGGCGCAGGAAACATTTCTCGCTCTGCTCCGCGCTGCCACGCGATACGAACCCCGCGCCCTCTTCCGCACTTATCTCTATGCCATCGGGTTCAAGATTCTTCGCGCCCACCGCCGCAAGGTTGCGTTCCGCGCTACCTTCTTCGGCCATCGGAATTCCAGCGCCGATCCCGCCAGGCGAGACGCGACCGAGGCTGGCCTGTGGGTCCGGCGTGCCGTGGAAAAGCTCGAGCCCATTGAGCGCGAGATCGTCATGCTCCGCGAATTTGAACAATTGAGCTACGCCGAAATTGCTGACCTTCTCGAATTGCCTGTGAACACTGTGCGCTCGCGCCTTTTCCGCACCCGCACGGCGCTGCGCGACCTGCTCGAACCTTCGTCCGCGGCTGCATCCAAGGAAGCTCCAAGAGCGGCACCCGCAAACACTTCTCAAATTGCCGCGCAGCCCAGGGCACAGAAAGGGGACCGCGCATGAACACAACCACGCATCCTGTCGCTCCCGAAGAAGTCATGGCCTTTGTCGACGGCGACCTCGCCGCCGAGCGCGCCGAATTTGTTTCGTCGCATGTTGGCCAGTGCGAGGAATGCCAAAAAGTTGAAGAGTCGCTGCGCAATTCTTCGTTGTCGCTTGCCAGCTGGACGGTCACACCGGTTCCGTCCGCAGTCGCGGACCAAGTCATACCTGCGTCAGCGAAAACGCTGGAACAGCTTGACGCCATTGCTTCCTGCAGACTGCCTCAGTCTCGCCGCTGGACTCGAAAGCGCTGGGTGCTAACGCTGGCCACTGCTGGATGCGCATTCCTGTTGCTCTTGGCGATTTCCATCCCTAACCTTCTCCGCTCCAAAATGGCTGCAAACGAGGCCAGTGCAATTGCTCGGCAGCGCATTGCGGAAACCGAAAAGGCTATGTCCGTTGATAGCGTCCAGGCCGGTGACGCGTTAGTCACACAGCCGTCCGGTGTGGACCGCGCGAAGACAAGCCGTGGCGGCGCCGATGCAATGGATAGTGGATACTTCGTGCATAGGATACCCTTGCAGGCACCGCTAGGCTCCCCACAGGCTGGGGCCCGCCCGTTACCAATGATTGCGCGCACTGTTTCGCTCTCGATCGTAGTGAAAGACTTCGAGGCCGAGCGCGCCTCACTGGACACCATTCTCGCTCGTTACAACGGCTACGCTGCCAGACTGAATGTCAGCACGCCGCAAGGCGCTGCGCGTGCGCTGCAAGCATCACTGCGGATTCCTGCGCCGCAACTGACGTCCGCACTCGCTGAATTGAAGGCGCTAGGCCGCATCGAAGCAGAAACGCAAAACGGAGAAGAAGTCACGCAGCAGCACGCGGATCTTGTTGCGCGCCTGAAAAATTTCCGCGAAACCGAACAGCGGCTGCAGGACGTTCTTCGCACCCGCACAGGCAAGGTCAAGGATGTCCTCGAAGTAGAAGAGGAAATCGCGCGCGTGCGCGGCGAAATCGAACAGATGGAAGCGGAACAGAAAACGCTCGAGCACCGCGTGGACTTCGCCACCATCGACCTGAAGCTCGCGGAGGAGTACAAGGCCCAGCTCAGCAATCCTGCTCCTTCGGTGACCTTTCAACTCCGCAACGCGACAGTAAACGGGTTTCGGAACGCTTTCGAGAGCCTTCTCGGCATGGTGCTGTTCCTGGCGGAGTCCGGCCCCACGCTGCTTCTCTGGCTGAGCATCATTGCGGTCCCCGCATGGATGCTGTGGCGGCGTTATCGGCGGGCGCAATCGGTCGGTTCTCTTGTCGGCGTTTGAGCTAATCCGAAATAACGATATTCTCAATCTTCCTGGTTCGCGTCCGTTTAAGGCATGCTCCCAAAGAATGTAGGAAGCGGGCGATTTTATGTGAGATTTTGTAGACTGCCGCTGCTTGGGTGCCTGTTCGAAGGTCGCGTTCCACTGTAACCACTGTAATTTCAATCGATTTGCGGTCCCTGAGGCAATTCTCCACCACTGGCATCCGACTTGCTCCCCCTCATTCAACACATAAGATTGGCTTCCCGGGGTGGCCGGAACCGATCCTCGACTCGGTTACCGGTTTTTTGGGGCGTCAATTAGGAAGAAGGGGGCTTGCACCGGCCCCCTTTTTCATTTGGGAAGCCACCGGGACTGCTCGTTCCAGGGATTCGGCCTGCGTTGTAGGGTAGATAGTTGTCAGTCTTCAGTTCTTAGTCCTCCGTAAAAGGGCCACGGGATTGGCAGGGATGCCTTTTCTTGCTCCTCCCTTGCCTTGGGGACCGCTTAGAGCTGAAAACGGTCGACTCCGCAGACAGCCCTCTTCCTTCTCGGAGCTTCACTGAAAACATACAACTGAAAACTGTACACTAAAAAAGTGAGCGGCCGGTGGGGGCACCGACCGCTCGGGCGTGGGGGAATGGAGGGTAATGTAATCCGAAGTGCTTATGGTCCTTCTGCTCGTTCTGCTGCGCTCGCGTGCAGCAGCACCACACACAGGAGAAAGCAGCGCCAGTAGCATCTGCCTTACCCCGGAAGGCCCAAACCACTTCCGACTACTTTCTCAGTTTCCGAGCCGACGGATCTTCCGTCGATAGCTCGCAGGGTTCATTTTTCACAGTACTCACCGCCACAAACGGCGTACTTCCACTGGTACGGAAGTACTTTCGGCGGTCGCCCGGGACTTATGCGGGAAATGCCATTGATTTTGAATTTCTGTAATCGACCCTAGGCCCAACCAGAGCGCCTTTGCTGCCAGCTCGCTACAGCTTTCGGAGAAGCTGCTGGAGGAGACCGGACAGTTCCGTGAGCCGTTGGCAGTCTTCTTCGGAAAGTGAAGAAAGTGCTTGCGCCAGGGATTGGACGCGGCGTTTGCGTCCTTCCCACAGAATTTTTGCGCCCTTGGCGGTGGCCTCGAGGCGCACGCGGCGCCCATCCTCGGTGGCGCGCCGCCGGACCAGGCCCGCGCGTGCGAGGCCCGCAACGATGCGGCTCATGGTTGGCGGGCGCACCTGCTCGGCATCGGCAAGCTCGCCAAGCGATCGCGCACCGCCAAAGACCAGAACCGACAACGCTGATAGCTGCGCAGGGCCAATGCCGCTTTCGCGGTCGCGCACGCGCAGGCGCCGGAGCAGGTGAATGGCCGCGGAGTGCAGTTGGTCGGCGGTCGCCAGGAGTTCCCGGTTGGCGAGACTTTTTTGCTTGACACGCGTCATGGAATATAGTTAGCTATGCTAACTAAATGACTCCAGGAGTGCAACACCATGAGCGCAGCTTCCTCGAACCTTGGCATCCAGAATATCGGCCAGATTTCCATCATCGTTCACGACCTTCCGCGTGCCACGGCATTTTACCGTGACACGCTGGGTCTGCCGTTGCTCTTTACCGCTCCCAACCTTGCCTTCTTCGATTGTGGCGGCGTTCGGCTGATGCTCGGCCCCGCCGAAACGCCAGAACTCGACCATCCGAGCTCCATCCTTTACTTCCGCGTGCCCGATCTCAATGCCGCCCATCAGCGTCTTGTCGACCTGAGCGTGCAGATTGTAGCCCCGCCACGCCTGATTGCGCCCATGCCAACGTATGATTTGTGGATGAACGCCTTTCGCGACTCCGAAGGGAATATCTTGGAGTTGATGAGCGAAGTGCCGCGGCACTCGTAAGCGACCCGCTCGCTGTACATTCCGTCGTCGGAAACTGCGCTACAAGGCGTCTCTTCGCGACACTTGCCTCTCGCGTGGATTACGGTATCCTTTTCCCACTCATGCATGACCTCAGCTACTTTCGCGAGCATTTGGACGTCTTCGCCGAAATGGCGAAGAAGCGCGACATCACTCTCGAGTTGGACGGCTTCCGTGCGCTGGATAAGGAGCGCCGCGAACTCATTACCCTCAATGAGAGGCGCAAAGCGCAGCGCAATAAAGCCAGCGAGGAAATTGCCCGGCTCAAGAAGGATAAACAGAGCGCCGATGACCTCATCGCGGAAATGAAGCAGGCTTCTGACTTCATCAAGGAAGTCGACGGACGCATTGCTGTGCTTGATGCCCGGCAGCGCGACTTGCTGCTTACGATTCCCAACGTACCGCACTCGAGCGTGCCGGTCGGTAGCACGGCTGCTGACAACAAGGAAGTGCGCCGCTGGGGCGCACCACCGAAATTCGATTTTCATCCGAGGCCGCACTGGGAAGTTGGCGAACGCGCGGGAATCCTGGATCTCGAGGCTGCCGCCAAAATCACCGGCGCGCGCTTTGCCGTCTATAAGAGCTGGGGTGCGCGCCTCGAACGCGCCCTTGCAAATTTTTTCCTGGACGTGCACACGCGCGAGCACGGTTATACGGAAATTCTCCCGCCCTTCATCGTAAACAGCGCATCGCTCACCGCCGCGGGCCAGTTGCCCAAATTCGCTGCCGATCTTTTCCGTCTCGAAGACACCGACTTCTGGCTCACTCCCACGGCCGAAGTCGAGCTGCACAATCTCTATCGCGATGAAACCGTTCCCGAGGAAAAACTTCCCATCTGCGTCACCGCCTGGACCGCTTGTTTCCGCTCGGAAGCGGGCGCGGCGGGAAAAGACACACGCGGGATCCTCCGCCAGCATCAATTCCAGAAAGTCGAGCTCTTCAAATTTACGCACCCGGAGAAGAGTTATGAGGAACTCGAAACTCTGGTGCGAAATGCCGAATCTATTCTTCAGAGACTCGGCCTGCATCATCGCACCGTGCTGCTTTGCACCGGCGACATGGGTTTTGCTTCCGCGAAAACGTACGACCTCGAGGTGTGGCTGCCGTCCAGCAATGAATTTCGCGAAATTTCTTCCTGCTCGAATTGTGAAGCTTTTCAAGCGCGCCGCGCGGGCATCCGTTTCAAGCCCAAAGGCGGCGGCAAGAGCGACTTTGTGCACACGCTCAACGGTTCCGGACTGGCGGTTGGCCGCACTTGGATCGCACTCGTCGAGAATTATCAGCAGGCCGATGGCTCCATCCTTGTCCCGGAGGTGCTTCGCCCATACATGGGCATCGACCGCATTCCAGCGCCTAAATAGCGTAGTTTCTGCGCCCTCCCGGACGGTTCTGTGCCTTACCGTCAATACTCCGCCTCCCTCCCCTCGCCAATATGGTAATATACTGTAACTAAAAGACTTAACCTTAATTCCCACTGTTTCTAGCACTTACCGCCAGCCGCCCATTCGCCTCGCAACCTCTTGAAATCACGCCTTTTCGTTTGACTACCCCTTTTCGCCTTGCATACACTCGGCTTAGGGGAATTTAGGGAGTCCCGCGATATACTAGGGTCTTTGGCTCCCATGACATTTCTTAGCCGCATCATTCGGTTTCTATTCTGGCTTCTCGTGGTTTCCTGGAGCGTGTGGCTCCTTCGCCGCGTTTTCGGCTGGATGCTGCAAAACGACGCGTCCGCAACGCCGCAGCGGAGCGATGCGACCGTCGAGGCGGAGAATCCTGGGACAGCGCGGCGGTTGGTGCGCGACCCGGTGTGCGGCATGCACGTGGACGAGACGCTAGCGATTCCCTTGCAGGAAGGCAGCGAGCTGCTTCACTTCTGTTCCCTTGCTTGCCGCGATGCGTATGCCGGTACCGCCAAGAAGTCCGCAGCAAACGGGTAGAAGGATTTGCGGTTGAACGAACACAGCACCTGGGCCAAGTTGATTTACGAAATTTTGCATAAATCGAGCAGACGAAAGGACCGACGCTGATGGCTACGGTCGCAAAGCCCACCCCAACAAAGCAGATCGGCGCACCACCGATGGTGCCCCGCATTGCTCCCCGCGAGGACTTGAACCCATTCCGTATCGCACAGATCCAGTTTGATATGGCGGCGGAATTCCTGAAACTGGATCCCGGCTTGCGCCAGATCCTGCGCACCCCGAAGCGCGTGCTGGAAGTTTCTTTGCCGACCAAGATGGACAACGGCCAGGTGAGAGTCTTCACCGGCTACCGCGTGCAGCACAACATTTCGCGCGGGCCGGGAAAAGGCGGCATTCGCTACCATCCCAATGTCACTCTGGACGAAGTAAAGGCGCTGGCCGCCTGGATGACCTGGAAGACTGCCACCGTGAACGTTCCGTTCGGCGGAGCGAAAGGCGGAGTCATCTGCGATCCCAAGCGCATGTCCAAGAGCGAACTAGAACGCATGACACGGCGATACGCCAGCGAGATTCTGCCGCTCATCGGACCCGCGCAGGACATCCCGGCGCCCGACGTCTACACGGACGCGCAGACCATGGCCTGGATCATGGACACCTACGCCATGACGATCGGCCACGCAGCGCATGGCGTTGTGACCGGCAAGCCGGTTTCCATCGGCGGTTCCGAGGGACGTGGCGAAGCCACCGCGCGCGGTCTGCTCTACGTGGTGGAAGAGGCGTGCAAGGTGAAAAAGATCCCGCTCCGCGGCGCGACCGTGGCGATTCAGGGATTTGGCAACGCCGGCGCTACCGCCGCCCGCCTATTTGCCGAAAAGAAAGCCAAAATCATCGCACTCAGCGACACGCGCGGCGGCGTCACCAATTCTCGCGGCATTGATCCCCTCAAGGCGATTCGCTACAAGGAACGGTCGGGCACTGTAGTCGGTATGCCGGGCGCATCCCGTATCAGCAACGACGAATTGCTGACCATGAAATGCGACATTTTGATTCCCGCGGCGTTGGAAAACATGATTACGCTGCACAATGCCGAAGCCGTTAAGGCGCGCATCGTCGCCGAAGCCGCCAACGGCCCCACTACGCCGCACGCTGACGAAATTCTGGCCCGCCGCGGCATCACCGTGCTGCCGGACATTCTCGCTAACGCCGGTGGCGTCACCGTGAGCTACTTCGAATGGGTGCAAAACCAGGAAGGCCTCATGTGGGACGTTGAGGAAGTGAACGCGCGCCTGCAAAAGATCATGGTGCGCGCCTTCCGCGAAATGGTGGACACCATGCGCAAGCACCACGTCCCGCCGCGCGCGGGCGCGATGATTCTTGCCGTGGGCCGCGTCGCCGAAGCCACTCTCGTCCGCGGTTTGTTCCCCTGATTCTATTGCTCACCCCTTCAAGCGTGAGCCATTTCCCAATCATTATTCTTGCTGGGCCGAAGACGGAAGGCTCGGGCTGCCACTTTTGTCGTGAAATTTTCCTTGCGCTGAAAAAATAGTGCGCGTACATTCAGAGCTGCCGGTCCGTTTTTCGAACGCGGACCGGCAATTTTCTTCGTTCGAGCAAGAAAGACGATGAGCACGAATGGACATAGCCACGCCGCGCCGCCGATTCTTCTGACGATTGCAGGTTTCGATCCCTCCTGCGGCGCCGGAACCGCTGCCGACTTGAAAACGTTTGCGGCGCACGGCTGCTACGGCGTGGCGGCGATCACTTCGCTGACGGTACAAAACACGCAGAGCGTCGAGGCCGTGCACAACACGCCCAGCGCGGAGCTGCGCGCGCAACTCGATGCGCTGGCAGCGGATTGCGAAATCGCCGCCGTTAAAATAGGAATGCTGGGAAACCGTGGCAATGCCGCCGCGGTTGCGGAATTTCTCGACGCCCACAAATTCACGCACGTGGTCCACGACCCGGTGATGAAATCCTCGACCGGCGCGGAGCT
Organism: Acidobacteriota bacterium; assembly: GCA_003224145.1. Classification (GTDB taxonomy): domain Bacteria; phylum Acidobacteriota; class Terriglobia; order Acidiferrales; family UBA7541; genus Acidiferrum. Next base: position 15,231 of record QHYN01000218.1, read on the forward strand.
CCTCGATGCGGCCGGCGTCAAATTCGTCGCCACGGAACTGCTCAAGCGTGCCAGCGTCGTCACTCCTAACGTGCCGGAAGCCGAAATCTTGACCGGGCTGACGATCAAAGAGGTTTCCGACATGGAAGCCGCCGCCCGCAAGATTGTCGAGATGGGGGCGCGCGCGGTGATCGTCAAAGGCGGCCACCTGGAACGCGCCGTTGATGTGCTGCTGGATGGCACCGAGCTCGTGCAACTCAGCGGCGAACGGGTGAAGACGGACAACATGCACGGAACCGGTTGCGCCTTTTCTTCGGCGCTTGCAGCCCAGCTTGCTTCCGGCCGGTCGCTGTTCGAAGCTGCGACCCTGGCGAAAGCCTACGTCACTAAAGCGATCGAGAAAGGCTACGCCATCGGAAAAGGCCGCGTTCCGCTCGATCATTTCTATCGCCAGCGCATCGAGGCGCCCGCGCGCGGCATCCACGAAGTGCCGCAGCATGGCCTCCATCCCGCTGCCGAACCCACTGCGCACTGAACACCATGCGCCTGACGCTTCCGAAGCGCTCGGGCATTTGGCCGTTCCTAGCGCTTGCGGTGATTGTCGGAGCCGCGGTGCTGTTCACCCCGCGAATGGACCTGCCTCCGTCCTATCATCACTTTGCCGATCAGCGCGTCTGGCTGGGCATCCCGCACTTCGGTGATGTTGCTTCCAATGCTGTGTATCTTATCGCCGGGTTGTGGGGATTGGCATTTCTATTCAGAAAGTCCAGCTTGGATCAATTCGTCGATGCGCGTGAGCGCTGGCCCTACTTATTCGTCTTTCTTGGCCTGCTGCTGACCGCTTTTGGCTCCGCGTACTATCACCTCGCTCCGGACAACGATCGTCTTGTTTGGGACCGCGTGCCGATGACCATCGTTTTCATGCCCCTGGTATCGGCCCTGATTGCAGAACGCGTCAACGTGAGGCTTGGTCTTTGGTTGCTGCCTACTCTGACTGCCGTAGGAATCGGCAGCGTGATTCACTGGCATTTAAGCGTTGAGCGTGGTGCCGCCGACTTGCGGTTCTTCGGAGCGGTACAGGTTTATGCCGTTCTCGCGCTGATCGTCGCATTGTTGCTGCCACCGCGCTATTCGCGAGGATCAGACCTCCTCGTCGTGGCTGGCCTTTACGTGCTCGCCAAGATCTGCGAATTGGCTGACCGGCAAATCTTCTCGATCGGCCACCTCGTCAGCGGCCACACCCTCAAGCACCTCGCCTCTGGCGTCGGTGGTTTCTGGATTGTGCGAATGCTGCAGAAAAGGCGCCCGCTTGCCCCGGTCTCGACCGCGGAAGCCTGATTTCCCCACCGGCGGGATTGGCGTGCCCATCTACGTTACCCGCGGCGTTCTACGATGCGGCCGGCAACGATGGTGGCAACGGGACCGCCCTTGAATCTGCGGCCGTCGAAGGGTGAGTTGCGCGACTTACTGACTGATTCCTTCACGTTGTAGGTCCACGTTTGATCGAGCGAGAAAATCGTGAGGTCGGCCACCTGGCCCGTGGCAATCTTGCGCTCCACGCCGAGCACTCGCGCCGGGCCTGTGGTAAAAAGCTCGACCATGCGCATCAGCGAAACGCGTCCCGTAGCGACCAACTGCTCCAGCGCCAGCGCAAGTGCCGTTTCAAATCCCAGAATGCCGAACGGCGCGCGATCGAATTCCACGTCCTTCAACGCAGGTTCATGCGGCGCGTGATCCGTAGCGATGGCGTCTATCGTGCCGTCTGCCAATCCTTCAATCAAAGCTTTGCGGTCCTCCCGGGAGGCCAGCGGCGGATTCATCTTGAAGTGCGAATCGTACGCCACGTCTTCATCAATCAACGTGAAATGGTGCGGCGTGACTTCACAGCTCACCCGCAGCTTGCGAGACTTCGCCCAGCGCACCTGCTCGAGCGAAGCTCTGGCCGAGAGATGCGCGATATGCAGGCGCGCTCCCGTCAGTTCGGCAAGTTGCACGTCGCGCGCTACGCAAACCGATTCCGCCGCCGCCGGCATCCCCCGCAAGCCAAGCCGCGTGGACGTCACGCCCTCGCGCATCACCGCGCCACACGCAAGCGAAACATCTTCCGCATGCTCAATCACCGTCAAATCCAGCGACCGGCAGTATTCCATTACTTGCCGCGCCAGCTTGGCCGTGGCAATGGGCTTTCCGTCGTCCGAAACCGCCACGATCCCCGCTTCCTTCATCCCGGCAATTTCCGCAATGGCTTCGCCTTTGCTGCCCATCGAAGCTGCGCCAATCGGCCACACCCGCACGCTCCCGGTCGTCTTCGCGCGATCCAGAATGAATCGCGTCACGGAAGCATTGTCATTCACCGGTTTCGTATTCGGCATGCAGCAAACTGCAGTGAAGCCGCCGCGTGCCGCGGCCCTGGTTCCTGTCTCGATAGTTTCCGAGGATTCCTGCCCGGGTTCGCGCAGATGCGCATGCAGGTCGATGAATCCGGGCGCGACAATCAGTCCTGTGGCGTCAAAAACTTCCACATCCTGTGGCGCCGCAATCTTTCCCACTGGGGCGACTTCCTTAATCTTTTCCCCGTCCAGCAAAACGTCAATCGCCGCGTCGGTCTTGCTGGCAGGATCGATCACGCGCCCGTTCTTAATCAGAAGCATTGGCGGATTCCTTGGGCTTCGCTTCCAGCGCCGGGTGCGTGCCGCTTTCCGAGGCGCCGCTGATCAGCAGATAAAGGATGGCCATGCGTACTGCGACCCCGTTCGTCACTTGCTCCAGCACGCACGATTGCGGTCCATCCGCCACGTCGGGCGTAATCTCGATTCCGCGATTGATCGGACCGGGATGCAAGACAATCGCGTCGCAGTTGGCACGCCTCAGCCGCTCGGCATTGAGCTGGTAGAGCAGGATGTAATCGTTCGCCGAGAGCGGCGGATCGTTCAGCCGTTCGGTTTGCACGCGCAGCATCATAATGACGTGCGTGTCTTCCAGCGCTTCCTCCATCCCGTAAACGCAGCGAATCTCCGTGCCCGGCGCAATCTTCTCCAGCTCAGGCGGCACCCAGATCGACGGCCCGCACAGCGTAAACCGGCAGCCGAATTTTCCCAGCAGATGAATGTTCGAACGTGCCACCCGGCTGTGCAGAATATCGCCCAGAATCGTCACGTTCAGATTTTTGATGGTGCCCAGCCGGTCCCGGATCGTCAGCGCGTCCAGCAAGCCCTGCGAAGGATGTTCGTGCGTGCCATCGCCCGCGTTCACCACCGGAATATCCAGATGCCTGGCTACATAATCCGTCGCTCCCGACGCCGAATGCCGCATGACCAGGCAGTCTGGCTTCATGGCATTCAAGTTGAACGCGGTATCCAGCAGCGTCTCGCCCTTCTTGATGCTGGAAGCCTCGGCTTGCAGGTTCATGGTGTCGGCGCCCAGCCGCGACGCGGCCGTTCCAAAGCTGATGCGCGTGCGCGTCGAGTTCTCAAAAAATGCCAGTGCCACAGTCTTTCCGCGCAGTGTCGCGAGTTTTTTCAGCGGGTGCCGCTGGATTTCTTGAAAAGGTTTACTTTGGTCAAGAAGAAAACTGAGTTCGTCCGCAGTAAGCGGCTCGAGAGCGAGGAGATCGCGAAAGCGGTAAGTCAATGTCCCTTCTCAGATCATAAAATAGCCAGCCCGAATCGCCAATCCAAAATTACTCCACGCGGTCGACCAGCACCACGCGCTCTTCCTTGTCAATCTCCCGCAAGCGCACCTCGATGATTTCCGTGGCGCTGGTCTGCACATGCCGCCCGATATATTGTGCCTCGATGGGCATTTCGCGGTGGCCCCGGTCGATCAGCACGGACAGAGCCACTCGCTTTGGCCGGCCAAGATCGAAAATGCCGTTCATCGCTGCGCGAATCGTCCGCCCGGTGTACAGCACGTCATCCACCAGCACCAGGTCCATGTTATCTACCCCGAACGGAATGTCCGACGAGCGCAATACCGCTTGGGGCGCCACTTTCGAAAGGTCGTCGCGGTACAGCGTGATATCCAGTGTGCCGACAGGTACCTCGACACCATCGATCCCGCGCATGGCCTGCGCAATCCGCTGCGCTAGTGGCACTCCGCGTCGCACGATTCCGATCAGCGCCAGATGCTTGGTTCCCCCACTTTTTTCCACGATTTCGTGCGCCAGCCGCTGTAGCGTGCGGTCGATTTCCGGCGCCGACATCAACTGGGCTTTTTCAACAATGCGCATGGTCGGGTAATCGTATCATTGGTGGCTGCCGAACGGTCAATCCGGCCCTGTTACCTCGCCGTAAAGCACCTCGTGGTAGACTTCGTGTCCCTGTTTGGAGGCAAGACTTGGCCATGGCGCGCAACAAAAACCCCTTCACACGCCGCATTCGCACCATCATTCTCCTGCTTGGGCTCATCACCACATTCTTGCCGATCACGCGTGCGCAGGAAAGGCCTCCCCATGCACGTGCGGCTAACGCCGTCACAAAACCCAAGCTGGTCGTGCTCATCGTCGTCGATCAGATGCGCGCCGATTACATCGATAAGTTTGACTTTCAGTGGACCGGCGGGCTGAAACGCTTGGTTGCCGAAGGCGCTTGGTTCCGCAATGCCGCTTTCCCCTACGCCGTCACCACCACCTGCGCCGGCCATGCCACCATTTCCACCGGCGCTCTTCCGGCCACGCATGGGCTGATTTCGAATGAATGGTGGGACCGCGAGCTGCACAAGGAGATAACCTGCACCGACGATTCGAAGGTGAAAAATGTTGGCTATGCGGGGGCGGCTGTATCGGGCGGAAACAGCGCCGCCAGGCTTCTCGTTCCGGCGTTTGCCGATGAATTGAAGTTTCAATCCGGCCCTGGCGTTCGCGTGGTGACTTTTTCGCTGAAGGCCCGCTCGTCGATCACTTTGGGCGGCCGCGCTGGCGATGCGGTCACCTGGTTTGATCCTGCCGTTGGTGCATGGGCGACTTCGAGTGCGTATCCCGTATCGAAATTTGTCGAGGAGTACGCCAAGGCTCATCCCGTTTCGGGCGATTATGGAAAAACGTGGACTCCGCTGCTGCCGAGTTCAGCTTATCTTTATTCCGAAAAGGCAAACGGCGCCGTCCCTCCTCCGGGCTTTGGTCCGGCATTGCCTCATCCCCTCCGGGGGATGGCAAACAGCACCGCGCCCGACCCGGTGTTCTATGACCAGTGGGAGAGCAGTCCCTACGCGGATACTTACCTTTCCCGGTTCGCCGAAGCAGCTGTGGACGAACTCGGCCTTGGAAAGCGCGCGGGCACGGATTTCCTCGGCGTGGCCTTTTCTCCAGTGGATTTTGTCGGTCATGCCTTCGGGCCGCGCAGTTGGGAAATCCAGGATGTTCTTGTGCGGCTCGACCGCGACCTCGGCGAATTCTTTTCCCACCTCGATCGGGCCGTGGGGAAAGGCAACTATGTGGTGGCCTTCAGTGCGGATCACGGCGTCGGGCCCATCCCGGAAGACCTTCAAAAGTTGGGGATCGACGCCGGCTGGTTGCACGTCCCGAAGGTGCACGAGCAAATCGAAAAAGCTCTGGAGCCTTTTCATTTCCCAAAACCGGCGGTCTCGGAAATCGGCGGCACCGGCGTGTACTTCACGCCGGGCACGTACGATAAATTGAAGTCCAATCCCGAAGCATTGCAAGCTGTGTTCCATGCGATGTTGAGTGTTCCGGGTGTAGCCGCTGTTTATCGCGCCGAGGAATTAGAGAATCGCCCTTCCACGATGAGTCCCATGGAAATCGCGCAGTCCGAAAGTTTCTTATCATCCCGCAGCGGCGATCTGGTCCTCGTGCCTAAGCCTTACTGGCTGTGGGATTATTCGGAACCCGGAACGTCACGCGATTATGGCGCGACGCACGGCGCTCCCTACGCTTATGACCAGCGCGTGCCGGTGTTGTTGATGGGCTTCGGAATTCAGCCGGGCGAATATTTTGAAGCCATCACGCCGGCGGACATCGCGCCTACTTTGGCTGCTCTCTGCGGAGTCACGCTGGTTGTTTCTGACGGCCACGTCCTCTCCGAAGCTTTGAAGGAACCCGCTCCAGTGCACTCCGCTTCTCATCCCATTCGCCCAAAATCCGTCCCGACCTCGGCACCAACCTCAAATCCCTGACGCGCCCCTCCGCGATTCCGTAGACTAACCGAAAGGCCTTAGGAAATTATGACTAGTAAGGGACGACGTTTGTGGATTCTGGTGCTGTGGACGATAGCCTTTGTCGCCTTTGCCTGGTTCTTCATTCCCCGACCTGCATGGGATGACGATGAGTACGTCAAGTGGTTCATCTTCGGAATGTTAGCTTTCGGTCCCCGTTGGTTTCTTGACTTCCTCGTCGTGCTGGTCATTGCTTTTTCGCTAGAGAGGAGAAGGGGGCTGCATAGACTCTATATATTGTGCGTCTGGGCACTGATCACAGCCGGTGCCGTTTGGCTAAACGTGCTTCGACCCCCTATTCCCCCTTCCACTTCCTTTCAGCATTCGCTGCAGCTCCAAGCGCGCCTTCATCTGTTCGCATTTCCCTGGCTCTTCGGCTTGCTCGTCGCGTTGTGGATCGCCCTTTGGGCAGAGAAGAAAATCGCCACCTGAGCATCGTCGACTGCTGACAGATTTTTGAGCGGGTTGGAGTGCCTTCATGTTATCCTCTTGCGCGAAGTGAGTTCCGCTGGCGCCGTTGACCTCAGCGTAAAAATTGGCGCGTTGCGCCTGCGGAATCCTATTCTCGCCGCTAGCGGCACCTTCGGTTACGGCCTCGAATTCGCCCACCTCGTTGACCTGAATCGCCTGGGCGGCTTTGTCACCAAGGGCCTTTCCAAGGAATCGATGGAGGGCGCCCCCGGCCCCCGCCTTTACCCCACCCCCTCGGGGATGCTCAACGCGGTCGGTCTCCAAAACGTGGGTGTCCGGGCCTTTGTGGCCGAAAAACTCCCAGTACTGCGAAAATTCGATACGGCGATTATCGCCAACGTTTTCGGTTATTCCGTTGAAGATTACATCGAGGTGATCCGGGTCCTTGAGGACGCCGACGGCCTAGCGGGCTACGAGTTGAATGTCTCCTGCCCCAACGTCAAGGGGGGGGGTATGCAGTTCGGGTGTGACCCCATCATGCTGTCCGAGGTCGTGGCTGCGGCTCGAAAAACTGCGGTCAAGCGACCCCTGTGGGTGAAACTCTCCCCTCTCGTTACAAACATTGGACTTATCGCCCAGGCTGCCGAGGAGGCAGGGGCGGATGCCCTCACGGTGGCAAATACTTACCCGGCAATGGCCATCGACTACCGCACCGGGAAGTCCTGCTTAGGGAGTCCAACGGGCGGATTGTCAGGTTCGGCCATCAAACCCATCACTTTGAGGCTGGTATGGGAGACGCGGAAGTCGGTCAAGACACCAATTATAGGCTTGGGAGGCATCGAGACGGTCGAAGACGTGCTTGAATACCTCTCCGTAGGCGCTTCGGCAGTACAGGTCGGGACGGCCAGCTTTGCTGACCCGAGGGCCAGTGAGCGACTCATTGAAGCCCTTACGAAGGTCCTGGAACGAGCTAAGATGTTTACTTTTAACGAGATAAGGGACAGATTTCGCGCAGAAAACAGTTGACATAACGAGGCTTTCCTGCTACACTTTTTAGGATTTAGTAGCACAAAGAACACACTATGAGACATCGACTTTTCATGATGTGGGCTGCGTTTCGGTGGGTGCTTCTCATGTTCCTCATCGCTCCGGCGATGGAGGCCCCCCTCGTGGCGCACTTGAATCAACCCATTAAGCCGATAAAGACCTGGGTAGGCAACGCCAGTTGGTATGGCCCCGGGTTCACCGGGCGCAAGACCGCCAACGGCGAACGCTTCGACTCCGAAGCCCTAACGGCCGCCCATCCCAACCTGCCTTTTGGGTCTCTGGTCCGTGTAGTGAACCCCCGAAACGGCAGCTTCGAACTGGTGCGTATCAATGACCGGGGTCCCTATCAAGAAGGTCGCGAAATTGATGTATCCTATCGTGTCGCCCGGAAAATCGGCTTGATTCATTCGGGCGTGCGGCAGGTCCGGCTCGAACTGCTGGAACTTCCCGCGAAACACTGACCCCGGAGGAGTCGGGGTCCACTATGACCCTGACGACCTTCGATGCCCATCCCCGCAGCAGTTTGGTTGTCGCTCTCGATTTTGATTCGTTGTCCTCCGCAGTGAAATTCGCAAAGCAAATTGCCGATCTCGTCGGCATGTTCAAGATCGGCAACCAGCTCTTCACTGCCGCTGGTCCCGCCGCTGTCAAAGAAATTGCCGCACTGGGCGCGGGCGTTTTCCTGGATCTGAAATACCATGACATTCCGAACACCGTTGCCGGTGCGGTGCTTTCCGCCGCAAGCATGCCCGGCGTGCAACTCCTGAATGTGCACGCGCTCGGAGGCAAAGCGATGATGGAAGCGGCGGCGCAGGCCATCAGCGCGGGCGTGCCCATGGGCGCCGACCGGCCGCGCCTGCTGGCCGTGACGATTCTCACCAGCATGAATCAGAAAGCAATGAAAGAAGCGGGAATCGGCGGCGCGCCGAAAATGCGCGTGGTGAAGCTCGCGCAACTTGCCAAGAAAGCCGGCGTGGATGGTGTGGTTGCTTCCATCCAGGAAGCCAAGGCCATCCGCAAAGCGTGTGGGCCTGATTTTTTGATTGCCACGCCCGGCGTGCGTCCCAAGGATTCCGCCGTGGAACCAAAGTCCGACGATCAAGCGCGGAAGGCGACTCCGACGGAGGCGATTCGCGCGGGTGCCGATTTTCTGCTGGTGGGCCGGCCGATTCTTGCCGCGCTGGATCCGCGCGCCGCGGCACAATCCATCGTCGACGAAATCGCCGCCGCAAAATAGTTCTCGCAGTTTGACCCCTGCTTCTTCTCTCCAGTAGCATCCAGAGCTGCGGAAGATCCTTCACGCGAAATCATGTCAATGATCTCCAACGCAACCAAAAGCGTGATTGTCGGCACGGCCGGGCATATCGACCATGGCAAATCCGCGCTGGTCGAAGCGCTGACCGGCACGCACCCGGACCGGCTGGCCGAAGAGAAGCGCCGGGGAATCACCATTGATTTGGGTTTTGCATTCCTTGAGGAAAATGGCGTGCGATTCGGTTTTGTCGACGTCCCCGGACACGAGCGCTTCGTCAGCAACATGCTCGCGGGCGCTACCGGAATCGACGTGCTGCTGCTGGTGATTGCCGCCGACGAATCGATCAAGCCACAGACGCGTGAACACTTCGACATTTGCCGCTTGCTCGGAATACAGCGCGGGGTAGTGGCGCTGACCAAGAGCGACCTGGTGGACAGCGACACGCTGGAGCTGGTGCGGCTGGAGGCGGAGGAATTTCTGCGAGGATCGTTCCTCGAAAATGCCCCGCTGGTTCCTGTGAGCGCCAAAACGGGTGCGGGCCTCGGAGAACTGAAGAAGGCTTTGCGGGAAGCGGCGGCCAATGCGACGGCCAAGGACGCGGCGCGCTATTTCCGGTTGCCGATCGACCGTGCGTTCGCCATGAAAGGATTCGGATCGGTGGTGACGGGGACGCTGATTTCCGGGAGCGTTGGCGCGGGCGATGAAGTTGAATTGTTTCCAAGTGGGGAGCGGTTGCGCGTGCGCGGCGTACAATCCGGCGGGAAAGCGGTGGAACGCGCGACGCCGGGGCAGCGCACCGCAGTGAACTTGGCGGGCATCGACCACACCGCGCTAAAGCGCGGCATGGTGCTGACCACTCCTGGTAAGTTCCGTAAAACCCGCCGCATGGATGCGCGGCTGGAGTTGCTGGCATCGGCAAGAAAAATGAAGCAGGGCACGCGTGTACATTTTCACGCAGGGACGGCGGAGACGATCGCCGAAGTTTTTTTTCACGGGCAGAAAGAATTGCAGCCGGGCAGAAGTGCCTTCGCAAATCTGAAATTGCAAGATGAGATTCTGGTGCTGCCCGGCGACCGCTTCATCCTGCGGCAATTCTCGCCGGTGGTGACGATTGGTGGCGGCGTGGTTTTAGATCCGCTGGCGCGGCGCCCCATGCTACGCGATACCCATCGAGTCGCATTTCTCGAAACGCTCGAACGAAGCAATCGGGAAGAAGTCCTTGCAACGATGACCGAGCGGGCGCTCTTCGGTCTGGGGTACGAAGAAGTTGTTGCGCACACAACGTGGATAGATAACGAAATCCACGGCGCTGCGGAAAAACTCTCCGCGGCGGGGCGCGTGAAAACCGTGTCCGCGGAACCGCTAGTGCTGGTCTCCCAGAAGGTATTCGAGGACGTTCGGAAGAAAACCCTCGAGAAAGTCGAGAAATTTCAAAAAGAAAATCCGCTTCTGCCGGGAATCCTGCGGGAAGACTTGCGCGCCAGTCTCGGCAGGCGTGTGCGAGCCGAGACCTTTCGCGCCGCGCTGGAGGAACTGGTAACACAGAAAAAGCTGGATTCACCGGGCGAGTTGGTCAAGAAAGCAGGCTCGGAAATCGCACTGCAACCCGAAGAGGCGAAGGCCAAAGATCAAATTGAAGCTGCTTTTGCGTCAGCTGGCCTGGCGGTGCCGTCGGTGAAAGAAGTGCTGGCAAAGCTTGCCGTGGAAACGAAGAGATCGGAAAAATTGCTGCACATCCTGCTGCGCGAAAAAAACCTGATTCGCGTGTCGCCGGAACTGATTTTTCACCGGCAGGCGCTCTCCGATTTGAGAGAGCAACTCACGTCTTACAAGAAGGCCAAAGGTGGGCGGATTTCCGTGCCTGTTTTCAAGGAGCTGACCGGGATTACCCGGAAGTACGCGATCCCCCTGCTCGAATACCTGGACCGCGAACGGGTGACGCGCCGGGAAGGCGACGAGCGTGTTATCCTATAGGTGCACGCTGCAGACAATACTTGTGGCGCGAGTAGCGCTGAGTTAGGGTTACAGTCAACGTATTCGGTGCGGGAGCGCGGGAGGAGTTTATGTTTGAAAGTCCAGTTCATTGGATGATTGTGGCGATTGTGATTCTGATTCTGTTTGGCGGCCGAAAAATTCCGGAAGTGATGCGCGGGCTGGGAGAAGGCATTCGTAACTTCAAGGAAGGCATGTCAGGTAGTTCGCACACGCCGGCACCGCCGGCACAGACACCGGCTCCGCCGCAAGCGGAGAAGCCCGCCGAAGAAAAGAAGTAGCGTCGAGGGCGGAAAAAATTCACTTGCGATGGGGATTCGGGCGGCCTGTGTGCCGCCCTTTTTGTTTTAGTGAACGACGACAAACTCCGGGAAAAGCAGGTGCCGCGTTGCTACGCAGGAATTGTGCCCAAAGAGTAGCGGAAAACACCTGTCCAAGAGGCAAAACCTGTCCCATCGACCAGTAGCATCGACGGTCTTTTGCGCGCAGCATCGGGTATCACAGGGGACCCGGGATTCACGATTTTCGACATAACGATCAGGAGAAAAAAATGAAATTCACTTGGATGAAGTGGAGCGCCCTGCCTGTTGCGGTGCTGCTCGCGGGCAGCGTAGCCATGGCGCAGGATCAGTCTTCTTCGGGCTCGCAGTCTTCGTCATCGCAGAGCGGAAGCTCCGCGACACCTGCGCCGGCAGAAAAGCCCAATCCGGTTGTGGAGCAGCGCAAGGAGAATCAGCAGGACCGCATCGCCAACGGCGTGAAGAGCGGCCAATTGACCGCGGGCGAAACGGCCAAGCTGGAAAAGAAAGAAGCGGCCATCAACAAGGAAACAGCGGCGGACCGCGCGGCCAACGGCGGCAAGCTGACGGCGGCGGAGAAGAAGCAGGTCAACCGGCAGCAGAATCAGTTGTCCAAGCAGATCTACACTGACAAGCACAATGCCAACACCGCGCACTACGGCAACAACAAGGTGGGGCAGCGCCGTGAAAATCAGCAGGACCGCATCGCCAACGGCGTGAAGAGCGGCCAATTGACCGCCGGCGAAACGGCCAAGCTCGAAAATCAGCAGAAGGGCATCAACAAGGAAGTTGCCGCGGACCGCAAGGCCAATGGCGGCAAGCTCAACGCGAGCGAAAAGAAACAAACCAACAAAGAACAGAACGCCGCTTCCAAGAACATCTACCACAAGAAGCACAACGCCAAGACACAGTCGCAGGCTGAACCGAAGCCGTAAGTTTCCTCCTCCCCCCTGAAGCAACAGAGGCGCCCCGACTTTTGGTCGGGGCGCTTCTGTTTTCAGTGGACAGTAATCAGTGGTCAGTTCTCAGTCTGTGACGCGGAACGCTCCGCACGACCGAGCTAAGGCATGTTGCGGATAAGGAAAGGAGACCCCCCACACCCCCATGATATCGGAAAGAGTGCGCAACGAATTGATTCCAAAAGAGTTGCATGGCGCCCGTGGCGCAAAAGAGTGTGCAATTGCTTGAAAACAAAAGAGATAGATGGAAAACACGCGGGGACATCCGAAGGTCTGACCTCCCAGCGTGGAAGAAGCGCAACATCCCCTCACCCCCCCGGTATTTTGTAAGTGCAGATTGTAAAGAACTTAGCTTTTCTGTAAGTCGTTTAGAATCAACATTTGCGAGATGTCTGATAAGTGTTAATTCTAAACGACTTAGAAGGAAACATAATACCTGCGCAGGTTGCCGTGCTACAGGGTTTTGCATTCTGCTCGAGCCGAAACTCGGGCGAACATCGCCGTCGCTCAGGCTCAAGGAGTCCCCCACAAATAAAAAAGCGGCAGCAGGGCTGCCGCACAGAGTTTTCTACAAAACCAAGTATACCATAGGGCGTTAGAGAGTCAAGGAAAATCTGATGGAGGATGGCGTGACTAGCCCGTTTCCGTTCGCTCGGTAACCCTCAAGGCTTTCCCTTCGTATCTTCAGTGTAAAGGCCCCACGGTGCTCAGCGAGCATCCAGGTGGGCCCTCTACGGATTTGGTAGAGTAGAAAGCATCCCCGTGCCCATGCTGGCCGTCCGCGACAACCTTGCCCAGTGCCTGAGCGCCATGCGCGCCCACAAGCTACGGGCCTCGCTGACCATGCTGGGGCTGACGATGGGTGTGGCCACGCTCATCACAGTGATGACCATCGTGCAAGGCGCCAATCTCTATGTGGAAAACAAGATCGCCAATCTGGGCACCAACGTGTTTCAGATGGCGCGCACGCCGTTTGCGGTGACGGACTTCAACATCATCATCAAGGCGCTGAAGTACAAGAAGATCGAACTGGACGACGTGCGCGCCGTCGCGGAAGGATGCCCGGCTTGCGGAGAAGTGGGCGCCACGGCCAGCGCCTCCGTAAAGGCAAGATACGGCGATAAAGAGTCAACGGACGTGAACTTTTACGGTCAAACGCCGAACATGGCGAATATTGACACGAGGACCGTGGAGTTCGGCCGGTACTTCACGTCGTGGGAAGCCGATCATCGCACGAACGTCTGCCTGATCGGCGACACGATGGTGCAGAGGCTCTTTCCCGGAGTGGATCCCATCGGCAAAAGCATTCGCGTCGGCAACGATGAGTTCATGGTCATCGGCATCATGGAAAAGGTCGGCAGCGTGTTGGGCCAAGACCAAGACAACTTCGTGATTGTGCCGCTCCCCGTGTTTCTGAGCATCCAGGGGATTCACACCAGCCTGACGATCAACGTCAAGACCAGCACCGGGAATTTTGAGAAGGCGCAGGATCAGGCGCAGCTTACCCTGCGGGCGCGGCGGCACCTGAGCGGGAAAATGGAGAATGACTTTTTCATTGGCACCAAGGACAGCTACATGGCGTTGTGGCGAAGCATCAGCTCGGCGTTTTTCGGCGTGTTCATCCTGGTCAGCGCGATTTCGGTGATCATTGGCGGCATCGTGATCATGAACGTGATGCTGGTGAGCGTGACGCTGCGGCGGAGGGAGATCGGCGTGCGCCGGGCCATGGGCGCCACGCAGGGTGACATCTTGAAGCAGTTCATCACGGAGAGTTTCATGCAGTGCATTGCAGGCGGAATTGCCGGCATCGGGCTGGGGTTCCTGGTAGCGCTGGTCTTGCGCACGTACACGCCCTTCCCGGCGTCGGTGCGGACCTGGGTGGCGGTGATGGGCGTCATCATGAGCTCCGCGGTGGGGTTATTTTTCGGAATTTACCCGGCGCTGCGCGCGGCGCGGCTCGATCCGGTGGTTGCGTTGAGGTCAGACTAATGGTCCTCATGACCCTGGCGCAAGCGCGCGAAAATTTCCTGGCAGCCATGGAGACGCTGCGCTCGTCGAAGGTGCGATCAGCGCTGACCGTGCTGGGAATCGTCATCGGCGTCTCCTCGGTGATTTCCATGGCGGCGATCATTCAAGGGCTGAACAGTTTCATTCAGGACCGCGTGGAGTCGCTGGGCTCGCGCACCTACTTCCTGACGCGTTTTCCACCGGGGACGGACCCTTCGCGCATGCCGGAGCGCATCCGGGTACGCCGATACCTGGAATACAACTACGCGGAGGCCATCCGGTCGGCGGCTCCCGATGTCGAGAATGTGACCACGGTGGGGACGCGCGGTTTCTTCTTTGGAGACTCCAACCTGATCACGTACGGGGATCACAGTGTCGAGAAGGTGATCGTGCGCGGCGCGGAGCCGGAGTACACGACGGCGCTGCCGCTCTTCACCATCGCGCGGGGGCGCTTCATCAGCGCGTTTGACGAAGAGCACGCGCGCCCAGTGGTGGTGCTGGGGGCCGCGATCAGCGAATCGCTTTTCCCCAACAGCGACCCGATCGGAAAGACCGTGCGCATCAACGGCGGTGCGTACGAAGTCATCGGAGTGTTCGAGCACGATCAGGGTTTGTTTCTTGGCCCGGGCGTGGATATTTTCACCATCATCCCGCTGAGCAACTTCAGGAAAAATTATCCTGAGGCCAAAGAACTGATCCTGCTTTTCACCGTCCCCCAGAGCGTGAACGTGGAAACCGCGCAAGGCGAAGTGATTCAAGCCATGCGGCGGCTGCGGCGCATCCCTACGGGCAAAGAAAATGATTTTGAGCTGAGCTCGCCGGATTTTCTCAGCAATCTGTGGAACCAGCTTACGGGGGCACTGGTGATTCTCACCACGGTGATCAGTTCAATCGGGCTGCTGGTGGGCGGCATCGGGGTGATGAACATCATGCTCATTTCCGTGACCGAGCGCACGCAGGAGATTGGAGTGCGCAAAGCGATCGGCGCGCGCCGCGCGGACGTGCGGCTGCAATTCCTGCTGGAAGCGGTGGTTCTCACGCTGGTCGGGGGGACGATTGGCATTTTAATCGGAGCCGTGGTTTCCACCCTCGTCCGCACGCTGGTGCCTTCGATTCCGGCAACACTCTCCTATCTGTGGGTATCGATTGGCTTTGCGATCTCCGTGAGCGTGGGGCTGTTCTTCGGGTACTACCCCGCGAATCTGGCGGCCAATCTCGATCCCATCGATTGTTTGCGATACGAATAGGGTCTCCGCGATGGTGTGGTCTTTGTGAACTTCTAAAAGCAGATTCCTCGCTTCGCTCGGAATGACACCCCCTATAATTTTCGCGCAGGAATTTGATCAGGCGTTAAAACCGATGGCGAGGACTAGTCTTCGGACCAGCCGAACTCGGTGAGAGCGTGCTGGAGGCGGGCGAGAGGCAAGCCCACGACGTTGAAGTAGCAACCTTCGATACGCGGGATGAAGCGCCCGGCGCGGCCCTGGATGGCGTAGGCGCCGGCTTTGTCATGTGCTTCGCCGGTCGCGAGATACTGGGTGATTTCTTCGGCGGAAAGCGTGGCGAAGTGCACCAGAGTGGACTCGACAAAGGTGATGCGTTCGGCGTCAGGAAGACGGATCAGAGCCACACCGGTGACGACAGAGTGCGTGCGGCCGGAAAGTTTTTCCAGCATGCGGCGCGCGTCGTCGGAAGAGCGCGGCTTGCCAAAGATGTAGCCGTCGAGGGTGACCTCGGTATCCGCCGCGATGACGATGGCCGGGCCCACAGCGCGGGCAGCGACGAGGTCAGCTTTCGCATTGGCAAGGCGCTGCACGAGGTCTTGCGGAGACTCCCCCGGGTAAGGCGTTTCGTCGATGGCGGAAGAGAGCATCGTGAAATGGAAGCCCGCGTCGCGCAGAATTTCGGCGCGGCGGGCCGAAGCGGAAGCGAGAATCAGCTTCATGAGGTTCCGGAGGGGAAGAATACTACAGCAGGAGAGCGGTGACAGCCTGTGCGATGGGCCGGTGGGACAGACGCACGATTCAGGCAGAAGACGCTGGCTTGCCGTAAGGCCGCTGGCAGGCTTCGCAGATGACTGCGTACTGTTTGTTCAGATACTTGCAATTCGCACAGGACCACATGCCGTCCGGTTTTGTGTAGCCGCGGCCAAGAAGGAAGCGCGCGCAAAAAGCGAGAACAGCAACCCAGGCAATCGCCGAAACGAAGAACCAGAGCTGCGCGTTCTCTTTAACCCCCTTGGGATCTGCCCCGAAGCCTACAGCCATGAGAGTGACGAGGAAGGGCACAAGAAAATAGCCGGTCACGGTAAGGGTTCCCCAAAGCCAGGGTCTGCCTCCGCGGCCGCGGGCGAAGCCGGCGATCCCCGCAGTGGCTGCAATGAGAAGCGCAATTTCGAACATACCTGCCTGCAAATGACGGCTAGATGACCACAGATTCCTGATATTCGCCGAAGAGGCGGCGGAGGACGTCGGAGATTTCGCCAACGGTAGCGTAAGCTTCGACCGCGGCGAGGATGGCGGGGAGGAGATTTTCGGTGGTGGCGGCGCGGCGCTGGAGCTCGGCGAGGGCGGCCTGCGTTTTAGCGGAGTCACGTTTCGCGCGAAGAGCGTTCAAGCGGGCGATTTGCGAGCGCTCGATTTCTTCATCGATCCGCAGAGTAGGAATTTGCCGCTCTTCATCGGCAACGAAGTCGTTCACGCCAACGACGATTTGGTCTTTTTTCTCGACAGCGCGCTGAAATTCGTAAGCCGCTTTCTGGATTTCGCCCTGGACAAAGCCGGATTCGATGGCGCGCAACATCTCTCCCGTGGCATCAATTTTTGCGATGTATTCTTCCGCGCCTTTTTCGATTTCGTTGGTGAGATGCTCAATGGCGTAGGAGCCGGCGACAGGGTCGACGGTGTTGGTGACGCCGGTTTCATGCGCGAGGATCTGCTGGGTGCGGAGAGCGATCAGGGCGGAGTCTTCGGTGGGCAATGCGAGAGCTTCGTCGAGCGAATTTGTGTGCAAGGATTGGCAGCCGCCAAGAACGGCAGCGAGAGCTTGAATCGCGACCCGGACGATGTTGTTCTCCGGCTGCTGCGCAGTGAGGGAAGAGCCGGCAGTTTGCGCGTGGAAGCGCAGCAAGAGCGAGCGCGGGTCTTTGGCGTGGAAACGGTCGCGCATGATTTTGGTCCACAGACGGCGGGCGGCGCGGTATTTGGCGATTTCTTCGAGCAGGTCGTTGTGGGCGTTAAAGAAAAACGAGAGTTGCGGAGCGAATTCGTCGACGCTGAGGCCGGCGTCCAGCGCGGCCTGGACGTAGGCGATCCCGTTGGCAAGCGTGAAGGCCACTTCCTGCACGGCAGTCGAGCCGGCCTCGCGGATGTGATACCCGGAGATAGAGATGGTGTTCCATTTGGGAAGATGTTCGCGACACCAGGAGAAAATGTCGGTGACGATACGCATCGCGGGACGCACGGGGTAAATGTAGGTACCGCGGGCGATGTATTCCTTGAGGACATCGTTTTGCACGGTGCCGGAAAGTTTTTGCAGGCTGGCGCCTTGTTTTTTCGCCACGGCGACGTAGAGGCAGAGAAGAATGGCGGCGGTGGCGTTGATGGTCATCGAGGTAGAAACTTTTTCGAGCGGGATGCCGTCGAAGAGCGTCTCCATGTCTTCCGACGAATCGATGGCCACGCCGACTTTGCCGACTTCGCCGAGTGCGAGCGGATGGTCGGAGTCCAGGCCGATTTGCGTGGGAAGATCAAACGCGACGGAAAGGCCGGCCTGCCCTTTGCTCAGGAGATAGCGGTAGCGCCGGTTGGATTCGACGGCGGTGCCGAAGCCGGCATACTGGCGCATGGTCCAGAAGCGGCCACGGTACATGGTGGGATAAATGCCGCGCGTGTAAGGAAATTCGCCGGGATAGCCGAGGGTATCGTCAGGATTCCAGTTGTGGAGATTTTCCCGCGTGTAAAGGCGGTTGATGGGAAGGCCGGAGAGCGTGGTGAAAACTTTCTTGCGCTCGGCGGACGCGGCGGATTTGGTTTTGGTTTCCGACATTTTACGAAATGCGAAAATCGAAGCCCGAAAAATGGCGCACGGCGTCCTCGCTATATCCTGCGCGCACGGCGAAACGAAGTGACCGCAAAAAACACAAATAACAGAGCCATGCTAACAGCGATGCCGATGAGCCAGCGGGCCACGTCACGCGTCCACGCTCGAAACGCCGCATTGAACCAGGCCAGCGCGAGAATGGCAAAAAGCGCGCCTACAAGCTCGTGAAAAAGCTGCCGGAGCACGCGCCAGAGACGCCGAAAACCACTTTGCTGCTGGGACGCGCTGGCGGCGCTGGCTGTGGTGGACATAGGAGCATCTTAACGCAAAACCTGCAGGCCGACAGGCACGGTGACGCAATGTCCCTGAACTTTGGCCCCGGCAAACGCGAACCGACGCCCTATGGACGGATTGGAGACAACGGCGCGAAGGTCTCTTGTATCAAACTATTTGTGGGCCTAAAATGACGGAAGTAGTACGGGAGAACCGGCCTTGCAACTCGACGATCACCTGAAGAACCTGCTCCGTGAATTGGGACACGCGATCAACGACACGGTGTCCGAGTCCGACCGCATTACCGGCGCGATTGCCGGAGTGCGCGCGCACGGCTACGATATTGTGCTCAAACTGGACGCCACCATCGGACTGGCAAAACGCGATGGCGCAATGGCAGAGGACGCCAAGCTGACTACACAAGACCGGCGCTTCCTGGAGTCGTTGCGGATTCAGGTGGACCAGGAATCGCTGACAGAAGAGAATGACAGGAAGCCGGTGGCGCGGCTGCCGATGACACCCCAGGACGTGCGGTTTCTGAAGTCGCTGCGGATTGCCACGGACGACAACGAGTGAAGCATTTCGCAAAAGTCGCCGGGCTCGGGCTGCCAGTGATGCTCCTCGCGGCAGGTGTTTTGTCTCCGCGCGCTGCAGCCCAAGTACCCGTAGTGGTGCCCATCGTTGTGGATACCGCAGTGCCGATTGTGGTGAATGCGATAAAGCCAAAACCGAAGCCGAACGGAGTGGTGAAATTCGAAGGCTTAGTGCTGAACTCGAACACGGCGCAAATCACCGCACGCGCCAAGGGAAACGACATGACCATCCAAACGTTCTCCCTTTCCCCGGAAGCGTCGGCGAAGATGCAGCAGATTGTGGACAAGGGCGGCTACCAATACGGCGACAAAGTAACGATTTATTACGACCCAGCCACGATGCGGGCAATTAAGTTCAAAGGGAAACCCTCGAAGCCGATCTGATTCGCGAGGCGGCCCCATGCTTCGCCTCCCTGCGGTTGCCGGACGTTTTTATCCTTCCACTCCCAAGGAACTCACTGCCCTCGTTCGCGAGTATTCGCGGCCTGACGCGCATTATCCGGCAACTCCGGTGAGAGCTTGTCTGACGCCTCATGCGGGATATATGTATTCGGGCCACGTGGCGGGCGCCGTGCTCGCGCGCGTCGAGCTGCCACAGAAGATCATCATTCTGGGTGTGCGGCACTATCCTCGGGGTGAGGAGGCAGCCATTCTTTCGAGCGGGGCATGGCGGACGCCACTCGGAGACGCGCCCATTGACGAGGCGTTGGCGGAAGCATTGCAAGAAGCGTGTCCGCTGCTGCGCGAAGACAGCGTGGCGCACAGCGGGGAACATTCGCTCGAAGTTCAGGTGCCGTTTTTGCAGGTGCTCGCCCCGGGATTCACGTTCGTGCCGATCGCGCTGGGAACGGTGCGATTCGAATCGCTCGTGAGCGTCGGCCAAGCCATAGGGCGCGTGCTTGCGAATTCAAAAGAAAGCGTAGTGCTTCTAACCACTTCCGATTTGAATCATTACGAAGATGACGCGACCACGCGGACCAAGGATCAGAAAGCCATCGATCAGTTGCTGGCCCTGGATCCCCGCGGGCTGTACGACACCTGCCGCAACGAAGAGATCTCCATGTGCGGGTTGGGCCCCGCGGTAGCGATGCTCACCGCGCTCAATGCACTGGGCGTGAAGAAAGCAGAACTGGTGAAATATGCGACGTCCGCCGACGTCTCCGGCGATCGCGACCAGGTGGTCGGCTACGCCGGAATGATTTTCTCCTGAAAGGGCGATCGGCTTCCTCTCAAAAATAGCAGCGGCCCCCGACTCGGGGCCGCTTCAGAATAGACATTTAGCTGGTTCAGTGCGGGCGGCCGCCGGATGCGTGGGGTGCTGGTGCCGGAGCAGATGTGCTACGTCCCGAACTGCCGGTGCTCGAAGAGCCCGAGGACCGGGACCCGCTCCAAGTGCTGTGAGAGCCGGAAGAGTTTGCGCTCCCGCGCTCTCCACCGTAGTAGTGCGGCGCCGGAGGCGGCACGGTATTGCGCGGCGGCGGAGTTGTTGAATTGCGGGCGGTCGTAGCTGGGATCCCAGCCGTTGCATTGCGGGCACTCGCGTTCGCGGCCGCTGCCGTCCTTTCACTCGCAGCGACACTTTCTTTTTCGCTGAGAATGGCCGAACTCGAACCGCTGTTCGCATTCACAAAACGATGTTCTTTCGGGTCGTAGGCGATGGAAGAATCCCGATTCGTGGAGACGACACGCGTTCCAGCGCTGCCTTGAAGTACCGTTCTCGAAACGCGAACCGGGGGTGCCGTGGAGGCCAGGCTGCTGCTGAACGCTTCCTTGGGCGCGGACTTCAACGTTTCCCATTTTTGCCCTGGCGCACCCGGGATCACCTGCTCGTTAACACCCTTCGATCCAGCGGGAGAGAAAACGCCGCGCTCCAGATTCAGCGGAGTCTTGCCCTTGGCATCCAACGGATGCATCGGCACGATGCCGACGTTCCCTTTGTTGCGAACAAAAACAGCCGTTACAGGATGATAGATCGGCCGCGGCGGATGAACGACGGGCGGGAGGCGCCTTACAGGAACGCGCGGGTTGAATCCAAATAGCAAAGGTGGACTATAAAACCATCCGCCGCAACCGGAGTCAAAGAGCCAGCCACCGTAATGATAGGGAGCCCAGCCCCACGGTTGGAAGCTGACCCAGGTCCAGCCGAAGGTGGGATCCAGAACCCATTGCCCATCCGTGAAGGGTGACCAACCGTAGCCAGCTCCAAATGGTCTCCAGCCGTACCCATATCCGCCGCAGTCAAACCAGGAGCCATAGGAATAGAGGCTGCCAAAGCCCGGGGCGTAGGAAGGCGAATTGGTGTACTGCATCGCTGCGGTCGTTGCCGTGGAAACCGTATCAATGCGCCCGGAAACCCAGCGATCAAATTCATCCACCTCGGGAAGGCGGCCAACGCTCACAGAGGATTCGTCACCGGCCTTCATGGAAAGCGACTGGCCTTTTTCGAGGAACGTGGTCTGGTCTTTGTGCAGAACGGTGAGACGGCCGCTTAGGTCTTCGACGGTGCTGCCATCTTCATAATTGTCCAGGCGGAATGTCACGCGGCGGTTGGCTTCCACGGTGAAATCGCCACCGGTCACGCTGAAGTAGTCGCCGCTCGCAGGGTTCACGTAAAAGGAAGCGCTTCCCTGGAAGAGAACCAGGCGCGTGGTCAGCGCGCCATCGTTGAGCGAGAGGTCATAAAACTGAAGCACGGTGTTTTCTTTTAGGAAAGCCACGGCGCCATTTTCGAATTCGACTTCCGCGCGGCCGTTGTCCGTGGCCAGAACATATCCCTGGCGGATGGGCAGGTTTAATGAGGCAGTCTCCCAGACGGCGCTCGAATCGGCCAGCGGGTCCCCATGCGTTTTTGCCGCAAAGCGCACATCGCCCGTGACCAGGCTTAGCCGGATGATGCGGGCATGGCTGGAATCCGCGGCGGCGGACGGCACGCCAACAATCAGGGCCAGCAAAAGAACGATCAAAACCAAAGGAATCAGTTTGCGGGGAAACATAGAACACCCCCTTATCGAGGAAGCTGCCTAAACCGTTAGACGGCCAGGAAGCAGGCCAGGTTGCACGTAAGTCGCCTTCAGCCATGGTCTCGCCTGGAGTAGTCGGCGTCAAGGGACTCAAGGATTGGGAGAAGTGAGGATCACGAATACCGTCCGAATCGAGCTCACTTTCCAAAAAAGGCCAAATGCGAACTATCAAAATTTCTGATGTCTGGTTCCTTGACACTCTGAAAGTGAAACGCTAGCTTCAGGAGGGGGAATATCGGCGTCGTCCGCGTTGTGTCCCGAGGTCCGTCGTCCTTTCCGGAAAAGGGCGTTTTCGAACGCATCCGGAGTTTGCTCACAACTGCGGGGCAGTGGAGTCCTATATTGGGGGGTGTTTATGCGAAGCACTTACAGATTCTTCGCCTTGATGTTGCTGATCGGTGCGTTGGCTGGCTCGCCTGCTTATGGTCAGGGTGGCGCCACTGGCGCGATCAGCGGAAGCGTCGTCGATACCAGCGGCGGGTCGGTGGCTGGCGCGGATGTGCAGATCATTGATACGCGCACGGAAGTGGTTGTGCGGAAACTGCCGACGGGTTCGGACGGCTCGTTTGTTGTGACCTTGCTGCCGCCCGGCACCTATTCCGTCGTGGTGAACAAGTCGGGATTCTCCCAGGCAAAAGCCGACGGCATTGAAGTGCGCGTCACGGAGACTACCAAGGTCACGATTACCTTGAAGCCGGGTTCGGTGAGCGAAAAAGTGGAGATCTCGGCGCAAGTGACAACCGTGGAGACGACCAACGCTACCACCGGCCAGTCTCTCGGCACGGAAACGGTTCGCGAGTTGCCGCTGGCAACGCAAAACTATCAGCAGTTGCTGACGCTTTCCGCTGGCGCGCAGAGCGAACTGAATGCCGCGGCGCAACTCGGTCGCGGCAGCGTGAAGCTGTTCGTGAATGGACAACGCGAGGACAACAATAACTTCCTGATCGAGGGTATCAGCGCCACGGACTACAACGTGGCGCAGGCGACCTATGTGCCCCTCCCCAATCCGGATGTCATCCAGGAGTTCAAAGTCCAAACTTCGCTCTATGACGCCAGCCAGGGGCGCAATGGGGGCGGCAACGTCAACGCGATTTTGAAATCCGGGACGAATAAGCTACACGGGGACGCATACGAGTTTTTCCGCAATGATGTGCTGAATGCCAACGAATTCTTTCTCAACAGGCAAGGACAGTCTCGCCCCGTGGTCAAGCAGAATATCTTTGGTGGGAGCCTCGGGGGGCCCGTGGGTAGGGAGAAGTTTGGCTTTTTCTTCGTGAACTATCAAGGGACCCGGCAGCGGAGCGGACTCTCCCCAGGGACATTTATCAGTACGAACATTCCTTTCATCCCGGCAGCGGACCGTGCTTCGCCGGCAACACTTGCAACTGACTGCAATGTTCCGAGCATCGATCCTGTTATAGCGGCGTTGCTGAACTTCAAAAGCGATCAGTTCGGGGGCAGTGGGGGAGGCTACCTTTTTCCAGCACCGACGAACGTTCCGGCAGGCGCCGCGCTCTGCGATCCTGCGAATCCAATACCGTTTGTGATCAGCCGCCCGGGAAAATATACCGATGACCAATTCACCAGCAACTGGGACCGTGAATTCCGCGGCGGGACTGATAAGCTATCGGCACGGTTCTTCTTTTCCGATTCGGAAAGCTTCCTTCCTTTTGGTGGTGGTGACTTGCAGGAATCACTGGGCAGCACGCTGACAAGCAGCGTCAGTTCCACGGCCCTTAACTTCCCGTTTGACACTCCAGTGCGTGCGCGCTTCTTCAACGTCTCGGAAACGCACCTTTTTTCCCCAACTCTCGTGAACGATTTCCGATTCGGCTTTGTACACATCAACGATCAACTGAATAACATCGATCCGATTACAGTCAGCGACGTCAATATCGATCGTCCGACCAACAAAGTAACCTCTTCCATCTACAAGTTTGTTTTGAATAGCTCAGGCTTCGAGATTGGGCCCGCGCCTTTTGCCAATCAGTCCCAAAACCAAAACAACTACAGCCTTGTCGACACGGTCAGCTGGGTCAGAGGCAAGCACGTCTTTCGCTTCGGCGGTGAATATACGCGCGTTAACCTGGACAAGCTGTTCCCGCAAGTATTCAATGGCGAGTTGTTCTTCTTCAATACGTTCGCTGGCGGTCCCATCGGTTCGTCCACGACCGATTTTCAAAATTTCCTGCTAGGCGCTCCGCAAGGCAGCTTTGGCGCTGGCGGCGTCTTCAATCATGAGTATCACAACAACAACTTCGCCGTTTTCGCCCAAGACGATTGGAAGATCCGTCAGGACCTTACTGTCAACCTCGGCTTGCGGGCAGAAATGTTCGGCGCCTTCTACGACAATCTGTGCCACATTGGGAATCTCGATCCTGCTCTCGCTGCAGCCGGCCAGTTTCCTTATATCTATCCGTCTTGCGTCAGCAAGCTGAAGCTCACTGGCCTCTCAGGCACGGCCAACGGCAGCACGACCAGCAACAAATATTCCACCGGCCTGGGCCCGCGCATCGGTCTCGCCTATGATCTCCTGGGCAAGCACACCACAACTGTTCGCGCGGGCTACGGCATTTACTTCGTCCGCGAAGATGTGGGCACTGTGGACCAACTCTCGTTCCAAGCGCCCTTCCTGCCCGTGGCGTTTGGGGGCGGACCGCCAAACTGCTTGGGGTTGTTCTTTTCTCTAACGCCGCCGCCCGCAACCGGTCCTTTGAGCGGATGTCCGAATCCCAATCCGAATGGCTTGCCGCAAGCAGGCACGCTAGACCCAACTTTTGTGCCGTGCCTCGCCGTCTTCCAAGGATTCCCTACGCTCCCAGGTTCGTCCGTGAGTGACACGACCCAGGCCGCCATCTACACACCGGCGTCTGGTAGCGCCTGTCCCGGACCGCTGCTTTCCACCAACATCTTTGGGCTGCAAGTGCCGCGGCACTTTGTGGTCCCTAACACGCAGCAATGGAATCTCACCATACAGCGAGCGCTTGGCAAACAGTGGGTCCTCGAAGTCGGTTATGTCGGCACTCACGCCGTGCACCTCCGCGAGACTCGAGATAGCCTGGACTCCCGAAATGCGACGCTGGCAAACCCGGTCAAGATTGATGGCCCGCTTTGCAATCCCAACCCTTGTGTGATCACGACCAACACCCTGGCGAACGCCGTGGCTCGGTCCAGAGTCCAGGGCATCAACGGCTGGGCGGGCTTCCAGCTATTCGCCAACGATGCCTATTCGCATTACCACTCTTTGCAAACTACACTCTCGCGCCGTTGGAATGCAGGCTACTTCCAGGCTGCCTACACGTTCTCCAAATCGACCGATGCAACCTCCACCGGCAACACGGCATTTAATGTCGCCTTCAACGACGAATCCTCACTGGTAGGATCCCGCGGGGTTTCCGATTTCGACCGTACCCATCGTTTCGCCGTCAGCTATCGGTATGAATTGCCGTTCCACAAAGACGCCGAAGGGTGGAAACGCGTGGCGCTTGCGGGCTGGGCCATCAGTGGCATTACCATCTTTCAGTCCGGGACGCCTTTTTCCGTGTTCGACTCCGCAGGCGGAACCGCTTTCATCCTACCCGGCACAACTACCACGCTGACCGCCAGCTTGGCTCCTGGGGCCACGCTAGGCAGCGCGGTCACGAGCGGAGACATTCACAAGCGCATCGACGGCTATTTGAATCTTGCGGCATTCACGAACGCGCCCCTCTTGTATCCTTTCGATCCGGCCAACCCTGCCACGACCTGTGACCCACAGAACAATCCTAACTTCTGCGGCACTGGTTTCGGGAACCTGGGCCGCAATAACTTCCGAGGGCCGCACCAGCAGAACTGGGACTTTTCGCTCATCAAGAATTTCAAGCTGACGGAGCGGCAAGCCCTGCGCTTTACCACCGACTTTTTCAACCTGTGGAACCACGCCAATTTCGGCAACCCTGGTGTGACCGATGTCGAGAATCCAGGTGCCTTCGGTAAGATTGTCTCTACGGTCGGAACGCCACGGCTGATTCAATTCTCGCTGCGCTACGCGTTCTAGGCAGGCGCCAAATTGTCTTTCGGCCGAGAGGCGCAAAAGGCTGCACCCTTTGGCTTTTCCTTTAGAATCGGAATGCGGGGGCCGGTCGGAGAAAAACTGTCACTTCGTTCGCGGCCAGCCACGGAGTGGTACCATCTTCGCGGAATTGCGCCGATGACACGCATTGCATCACGCGTTTCACAATTGCATGGCGAAGGCGCGCTGGCTGTGTATTCCCGCGCCAAAGAACTCGAGCGCGCCGGCCGCTCCATCATTCATCTCGAGCTGGGCGAGCCCGATTTTCATCCTGCCGCGCCGGTCGTGGATGCGCTGCGCAATGCCGTGGCCGCGGGCCTGGACCGTTACTGCTCCACGCAAGGCGTTCCGGCGTTGCGCGAAGCCATAGCGGATTATTTGAGGCGCACGCGCCGCCTCGACGTTGCGGCTGAGCAAGTCCTGGTGGCGCCAGGCTGCAAGATGGCGCTGTCGCTGGCGATGATGGCGCTGATCGAGCCGGGCGATGAAGTGCTTTACCCCGATCCGGGCTTTCCCATCTATCCTTCGTTCACACGCGGCTTGGGCGCGACGGCCGTGCCCTTCGGTTTGGATGAGAAAAATCAATTTCAGCCCGACGTCGACGAAATCGGCGCAAAGATCACACCGCGCACCCGCGTCCTCATTTTCAATTCTCCCAATAATCCGACCGGCACGGTATTCAGCGCCGCCGCGCTCGAAAAACTTGCCGCGCTGGCGCAAAAGCATGACTTGTGGATTCTCTCCGATGAAATCTACGCGCGCATTCTTTTTGAAGGCCAATACCAATCCATCCGGTCGCTGCCTGGCATGGCCGAGCGGACCATAATCATTGACGGCTTTTCGAAGAGTTTTGCCATGACCGGTTGGAGGCTGGGTTACGCTGTCGCCCCGCTGCACGTCGTCGAGGCCATGGACCTGCTGGTGCTGAACACGTTTACCTGCGCCGCAGAGTTTACGCAGGTCGCAGCCATCGAAGCTCTGCGCGATTCCACCAGCGCCGTCGAGGCCATGGTCGAGGAGTACCGCAAGCGGCGGGCTCTCTTCGTCGCCGGGCTGAATCGCATTTCCGGTTTTCGCTGCCAGCCGCCGCAAGGCGCTTTCTACGCGTGGGTGAACACCGAAGAAACCGGACTTTCTGCCGAAGACGTACAGAAAATATTGCTGGAAGAAGCGGGCGTCGCGGGAATCGCTGGCGCGGCGTTTGGTCCCGGCGGCAAGAATTATCTGCGCTTCTCGCTGGTCAGCGCGCAGAACTTGCTCGAAGAAGCGCTCGAACGCCTGCAGCGCGTGTCGCTTCACTGGCGCGCGGCCGTTTCCCGGCGATGAACCATTTCCAAAAGGATCGCTAAAATGAAACGTTTGATTCGCTTCGGCGTGGCCTTGTTCGTGACGTTGGCCGCGACGCTGACGGCGCATTCCCAGGCCAAGCCGTTTCCTAGTAGCGACGTCCAGAAAATCCACGAACGTCTTCTCGCGCAAATCGACCGCATCCCGATCTACGACAATCATTCCCACGCCACGTTTCCCGACGATTCCGACATGGACGCGATGGCCGCTCCGCCCGACGAAAGTTCCGTACTGCGCTTGCGCGACGACAACCCGGAGTTCGTGGCCGGCGCGAAGGCGCTCTTCGGTTATCCCTATGACGATTTCAAGCCGGAGCACGCCAAGTGGCTCATCGAAAAAAAGAAAGCCGCCGAAGCTTCGGGCAGCACCGCGCATTGGGACAGCGTTCTGGACAAGTTGAACATCGAAACGTGCCTCGCCAACCGCGTGGCCCTGGCGCCGTATCTCAATCCCAAGCGCTTTCACTGGGTCTTCTTTGTCGATTCGTTCCTGTTTCCTTTCGACAATCGCGACCAGAGCGGCAAGAACGGCGACATGGCCGTGTACATCCCGCTCCAGGAAAAAGCGCTGAAGCGTTACATGAAGCAAGAAGGCGTGAGCGGATTGCCCGCCGACCTTGCCGGTTACGAGAATTTTGTGCGCCAAACCCTCGCCGACAACCAGAAGAAAGGCGGCGTGGCCATGAAATTCGAGGCCGCCTACTTCCGCTCGCTCTACTTCCGCGATCCCCCGCGCGACAAAGCCGAAGCCATCTACGCCAAATACCACAGGGGCGGCGTGCCTTCCGATGAGGACTACCGCACGTTTCAGGATTACATCTTCCGCGCGCTGATCGACCAAGCCGGAAAATTGAAACTTCCCGTCCATTTCCATAGCGCCGTGGGCATCGGCGATTCCTTCAGCCTGCGCAACGGCAACCCGCTGAATCTCGAAAACGTGCTGCGCGACCCGCGGTATAGCAAAGTAAAATTCGTGCTGATCCATGGCGGCTATCCGTACACGCTGGACATGATCTGGCTGACGGCCGCGAAAAACGTGTACACCGATTCGTCGCTGGTGGGTTACTACGTGTACCCTTCCGAATTGAAAAACATCCTCAAGCAGTGGATTTCGCTTTTTCCTGAAAGAATGATGTTCGGCTCGGACGCGTTTCCTTTTAACGACGCCGTCGGCGCGGAAGAAACGTTCTGGCTGGCGGCGCGCTCCGCCCGCACGGCAGTGGCCGCTGCGCTTGCCGAGCTCGTCGCCGAAGGCGCGTTCACGGAAGCGAAAGCACTCCAGCTCGCGCGGATGTACCTGCACGACAACGCCGCCAAGCTGTATGGAGAGATGAAATGAGCACCTCGATAGAAGCGAAGCACATCGCGTGGAAAAACGTGGAACGCGAGCAGCTCAATCCGCTGATCGACCGCGAAATGGTAGTAGGCAACAAAATCATGCTGGCCCGCGTGCTGATGAAGAAGGGCGCGCACGTGCCCATGCATCAGCACCACAACGAGCAGGTCACCTACATTCTGGAAGGCGCGCTGAAGTTCGCCATCGACGGCAAAGAGATCGTGGTGCGCGCCGGCGAAGTCCTGTGCATCCCCTCGACCATGCCGCACGAAGCCTGGGCCCTCGAAGATACCGTAGACCTCGACGTTTTCGATCCGCCGCGGGAAGACTGGCTCAATAAGACGGACAACTACCTGCGCCACGGCCGTTAGCGCGCAGGCAAGAACCCCGACCTCGAAATCATCGTGTGACGGAATGCCGTGTGCGCGCTTCCGGATGCGAAAGAGCGTAGACAAAAGGCCCGGTGTTGTTTACCGTAGCGGTGTGGCTGATTCCATGCGTGGGGCCAGCCCTCTGAGGGGAGCATCATGAAGAGGCTATGGGCATCGGCATTTTTGCTGCTGGGGAGTGTGTGCGTGGCGCAGGCGCAGGTGAGCGCGCCAGCGCTGCAGGCCAATACGGGAAACGCCGCGCCGGAGTTCGCGGCGACTTCGGCGGCGAAGGCCACGCTGCTGGATTCACTGGCGGTGGCCGATTCGCTCGCGCAGCCGGGCGCAAGAGCGGCGCACGCGTTTGCGGCTCCCACACTGACCACGGCGCTGCCGGCGGAGCCCGCGGCTGCGGATCCGGCGACGCCATCGCCGAAACCGAAGTTTATTTACGGCGGACGCGATGACTACCGGTGGCAGTTGAGCCTGGCCGCTACGTGGGTTCGCTTCCGGTCGTCGGTGTTCAACGCCAGCGCGGTGGGATTGAAGACTACGGTTACGTATTTCACGAACGATTGGTTCGGAATCGAAGGCAGCTTTACCGGGGCCTTTGCGCCTGCGTATGCGAACGGACAGATTGTGAAGCTGGGACTTTATGGCGGCGGCCCCAAGATTGCTTGGCGGCAGAAGCGTTGGGAGCCCTGGATACACGGGATTTTTGGCGGCGCGCATGAACAGCCACAAACCGCTGCGGGAAGCCGCAACGCCTACTCGATCCAGCTTGGCGGCGGAGGGGATTACCGGTGGAACCCGCGCATTTCATTCCGGCTGGAAGGCGACTATGTGCGTACCGGGTTCTTCCATCAATCGCAGAACAGCTTCCAGTTGGCGGGCGGAATCGTGTTCCACTTCTAGAAGCGCTCCACTTCTAGAAGGGGGCGTTTGAGGGGGCGCGCAGAACGGTTCCGTAGAAAACGCCCTTTCCTCCGCGAAGATTGCGTCCGTAAGAAAAAACGGCGGTGACGCTGCCAAGGATGCGGACTTTGCATTGCAAGCCGGAATCCCATTGCCAACGCTGTGAACCGAACACTCCCGAAGAATCCGCGATCGCGCCGCTGTCCAGAAACGGCCCAAGCTTCAGGGCGAAAAAACCGTTCTCATAAATGTTCTTGTCCAGCTCCCAATTCGCAAGGAAGTAACGCCGGCCGAGCGGCGCGATGCCTTTGCGACCGCCGAGCGTTCCCGCGTGACCCCGGAGCCACAGATCGTTGTCACGTTCCACCCCCAATTGGAAAAGTTCATCGAGCGAGGCCTTGCCGGCAGTAGCCCCGACGCGAAGCCGCGTGTGCGTTTCGTAATCGTCGCCGTGTGCGCACGGGAGCCAGTGCGCAGTGAGCGATCCACGGAACGTGCCGAATGGGCCGAGAGGGTTGGCAAACTCGCGGCCCGCGCGGGCCTGCGCCGAGGAATCCAGAGTGAAGCGGCGCTCTGGAATGCGCGCGAGAGTTCGCTCGGCGCCGAGCCAGCTGGCGAGCGAGGTTGCGCCAGTGAAAAAAGGGCGCTGGGCGGGCGAGAGCGGGCTACTAACGTTGCGGAAATTGCGGCTGGCGGTTTCCGCGCCCGCGCTCCAACTCCAGCGGCCGTTCACAACGGAGTGAATTTCCACGCCCGCCGCGACTCGGCGCAGGTTCAAATCGGTGAGCGGGGCAGCGACCCCGAAGAAAGTCTGCGACAAGTT
Source organism: Acidobacteriota bacterium (assembly GCA_003224145.1). Lineage (GTDB taxonomy): Bacteria > Acidobacteriota > Terriglobia > Acidiferrales > UBA7541 > Acidiferrum. Next base: position 46,114 of record QHYN01000218.1, read on the forward strand.
CCAGTTTTCATTGCGCGCGTCAGTGTAGATACGCAACCGCAGGCCGGGATCACCGAAGACGGGCGTGGAAAGGGCGAGGAAAAGGCGGCGCTTCTGCGAATCCCACCGCACGAGCGAGGTGAGATTCAAGGCGCGATGTCCCAGATTGTACATTTCCGGGTAAAGCGTGGCGTAGGGCAGGCCGCTCAAGAGCGAAATGGCACCTTCAAGTTTCGAATCGCCCCAGAGATTTCTCTCCGCCAGATGCAGCGTCAGGTCGTAATTTCCGGAATCGGCGGGCGTGAGTTCGGTGCGGCGGCTGGAAAAAATATCCAGATTGTCGAGACGCGATTCCGTAGTAAGCAGCGCATCGCCCGTCAGGATTTGCGGAGCGTTGAAGGCCAGGGCGCGATTGCGAAGCGACTCGTTCAGTTGCAGGAAAGGCGCGAAAGCTACAGTTCGCAATCGAGGCTTGTCTTCGGGATTCCAATATTTCAGGGCCGCTTCGAGATTGCCCTCGAGAAAATAGATGGTGGCGAGAAATTCGCGGGCGTAGGCGTCGCGCGGATTTAAGAGAAGCACCGCCTGGAGGCGGTTTTTAGCCGTGCGAAAATCTTTCTGCTTGTAGGCAATGCCAGCCAGTTCTACGGGAAACCGCGAATCGCGCGGTGATTTGCGCGCGCCTGTTTCGAACGCCAGTTTTGCGTCGTCCCATTTTTCCAGGCGGGACAAAGCCAGTCCTTGCAAGAAATCAAACTCGGTGGATTGATCCGCGGGACCGCGGGAGAGCCGGGCCGCCTCGTCCCAGTGCCCGGCGTCGAAAGCGCTTTGTGCGGCGGCGAGACGGGTTTGCTCAACGCTGTGATCTTGAGCGAATCCCGTAACGGGGAAAAGAAATAAAACGAGAAGAAAACCAATCACGCGGCCTTTTCGGGGACCGCCAGCAGCATCCAGTTGCGGTTGGGCCGCCATTGCTTTTCGAAGTCCGCCCGCTCCACACGAAGCAGTTTGCCACGCGCCGGGTCGTGGATGAAGGCAGCATTTGTCTGCCAATCGATCCCGGTCACCACAACGTAGTGGAGAGGTGTATTGGCGCTGCCGGGCTGGAGACTCACAATCAGCGGACGTCCCTGTTTGAGATGCTCCTGAAGTTCCGTCCAATTTCCGTCGAGGGTGAAAACCTTGAAGCCGGAGGCTTTCAGATAATTTCCCATGTCGGAGGCGAAGATGCCACGGGCCTTGCGCGAATAGAGCTGCTTCTGAATCGCTGTCGCATCGGCGCGCTGCGAGTCGATGCGCATGCCATGAGTGTTCCAATATTGCATGAGCATGGAAATCGCCGCGGACCCGCAGCCGTCTTCGGTTTGCTTTACGAAGGGCACGTCGAGCCAGATTCCCGCGCTTTCCTGGGACACGCATGGAATCGCGCGCCCCAGGAAGAGCATCAGGAACAAACCGCAAATGGCCCGGTTTAATCGCGTGACGGATTACTCCCGGTGTCAGAGGTCAGCGGAGAGCAACCGCCAGCACGATGATGCCGATAGCGATCAGGATGATCCAAAGCAAATCGCGGTCGGAAATGCGTCCTGCCGCAAAATCGGCTTGTGCTTGCCGAGAGCGCTCGGCCAGTCTGGCGAGATCTTCGTCGCTCAATTGGCCAACCGCTTTGTCCACTTTCTGATAATCGACGTGAGCGGATTTTAGGGCTTTCTGGCCCTGATCGGAAGAAAGCAGCGTTCGAACAGCTTCTTCATTCGCTTGGCGCGTCTGGGCCAGCCGCGCGGAGTCTTTGTTCAGGTCAGCGAGAGAAACAACATGTGGTTTGTCCTGGGCCCGCGCTGGGATTCCTGCCGCAACGAGCAGCGTGGCAATCGCCAGCAGAGAAACACACATCTTGACGCGAGAGTGCATTCTTCCTCCTAGTTGTGTGGCTGGGGCGTAGACCTAGTTTACGAATTGCACCGCGTGGTGACAAGAAACTTCTGCAAATGCTAGTGGCTCCTCAGCGTTCGCGGATTTTACAAGCTCAGTTGACACTTTGACATTTCATTTAGGAATGACGCCGCCTCGTTGGGCACACCGCCTGGTTAATTGACAGTTGCCGCCTGGACGGGTCGGGGAACACCGGTCACTTCGCGGGAAGCGGCTGCTGGTATTTCGTGGCGTCCACGGATTTCCACTCGCCCTTGATGATTCCTTCCCGAATCTGGGCTGCGGTCTTGCCCTTGCGAGCTTGTTCGTAGCTGTAAAGATCTTCGTAGATACATGTGCCGCATTCCGAGCCGTGAGCACTGGTAAAGCAATCCAGCAGGCTGGAGTGGCCGTTGCTGCGGTCGCAGTGGCAATAGCAAGGTTGCTGGTACAGCGTTTTCTTGACCTTTGCGGCCACCGCGTAAGCATTTTGCACGAAGGGGTTGCTGAAGAGTTCGGGGCTCATCGTTGCGGGGAGGTCTCCCTTGGGAGCCTGTGCATGAAAGGCAGGCACGGGGTCATCCGCTTGTGACCGAGGCGCGTTCGCCTGAAGCGAGCCGGAAGAGGCCGGTTGAGGAATGAGGATGAACGCCAGTGCCAGGCCGAAAACAATCGCCGCGCTCCACATTTTGTGGACTCCTTGCATGCGTGCCTCCCCTTTATTGTCCGTTACAACCGCGCTGCATCTCTACTCTACGGCTGCTCGTAGCGAATTTCCACTAAGTCGATCGAATAGGTGGAGATGATTCGTTAACAGCGATTAGACGACAGGAATGCCATTTGGCGTAAGCCAATCGCGGAGAACCTGAGGGGCACGAAGGCTGGCATGATGCCCTCAGACGGCGTGTGTTAGTGGAGCGCAGCCTCCGAAGCAGTATATCCCTGAGAAGAAAGCGCTGCGGAAGCTTTCGAATGCAGATGCTTCGCACGGAGGTGGCGCTGGACGCGGCGGCCCCAACCGCGCACGAAGGAAAAGTTCAGGGCGCCGCCGATGGCGGAACTTGCCAGGGGTACGAGCCGGCCAACCCACTTTTCGGCTGTTTCCGCGCCAAGTTTCGCTGCCAAGCGTTCCGCGATGCGGGGGGCAATCTTTTCGAGGATCTGCCTTTCAGCCAAGTCCTTGCCGTAATCGATGCCAGCGGCGGCAGCGGCCGCTTTCCACATTTCAATCCGTTGATCGCGTCCGCGCGCTTCGAAACCGTAGAGCAAAGCAAGGCGCTGAATCAGACGCAGGGTAATTACCGTGAGCAAGCTGGCATCCGGGAGAAGGGTGATCATGCCGCCCAAGCCAAACCCCGCGCCTTCCGCGAGGGCAAGGCGCTCTGCATCGCGAATCAGAGCCGCAGCGATGGCATCCAGCCGCTCAATGGGGACATCCTTCATGCGGTCAAAATTCGCAACCCAGACGCCATGCTTGTTCGAAAGATGGCGCCGGAATTCTTCGGGGTCAATCTCGATGGAACGCATTCCGCGGAGGACACCAAACCTCAAAAAGCGCCGCAGTGTGCGCCCGGCGAACGACCTTTTGCGCAAATAATGTAACTTGGGCATCCCTTCTGTCATCGTACGGCGGTCAGAGCCGCGCTGCAACCACGGCGATGCAGTGATAATCTGGCACGCCTAGTTTAAGGAATCCAGTAAACAGGGGGGGTGTCTGCCAGGCGGCAAGAAAACGCAAGTCCTACTTGACGCGGAAAAGCTTTTAGGTAAACTGCCCTTTCTCTATGGCGACGATGCCACAATTCGTTCCCGCCGATGGCTTGCAGGAGCTGGAATATCCGCAGCGCGAGGCTGCGCTTTTTTACGGGCTGTTCTTGCGCGGACACTCAGCCGACGAGTTGCGGAGAGATATAGAAGTCCCCAGCGCCGTGCTCGCCAAATGGCATCGCGAATCGGAGCACGACCCGCAGTTGCGCGATATTTTTACACGCATACTGGACTACCGGCGCCACGTGCTGGCCATCTTCGATGCGTTGGTGGGATCCGACGGCCAGACACAGCGCATTCAGTAGCCTCCGAAGGTTTCAAAATCCTCTAATCAAACAAATGGCTGGTCCCCACTTCGTACCAGGTTCTGTGCAACCGTCATCCACTTCACCTGTACGATCGTTCAGGTCAAAAACTGTCAGGCAACCAAAATGGGGGATGTGGGGTCTAAGGCCAATCAGGGGACAAGTGTCAGAAAATGAAGGGGATTCCTTTGATTGACGGGGAGCTTGTCCGGGGGTAGAATCCCAACGTCCGAGAGGTTGAGGTGTCTCCATGTCGCGGGTAGTAAAGACCCTGTTCGCATCGGTTTTTTCCTTGGTCATCTGGCTGCCGGTAGCTCTTGCCCAGGAAGCGCAGGATCCGGGGACCACGCCAAGTCCTACAAAAAAGCTAGACAAAGAGACCAAGCGCAAGATGAAGCGCACGCTGAAGGAGTTGGACAACGCTTACCGGCAGTGGCTCACGGAGGATGTTACTTATATCATTTCGCCGGAAGAACGCAATGCCTTCCTTCAACTGGATACGAACGAAGAGCGCGAACAATTCATCGAGGCCTTCTGGCTGCGCCGCAGCAGCAATCCCGACCTGCCAGACAACGATTTTAAAGAAGAGCACTACCGCCGCATTGCCTACGCCAACGAACACTATGCTTCCGGCATCCCGGGCTGGAAGACCGATCGCGGACGCATGTACATCATGTGGGGCCCGCCCGACGAGATTGATGCTCACCCGACGGGCGGCACCTACGACCGGCCGATGGAAGAGGGTGGCGGCTCGACGTCAACATATCCGTGGGAAACCTGGCGCTGGCGGTATCTGGAAGGAATTGGAGAAAACATCATTCTGGAATTCGTCGATCCGAGCGGCTCGGGCGAGTATCACCTGACCATGGATCCATCCGAAAAAGATGCACTCTTGCACGTGCCGGGCGCGGGCCTGAGTTTGCTCGAATCGATGGGTATGTCGACGAAGGCTGACCGGTTCACGCGCTCCGACGGCACGACCCTTCCGAAATCCATGGGCGGCCAACCGGCCAGCATGGACGAATTCAACCGCCTCGAGCTTTATGCCAAGGTCAACAAGCCGCCGGAAGTCAAGTTCAAGGATCTGGAATCGTTGGTGACGCACCGCATTGTCCGCGATCAAGTGCACTTCACCTGGCGGACGGATTTTCTTAAAGTGACGAATGAAACCGTGCTGGTGCCCGTCACCATCCAGATTCCCAATAGCCAGCTTTCTTTTCAGGCAAAGGACGGAATCCATTCCGCAACTATGAATATATTCGGGCGCGTGACCACGTTGACTGGCCGCGTCGTGCAGACCTTCGAAGATCCGGTCAGCCGCGACTTCCCGGATTCTCTGTTCCAGCAGTCGCTGAAGCTGCAATCGATTTATCAGAAAGCCGTTCCGCTGCGCCCGGGCTTGTACCGCCTGGACCTGGTGATCAAAGACGTGCAGAGCGGAAACGTCGGTGTGGTGAATAGCCGGTTGGCGGTGCCTCGCTACGAGGATGAAAAACTCGACGCCAGCTCGCTGATTCTTGCCGACCAGCTCGAGCGGGTCCCCGCGAAACAGATCGGGGCAGGGCAATTCGTCCTGGGTTCCACGAAAGTGCGGCCGCGTCTGGAAAGCGATTTCACGACGAGCGACCGGCTCGGAATCTATCTCCAGGTCTACAACCTCAAGCCGGACGAAAAGACGCATAAATCCAATGCAACGTTCGAGTTCAACGTGAAGAGGGGCGTTGAGCAGGTTCTGCAATTCAAAGAAACGTCGGAGGAGATGAAGCAGACAGGCGACCAGATTACTATCGAGCGGTGGCTGCCACTCGCGACGCTCACCCCGGGGAAGTACACGCTGGTGGTCAACGCCACGGACACTCTTTCGAATCAGACCATTTCGCGCACGGCGGATTTTACGGTGAAGGCGCCGCAGCAGATTAAAACTACGGCGAGCACAGCACCGGGGAGGTAAAGAAACGTGAAACAGGAACGGCTCCGAATCCTGGGGGCCCTGGTCCTGACCGTTGTGGTTTCGTCTTTCGTGACGATTCCGGCGGCCGCGCAAGCTAAGCCCGTCCTGGGGAAGCTCGCGGGAGTGGTACGCGACACTGCGGGTACACCGCAGATGGGCGCGAGTGTGGAGCTGGTTGCCGAAATCGCGGGAGTGGCGTCTACACGTAATTTACTGACAAATACACAAGGCATTTTCCGGGGCGACAAGCTCCCGCCCGGTTTCTATACACTGCGTGTAACCCTTGCCGGTTTTCTGCCCACGCTGGAAAAACACATTCGCGTGAGTCCCAACCTGACCACTGTTGTTCGCGTTGAACTGGAATCCATGTATGCGTCCGTGGATCAGTTGCGGCGCATGCCCTCGAACTCCACTGCCGATCCAGAGGATTGGAAATGGGTGCTGCGGTCCGCGTCCGCTGTGCGTCCGGTTCTGGAATGGATGGGCAGTGACGGCAACAGTTCCAAAGTCTCCACGATCAACGCGGAAAACCACAGGCCCGATGTTCCTCGCGTGCGAATGGAATTCACGAACGGCGCGCGACGGCCCGTTTCCGCTTCCAATATCGCTCCCTCTCCGGCCACCGCAGTGGCGTACGACCAGAAATTGGGCGGCACGAGCAGACTTATCTTTGCAGGGCAGATGAGTTATGACGAAGACGCACCCGGCGGCGGCGTTGCCACCGTTTGGTTGCCGACCGGGACCCTGGGTGCGGGCCCGCACACGGCGCTGGTTTTGCGTGAAGCGAAAATCGGACCGGGCGGGCCAAGTTTCCGCGGCGTGCGCTTGGATCAGGGCGGGGCCTTGACGCTGGGCGATCGGCTGCTTGTGCGCTATGGCAGCGAATATGTTTTAGTGGGACTCGGGGCTGCGGCGTCTTCGCTGCGCCCACGTGCCGAGCTCAGTTACCGGCTTTCTGAGAATTGGAACACGGCGCTGATTTTTGCTTCCATGCCCAGCGGGCCAGGTCCGCTGGAAGCCGCCGAAGGACAGTCAAGCGGGATACTGGCCGCAGCCCTCAACGAGCTGGATGCCTTCCCGACTCTGCTCTGGCGAGCGGGCCATCCCGTGTTGCAGAGCGGTTGGCATGAGGAGATCGCCGCCGATCGGAAAATTGGCCTACACGGAAAACTCCAATTCGCCGGCTTCCACGATGACAACCGGCACGTTGCAATCTTTGGCCGGGGCGGGGCTCTGCCCAGCGCCGACTACTTCCAGGATTATTTTTCAAGTGGGTTTACATATGACGGCGGTGCCTTGAGCAGTTGGGGGGCACGCGTGGCGTTTCGCGAGAGACTCGGGGCCGACACAGAATTGAGCACGGTTTATTCCTTTGGCAGTGCCCTCACACCGAGCAATGATCTAGACGGTCCGCTCCGCGATGTGTTGCACGCAGTGCCGAGGCACTCTCTTGGCGCGGGGATATCTGGCAAAGTGCCGCGCCTCGGTACGAAAGTTCAGGGTGTCTATAAGTGGGTGAATGGGGCCGCAGTCTCCCGTCTTGACGGTTTTGGGGAGTCCCTCTACCAAATGGAACCCTATCTTCACTTGACTTTCCGCCAGCCGCTGCCGAAGTGGGCCTTGGGAAAATGGGAGGCCATCGCGGACTGCGACAATTTGTTGGCGCAGGGCTATGTCTCAGCCAGCAGCAGGGATGGTCATGTCACTTTAATCCCTGCCTTCCGGACATTTCGTGGCGGGTTAAGCGTGCAGTTTTAGGTGGCACGGGGTTCTCAAAAGCTGTATCTAGCCTCCCAGAAACTGGATGAATTGGAGATATCCAGCCCACCCCTCCCGTAAGATGTTGAGGACGCAAGAGTTCAGCGGATGATGATGCTACCAAAGAGTGGACATTCGCTTGCACTTGACTTGTGGAAATAAGCTGGGATTCTTCGGTAAGGTCATGAAACAGAATCTGCGGGTCAGCCTGGGGGCAGTCGTGCTGGCACTAGCCACGCTGGCTGCGGTGACCTTCGCCCTATTGAACTTCGACCAGCGCAACCGCTATGAGGTGGTCTACGACGGAGTGACGTGGTTCGATACCGATCACGGCATCCAGGTGCGGCATGTCGCTCCCAATTCTCCGGCGAGTCGCGCGGGGATCCGCGTAGGCGACATTCTGCTGACCTTCAACGGTGTTCCTGCCTCACGCGCCACGGAAGTTGCCCGTCGGCTGGATCGCGTCGGTCTTTGGACTCAAGTTCGTTACAAGCTCGCGCGGAACGGAGAGGAGTTCGAGACCCCCCTAGTGACTGCACCGGCGGAAAAACCCCTCACAACAGAGAATTACCTGCGCTTTGTGGGATTGTTCTATCTGTTCATCGGCCTTTTCATTTTTGTTCGCCGGTGGAATGCTCCCCGGGCCGTGCATTTCTACGTCTTTTGCCTGGCCTCCTTTATCCTTTGGTCGTTCCACTTTAGCGGAAAGCTGGACGCCTTTGACTGGGAGGTTTACTGGTCGGAGATCGCAGCGCGCCTATTAGTGCCTGCGCTGCTGCTTCATTTTGCCTTGGTTTTTCCGGGACGGACGGAAACGAAACTGCGCACCTCGATAAAGCTGCTGGGCGTTTATCTCCTGCCCCTTGCGCTCCTCCTGGTGCACGTGAGCACAGCGCTGAATGCCCTGGGATTTGTGCCCTGGCTGGGAGCTTACCTGCTGCTGGATAAGATGGAATTTGCTTATCTCGCTGCATGCTTTCTGACTGCGGGACTGGTCTTCTACCGAACCTACCGCGAAGCGCCTTCCGGCGTTCTTCGTCAGCAATTGAAGTGGCTTACCGGGGGAACGCTGGTCGGGTGCCTGCCTGTCTCTTTGCTTTACATTCTTCCACGCGTGCTTGATTTCGGACTGCCCGCCTGGATGAAGTTTTCCGTTTTAAGCCTAGTGTTCATTCCGCTGTGTTTCGGCTACGCCATCATCCGCTACCGGTTGATGGACGTAGACATCATCTTCAAGCGCGGCTTGGCGTACACGGCGGCCACTGCAGCGGTTGCCACGGTCTATTTCGCGCTGGTTGCGTCGATCACCTATATCTTCCATGCGCAAACCACGGGCCCCGTGGGCGGCATGATCGCCATCGTCATCGCTGCCTTCTTGTTCCAACCGTTCCGCGAGTGGATTCAAGGCCGCTTGGATCGCTTTTTCTACCGGGACCGTTTGGATTACCGGCGCACGCTGATCGAATTCGGCCGCACGTTGACGAACGAAGTGCGGTTGGATCCCATGCTGGGGTCGGTGATGGACCGCATCTCGCAGACTTTGCTGGTAGACCGGCTGGCGATATTCGTGGAGAACTCCGAGCAACCCGGCCAAATGCGCGTCGCGCGATCGATGGGGGTACGTCTATCGGCGTCTTTGGATCTGAGTTTTCTCGAGCCGGCGCGGTCCGAATTTGCCCACAGCGCGCTCTTCTTTGAGTCGCCCCGTGCGGCCAAAAACGTCAGTGCTTCCGTGCGGCATACGCTCGAGCAGCTCGACCTGAACTACTTCGTTCCCTGCCGTATCCGGGAACATACCGTTGCGGTTCTGGGCTTAGGGAAGACGGTCGACGGTGACTTCTTGTCCAGCGACGATGTCGAACTGATTGTAACCATCGCTGGCTATGTCGCTGTCGCGCTCGACAACGCCCAACTTTACAGCTCTCTGGAACAGAAAGCGTTGGAAATCGCGCGTCTCAAGGATTTCAGCGAAAACATCGTGGAATCTCTGAACGTGGGTGTGCTGGCCGTGGATTTGGAGGGCATCGTCGAATCGTGGAATACACGCATGGAGCAACTGTTTGGGGTGGCGCGCCAGGAAGCCGTTGGCCGCCAACTCAGCTCTCTTTTGCCCGCGGAACTGGCGCACGAAATTGCCGCGCGTGGTGACCAGGAACAAATCACCGGCATCTATAAACAGAGATTGCAGCATCATGGAAAACTCTTGACGCTAAACGTTTCCATTACGCCGCTGGTGAGTAAATCGAACGAGCACATCGGCCGGCTGCTGCTTTTCGATGACGTGACCCAGCGCGAGCGCATGGAAGAGCAAATGTCGCAGACGGAAAAGCTGACCTCTCTGGGCTTGCTCGCCGCCGGTGTGGCCCACGAAGTCAATACGCCGCTCGCCGTGATTTCCAACTACATTCAGATGCTGGCCAAGCAGATGCCAGAAGGTGATCCGCGCCAGTCGATCATCGAAAAAATCGTCAAACAGACGTTCCGTGCCAGCGAGATCGTCAACAATCTGCTCAATTTCTCGCGCACCGGCGCGGCGGAAGCTGCCGACGTAGACGTAAACTGCGTTGTCGAAGAGACTCTCTTATTGGTGGCTCATCCCCTAAAAACGGCGCGGATTCAGGTGGTGAAAGAGCTCGGCAAGACACTGCCGCCGGTGCGCGGATCCGCCAACAAACTGCAGCAAGTTTTCTTGAACCTCTTCTTGAACGCGCGCGATGCCATGCCCAGTGGCGGCATGCTGGAAATCCGCACCGTGGCACACAACGGCAGCGTGGAAATCGAAATTGCAGATACCGGCGCGGGCATCGCTCGTGAACACATCCACCGTATCTTTGACCCTTTCTTTACGACCAAGTCTAACGGCCGGGGCACCGGCCTCGGTCTCTCCGTGAGCTACGGAATCATCAAGGAACATGCGGGAAAGATTGATGTGCGCTCGACGCCCGGAAAAGGTACGTCGTTCCACGTCGAGTTGCCCGCTGCCCGGAAAGCGGCTCATGTCTAAGGGCTCCATCCTCGTGGTTGATGATGAATCCGAAATCCGCGAAGGCCTCGAGATTCTGCTGAAAAGTGAAGGCTACGGCGTGGCGAGCGCCGAGACGGGTGAATCCGGGCTCGCCAAGCTCGAGGAACACCCCTTCGATCTCCTGCTGCTCGACGTAAGTCTCCCGGACCGCAACGGCCTCGACCTGCTCAAGGAGATTCATCGCCGCGATCCCCAGCTTTCCGTTGTGCTGATCACCGCCTACGGTTCGATCGATATGGCGCGCGCTGCCTTCAAGAACGGCGCGATGGACTACATCACCAAGCCGTGGTCCAACGACGAATTGCTAGCCCAGGTGGCGCAGGCCGTGGAATCGCGCCGACTTCGCGATGAAAACCTGCACCTCAAGCGCGCCCTCAAACAGCGCTTCAATTTCCCGAACATTGTCGGCAAGAGCGACAAGATACAAGTGCTGCTGGATCTTGTCGCACAGGTCGCGCCTTCGCGCTCGACCGTGCTCATCACCGGCGAAAGTGGTACAGGGAAGGAACTCATCGCCAAGGCGCTGCACTCGGCTTCTCCGCGGGCGGACAAGGCCTTTGTGCCGGTGAACACCGGATCGATTCCCGTCGATCTTCTCGAATCGCAGCTTTTCGGCCACGTGAAGGGCGCGTTCACCAGCGCAGTGGCCTCAAAAAAGGGCCTGTTCGAAGTGGCGGACCAGGGCACCATCTTCTTCGACGAAATCGCTACCATCAGCCCGGAAACGCAAGCCAAGCTGTTGCGCGTAATTCAAGAGCGCGAGTTCATGCGCCTCGGGGGTACCGAGCAGATCAAAGTGGACGTGCGCATCGTGGCCGCCTCCAATGTCGATCTGCTCACGCTGTTGCGCGAGGGGCGCTTCCGCGAAGACTTGTATCACCGCCTGAATGTGATTCATCTGCACATTCCGCCGCTGCGCGACCGCCGCGAGGACGTGCCCCTCCTTCTCACGCACTTTCTCGAACGCTACTGCCAGGAGAACAACAAGCCGCTCCTGCAGTTCACCCCGAACGCCATGAAATTGCTGATGGATTACGACTGGCCCGGCAATGTGCGGGAACTGGAAAACGTCGTCGAGCGTGCCGTCGTTCTCTCCACACAGGACCGCGTTGACGTGGATCTTCTCCCGGAAAGCATCCGCAGCAAGGAGATTGTCCGCGGCGTGCGGCTGCAGCTTTCGGAATTCTTGCCGCCGCTTCCGGGCGAATCCAACTCGCGCTCTGCGACCGACAGCCCGCAACCTTCTCTTTTCCAAATCATGGACGAGATCGAACGACGCATCATCATTGATATGCTCGAGCGTGCGAGTTGGAACCAGACCGAGGCGGCGGAACGCTTTCTCATCCCGCTTTCGACACTGAATCAGAAAATCAAGCGCCTCGGCATTGACGTCCGCCGCCGCGGCCGCGGCGACGAAAGCTTTTCTGCCACCAGCGGCAAGTAGCGGCCACTTCACCGACGAGAATCCCTGCCCGCGAACGCGATAACCAGAGCAAGTCTTAGAAGCTACCTTGATGTCTTTTAGAATCAGTAGCTTAGAAGGTTAAAGTAGCCGGCCGGCAAGCCTCAAATTTGGTTTGCGGCGCAAACTAGTTTGCGGGTGCCCGATCTCTGGGTTTGCGAGCAAAACTAGTCTGTGCTGCAGACTAGTCTGCGTCGCGAACAAAATGGATGCACGCGAGCAACGGCCGTGATGTTCTATGGGAGCGAGTGGGATTAGCTTGTAAACTCAGGGACCACGATGCCTGAAACGATCTCGCCGGCGCGCCTGTCCGACATCCCTTCGTTCAAAAACGAATGGGCCGTGCTGCTCGAGTGCGTTTCTCCCGTTCGCGATCCTCAGCGCCTTTCTGAGCTGCTACGCCTAGCCGATGGGGCTCGGCTTCTTCTCCTCGCAGAAGAACATGGCATGATTGGTCTTCTCAGTGCCAGCCTGCGCGATGTCGGCGAATCTTCCACCTCATCAGGAATCAGGCAGACCCTGCTCGAACGGCAGCGCGCGCAGAATTTCTTAACCCTCCGCCTGACCGCGGAGCTGTTACGTCTCTTAGAGCTGTTCGCCGCGAAGGACATCGGCGCGCTGGTCGTCAAAGGGCCAGTGCTGGCCGTGCAGGCCTATGGCGATCCCGCAATGCGCAGCTACGGCGACCTGGACTTGCTCGTCCGGCAGCGAGACATCCGTTGCGCCACGGAGTCGCTGATCGCCTCCGGCTACCAGGCGGCCGTTTCCCTCAGCGCCATCGACGCGGGCAAAATTCCGGGGCAGTATCTTTTCTCCAAACCCGATTCGAAGCTGCTTGTTGAACTGCACAACGAGCTCACCCTGCGATATTTTCCGCGCCCGCTGCCCATCGAAGATTTCTTCGCGCGGCAGATTCGCGTGCGCCTCGATGCGTATGAAGCTCCCGCCCTGGCGGTGGAAGACGAACTCGTGCTGATCTGCATTCACGGCGCAAAGCATTTCTGGGAACGGCTCACATGGATTGCGGATGTCGCCGCGCTAGTTTCGCGGCAAACGAGTATCAATTGGGAGCGCGCTGCGGCATCGGCACGAGAGGTAGGAGCAGAACATCTGCTGAACACGGGACTGCGGCTCGCCGCAGACGTGCTGCGCGCACCGCTTCCCCTAAAGGTGGCCACCCTCGTACGAAAGGATGTCGTGGCTGCGAAGCTTGTCGCGCGAATTCTCCGCTGGCTGCCTGCTGCAGGTTATGCGCCTCCTGGCCTATTCGAACGCGCAGCGTTTCGCTTGCGCATGCGCGGCGGCCTGCTCGCCGCTCCCGCCTATCTGCTGCGACTTTCTTTTTCTCCCACGGAGGAAGATTGGCAGACCGGCGGCAAGATCAGCCACAATCGTTGGCTTGACGCGTTGCGCCGCCCGTTGCGCTTGGCGCGAAAATACGGCCGCACCGACAAAAACTGAAGTCTCAAGCCTTTGTTTGCATGAGGTCGGCCGCTTTTATTTTCCCCGACAAAAAAAGACCGCGCGCTGGTGCTCAGCGCGCGGTGCTATTCCGGGGTTTCCGCCGTTTATCTATGTAACGGTCAACGCCACCGTAACCGTCTTGGTCACACCACCGGACGTCCCGGTTATCGTTAGATTGGTCGTGCCTTTCTTAGTCC
>QHYN01000020.1 GCA_003224145.1 Acidobacteriota bacterium
TCGATCCTTTTAAATTCAATGCCCGTCTAGAAAACGTAGTCGATACCCGTCTGGAACGTGTTGGGACGGAAGAAGAGCGTGTTCGCCGGGTTAGCCGGGTCGGCATAGGGCTGGCCAAAGGTGTATTGGTATTCGCCAACGATCTTGATGTTGGCGCGCGCCAGCACCTGGAATCCGGGACTGAAGCGGTTGCGCGTGTTGTTTTGAGAGATGCCGTTGAGGAAATCTGTCGGCGAGTTCACAAAGTCATACCGCATGTACGTGATGAGCCAGGGATGAACCCAATAATTGGCGCCGGCGAATCCGCCAGAAAACGTGACTGGCGTGGTGTGTTGAAAACCCGTGTCCGCAGCGTTCACGACGTGATTCTGGTCATGACCGTAGAGACCCACGCCATATAGTTCGAGATGGCGGTACTTGAAGCGCAGATCGCCGCCGATGCGGTAGAAGGGCTCGCTGAGAACTCCTAATCCCGGAAACGCGATGTCGTCGAGATTCAGCTGGTTCTTTCCATAGTAATAGAAAGCACCTACGCGAATGGACGTGTGGTCGTGGGGACCCGTGGGCCCGGCAGCCTGAATAGCGTTGCGGCTCTCTGGATCGCGCTCAAGATTGAACCTCTGGGAAACACGAACGTAAACATCCTTGGTGTTCCGTGCCGCAGGTGAGTCATTATTGCCGTTGACCAGCGCCACAGACCACGTGAAGTTGCCATTGTTCGGGTATCCACCAAATTCAATTCCGCGCTGCGGGGCTCCCAGTGTAAAGGGGTTGTTGGTGGTACCAAGATTTTGGCCGCCGGGAATGGTGGCAACACTGGCCTGATCGTAAATGTCGTAATCGGACGGATAAATGGTTCGCGCCTGGGTAAAAGGCAGGTCCAGCTCGAACTGGCCGAATCGGACGTTGAGTGAATTCAGGGGCAACCCAAGGAAATGCCCGATGTTGCTGTATTTCAGATAGCCGTCGCCAAGTCCGCCATCGGCTCCGGCGCCGCCGGTGGAGATATCGTCATCGATCCAAAACGAAAGGTTCGGACCGAAACTTCCCGCGCTGATAATGGTGAAAGTGTTGGGGGCAAAGAGGTCCGTTCGTGGCGTAAAAAAACCGTTTTGCGCGATAACTCCTGCAGGCTGCTTACGGTTCCAGGTGAAATTTCCCTCGTACCGGAAAGCAACGGGCAAGAAGCCAGGAATCTCGCCCGGGTATACAGCACCGGGAAAGGCTTCCTTTTGCGCCTTCGAGCCGAGCAGCACTGGCGGCTCTTTCACGAAGGTCTCGTCGTCTTTCGGAAACTTGAACCCGTTCTTCTTGAACGCTTCTCCGAAGTCGTTCAACTCCGGATAGTTGTTATGGCAGGTGGTACAGGACGTCTGGTACTTCCGCGAAAAAGCAGGGATCGCGGAAGTCTTAGGAACCGACGCAAGCATTGCCCACAAAACGACCACAACCGCAGTCAGACTCGCCATGATGCTGCCGTTAACTACGTGCCTTTTCATCTCGTTGCCCTCCAAATCTTGCCCACGGAACCGCGGGACAAGTTTTCCGAACTGACCGGCCAAGCTTCAATGTTCCGCATCGTGCCTGTGGTTCAGTCGGGTCTTCCGTGACGTACGTCACCGATTGCTGTGACGGACATCACAGTCTAATGTTGAAAGGGGAAGAATTTCCAGGAAGGGGAAGCAGGACTAAGAGTTCAAGACGCTTTCGAGCCCTGCTTTGTTCTTGATGATGAGCGTTGAACCTTTCACCTGCAAGAGTTGTTTTTTCTTGAATTCACCAAAGAGTCTAGTCACCGTCTCTCGCGATGCCCCGATCATCTGGGCAATCTCTTCATGCGTGAGCGTGAGCGTGACTCTTACCTCACCCTTTCCGCTGTCATGGCCTGCGGAAAGATCTAGCAGGAAGCGGGCCAACTTCTCGCCTACCGAATGGGAGAGTCCAATGGTCCGCATTTCTGCGATTGCGGAGTGATAGGTTTCGCCCAACTGCTGAGCCACCCGCAACCCCACTTCGCCGTGCTCGCGGAGAAAGTTCAGGAATTCCTGACGCGGGATAAAGTTCGCTTGGGTTGGTTCGATTACTTCCGCGGTAAGATCGTAAGGTTTTTCAGTAACAGTGGCGGGTAATCCGAGGACTTCCCCCGGGTCCGCGATTCTCACGATCAGCGTTTTCCCATCCGCCGAAGTGGTCGACAGTTTGACTCGACCGTTGCATAGGATGAACACGCCGCGCGGCACCTGCCCCTCAACGAAAAGCGTCGCTCCTTTGGGGTAGGAAGAAGCCGAGGTGATGGCTGCCAACTTCTGCACCGCCGGGGGAGAGAGGTTGCAGAAAAGCCGGTCCTCGCGGTGGGGGCAGGACAGGCAACTCTCAATAATTTCTAATCCGTATGGAGCGCGCATGAGTTCACCGCCCCGGAGTATACCTCCCTCCCTACGCGACACAAAACGAAACCCGCTCGGCATACGCAACCGTCCAGCAGATGAGGTCCGATTCCCTAGCCTACGTTTCTACTAGAATCCAACGCTCTCTGGCTGTGATGGCGGTCACGCTGCCTTGTGACGGGGGTTACAGCAGTCCCTTTCCGTTGAGTGCATATTTTGAATCGCGTAGGAGGTGCAAAATGCAAAAAGATGAGCGCGACCTCTTGGAAGTTCTCAAATTTGAACTTCAATTCCTCGAAGATGGGGGCTATGGGCGTTCGCCGAGGACGCCGTGGAGGCCTCAATATATTTTCGAAGACTCACTCACCTGCATGAACTACGATTCCAAAGAGAATCCTGGTCTGTGCAGTGACTGTGTACTGATGCAGCTGGTGCCACCCGAACGTCGCTCCGAAAAGATTCCCTGCCGCCATATTCCGTTCAACACATCGGGGGAGACCTTGGATTCCCTCTACCGGTACAGCAACCAACAAGAGACTGAAGAAACGGTTGGAGCGTGGCTGAGGGCCACTATTCAGCGTCTGGAAGAAGAACGGGCAGCGGCTCGACAGGCTCGCAGCAAACAGCCGCCCGCCAGCGGCGGAACGATGAGAGGAACACCTCTGTACCAAAAGCAGCATCCCAAGTGTGCAAACCCGGCCTGTCCGACTGCCTTTCATTGGACCGGGGGCGGCAAATTCTTCCGATTCCGGCCCGATCTGGTTTCGGCAAACGGAAGTAATTCAACAGCTGATTCGCCGGACGGAATCCACGGCATGAAGCATTATTGGCTGTGCGAGCGTTGTTCGCATGTTTTCACACTGGTGTATGACGAAGAACACGGTGTCACGCTCAAGCTGATCTGGCCTGAACTCCCAGCCGGAGAAACTCACAAGGAGTTGTCAGCAGCCTAGCGGGTCTAGTGCTTTGCGGCCGTTGTACGAATGAATGCGGCACTCCACTCCTTGCCATAATCCCACGCATTCTGCCCGCTCAGAGTTTAGAACCCGGGCCGCCAATTAGTTGTAGTGGCCTGTGCAAATTCGTGGGGATAAGATTGGATCGCGGCCTCTGCGATGAGGGGGCTATTTTGCCCGGCCGGTAATAAGGGACTTCGAACGAATACAGGGAGTGCACGGATATGGCTTCAGCGGCACCTACAGGCTCAGCAAAGCCTCATGAATCCAAACAGCCTCTATCTGAAGAAGAATTGCGCAAGATGCATGCCTACTGGCGCGCGGCGAATTATCTCTCCGTAGGGCAGATCTACCTCTATGCCAATCCATTGCTGCGCGAACCGCTGAAGTTCGAGCACATCAAGCCACGATTGCTGGGCCACTGGGGCACGACACCCGGGCTGAATTTCATCTATGTTCATTTCAATCGGTTGATCAAGAAGCACGATCTCAACGTCATTTACGTCACGGGCCCCGGTCACGGGGGGCCCGGCTTGGTTGCCAACACCTATCTGGAGGGGACATACAGCGAGATTTATGCGCACGTTTCGCAGACCATCGATGGCCTGCGGAGGCTGTTCAAGCAATTTTCATTTCCGGGAGGAATTCCCAGCCACGTCGCGCCAGAGACGCCGGGCTCGATTCATGAGGGCGGCGAACTGGGATACTCGATTGCTCATGCATACGGAGCAGCCTTTGACTACACAGACCTGCTGGTTTGCTGCGTCGTCGGAGACGGTGAAGCCGAGACGGGTCCACTCGCAGCCAGTTGGCATTCGAACAAGTTTCTGAATCCCGTTCGCGACGGCGCTGTACTTCCCATTCTGCATTTGAACGGATACAAGATCGCGAATCCGACCGTACTCAGCCGTCTCAGTGATGCGGAGTTGACTCAGCTCTTCACCGGCTATGGCTACAAGCCGTATTTTGTGGAAGGCCATGACCCGGTGAACATGCACCAACTTATGGCGCACACGCTCGACACGATCATCGAGGAAATTCACGCCATCCAGAATGACGCGCGCACCGGGGGGGCAGGCGGACTTCCAGTGTGGCCAATGATTGTCCTGCGAACCCCGAAGGGCTGGACCGGGCCGAAGATGGTGGACGGAACACCGGTCGAAGACAGTTGGCGCGCGCACCAGGTCCCAGTTACGAATTTTGTGTCACACCCTGACCATGTAAAGATTTTGGAAGAATGGTTGAAGAGCTACAGCCCACAAGAACTGTTTGATGAAAACGGCAGATTGATTCCAGAACTAGCGGAACTCGCGCCGAGCGGCACACGCAGGATGGGAGCCAACCCGCACGCGAATGGTGGGCTGTTGCTCAAGGACCTTGTGATGCCGGACTTCCGTGAATATGCGGTGAAAGTCACGAAGCCGGGCACTGAGATTGCGGAAGCCACTCGGGTCTTAGGAAACCTTTTGCGCGATGTTATGAAACGGAACGCGGACTCGAAGAACTTCCGCGTATTCGGCCCTGATGAGACGGCCTCGAACCGGCTCGATGCGCTGTACGAAGTCACGGACAAGGTTTTCATGGGGCCGGTTCTTCCTACGGACGAGCACCTTTCAAAAGATGGCCGTGTGATGGAGGTTCTGAGTGAGCATATGTGCCAGGGCTGGCTCGAGGGCTATTTGCTCACTGGCCGCCATGGCTTCTTTTCCTGTTACGAAGCTTTCATCCACATTGTGGACTCCATGTTCAACCAGCACGCAAAGTGGCTTAAGGTTACGCGAAATATTCCGTGGCGGAGGCCGATCGCTTCCTTGAACTACCTCTTAACTTCACACGTTTGGCGTCAAGACCACAACGGCTTCACCCACCAAGATCCTGGCTTCATCGATCACGTTGTGAATAAAAAGGCTGATATTGTGCGCGTGTATCTTCCTCCGGATGCCAACACCCTCCTTTCGGTAGCTGATCATTGCCTCCGCAGCCGAAACTACGTCAACGTCATCGTTGCTGGAAAGCAGCCCGCGCTGCAGTGGCTCGATATGGAATCTGCGATCGAGCATTGCACGAATGGAATCGGAATCTGGCAGTGGGCTTCTACCGACAACGGGAGCGAGCCGGATGTGGTCATGGCCTGTGCCGGAGACATCCCAACACTGGAGACACTTGCCGCCGTAGACCTTCTGCGCCAGCATTTTCCAGACATCAAGGTCCGCGTCGTCAATGTGGTTGACTTGATGACCATCCAGCCCTCAACCGAACATCCCCACGGCCTCTCCGACCGTGAGTTCGACTCGATCTTCACGATCGACAAGCCAGTCATCTTTGCCTATCACGGCTATCCCTGGCTGATTCACCGGCTAACTTATCGGCGTACGAACCATGACAACTTCCACGTCCGCGGATACAAAGAGGAAGGAACTACGACCACTCCGTTTGATATGACGGTCCTGAACGATTTGGATCGGTTTCATCTTGCAGGCGATGTGGTCGATCGCGTCTCTCGCTTGCAACGCGTCGGCGGGCATTTCAAGCAGTTCCTGCGCAACAAGCTCGTCGAACACAAACAATACATCTGCGAACATGGAGACGACTTGCCGGAAATCCGGGATTGGAAATGGCCTCATTAGGCTATGAAAATCCTTGTACTCAATTCAGGCTCCAGTAGCCAGAAGAGCTGCCTGTACGACATCGGGGACACCCTTCCGGAACATCCGCCTGCACCGGCCTGGGAAGGCAAGATCGAATGGAACGGCAGTCAAGCCGACGTCCAGGTGCGGAATTCACAGGGAGCGCAGCTAAAAGATCGCGTCCAGGTTGCGTCGCGCTCGGATGCTATCGAGCGCCTATTGGATACTTTATGGAGTGGAAAGCTGCGCGTCGTTTCGGCGCTTTCAGAAATCGATGTAGTGGGCCATCGAATCGTCCACGGCGGTAAGGATCTCGATAAAGCGACCGCCATTACGCCGGAAGTAAAATCTGCTATCGCGCGCATGTCCGCCTTTGCACCACTCCATAACCGCGCCGAGTTGGAAGGGATCGAGATCATCGAGAAACGCATTGGCGAGGTTCTCCAGGTGGCCGTGTTCGACACTGGCTTTCACACCCGATTGCCGGAGCCTGCCGCTGTATACCCTGGCCCTTATGAATGGCTCGCCCAGGGGATTCGTCGGTATGGATTTCACGGAATCAATCATCAGTACTGCGCGGAGCGCACCGCGCAACTACTCGGAAAGGACTTGCGATCGCTGAAACTCGTGACCTGCCATTTGGGGAATGGTTGTTCTCTGGCGGCCATCCGCGAAGGGCGAAGCATCGATACGACTATGGGATTCACGCCACTAGAAGGGCTAATGATGGGAACGCGTTCAGGTTCTGTGGACCCCGGGATAATGACCTACTTGATGCGACACGGTGGCTTCACGGGACAGCAACTCGACGAGGTACTCAACACGAGATCAGGCCTGCTGGGAATCTCCGGGATCTCGGGGGACATGCGCCAAATCGTTGCCGCCATGAAAGACGGCCATATGCGGGCTAAGCTGGCTTTTGAGGTCTTCGTACATCGCCTGCAAGCGGGCATCGGAGCAATGATTGCGGTGTTGAGCGGTATTGATGCGTTGGTCTTTACGGCAGGGATTGGAGAGAATTCACCGGAAGTGCGCGCCGCAGCTTGTGCCAACTTCGGATTTCTTGGCTTGAAACTCGACGCGGCAAAGAACGCGCAGTCATCTGCAGAACGGGATATTTCACTTTCCGATTCAGCCGTTCGCATCTTAATCGTGCGCGCCCAAGAAGATTGGGCAATTGCAAGAGACTGCTGGAGATTGGCATCCGCAAGAAGCCGGGGCCTTGTAACCGCGAACTAATCAAATTGCCGTCTAGCCACACTCCTGGGAGCGACCACATCTTCGCGCGACTAGAAACGGTAGGACGGCAAACACCCCCAGCATCGCATAATAAACAGTTGCAGCTACAGGGTCCCGGGCTGCTAGGTAATCTCTGATCGAAAGCCCTCGAAGCGAGAGTACAAGCGTAAACTCCGCGATTAGCGTCAGACCCAGTCCGATGCCGCCCATACCCAGTCGGCTCGACAGTGCGAACGGTACTGCAAATTTAAGAACAATCAATCGTGCTGCCACAATTGCGATCAAGAGCATGATGGGCATTTCCAAGAGTTCGGCCATTCTTGTGCCGAGTCGCGGGGCGACCCACAGAATGCGGATGGGGCCAAGGATGAATCCCGCTCCGGAAACGACCGCGAAATAGAGCACGCCAGCTTTCAGAATCTGCATTCTCTCGCCTGCCGGGGTTGAGGCCAGCGAGCTTCAGGAGAACTCGCTGCAGCCTCAACCCCCTTGTGTTTCACCGCCTCTGATGCCGGTGTGATGGCGCGATGCACTTCATCCACGAACCGTGAGGACCGGGCACGTCGCCTGCGAAACAACCTTGTGGACTGTTCCGATGTTCAGATGCGTTGCAAGCCCTTTTGCCGGCCGCGCTCCCATCACGATCAGATCAGTGTGCCGTCGTTTTGAAACGTCCAGGATTTTCTCTGCCGCTGGCCCCTGCTCGACAATGTAAGTGGGTTCGCACCACAACCCGGCTTGCTCCGTAACCAATTGCTGCAGCTTTCGCTCCTTGAGATCCACCACCTCTGGGCTGTCCACCAGATCCCCTGCCTTCGCGTCTTCGATCACGTGTAACAACACGAGATGCGCCTGGTTCTCCTGCGCCAGAGATATGGCGTAGGGAGCCGCCGTTGGTGAGTCAGCCACGAGATCTGTGGCATACAGGATTTCACGCATCTTTGCGTATTCGTCAGACCAAAGGTTCACATGTGGGCCAACCGTGAGCACTGGGCACGGCGATTGCCGAAGAATTTGTTCAGCAACCGAACCGAGTATCGTCTTTCCAAGTCCCGTGCGCCCGCGCGTCCCCAGCACGACCAGGTCAATTTCTTTCTCGTTGATCAGCTTGGACACCACTTCCCAAATGTTGCCTTCGCCGATCACGACTTCGTGTTCGATGCCCTGGAGCTGTTCATTCAAGCGTCCTGCATCTTCCTTGGTCTCCTTCTCCGCTGCCTCAGCCATCGTTGCCCAAGCATTGGGTGCAGCAGCCGTGTAGTCGTCCAATCGATTCACATGTACTCCATACACCTTTGTGCCATAACGTCGCGCGATCTGGATCGCAATCGGTGCGGCTGCGTGCGCAGCCTGTGAAAAGTCAGTCGCGAACAAAATGTTCTTCAGCGTAATTCTCATTTTTGCTTGAACTGCTTGCATGGGCCACCTCCCTGCGTCCTTTGAATACGGCGACAGAAGGCCGTCTGGCTGTGACCGCCGTCACTTTCGAGCGTGACTTAAGTCACATCGTCCTATGGGCTCCCTTGTTAGGGTTTGAATCGCTAACGCGGGACTAGAGTCGGATGCTGCTCTCGCTGCAAAGTTGAAGGGAGGAAAACATGGAAGCCCAACATAAATACCGGGTAAACGCTATTTGCGCGGGGCCTCGTAAAGGGGTCGTCCAGGCCGAAGGAGTTCTGTCTTCGATTTCGTTCAGCGCCCCTCCGGAGTTCCTGGGAGAGCCGGGGCGCTGGACGCCGGAACACTTCCTTGTCGCTGCTGTGGCGAGCTGGTGATTAAAGAGGCCAACTCGCGGATTGTCGGCTAACCGGAAAATGCGAACCCCCACAAGCTTCCATGCCAATCAACTCGACGTGTATGTTCGCGGTGAAACGCAACAACTGGGTGCGCGAGAACTTCTTGCGCACCGCGACCTCGCCGCGCAGGTCGAGCCCGACCAGATGAAAGACTGTCTTACCAAGATCAATGCCGATGGTTTGTCCGGAATTACACCGGCGCCTTCCAGTTTGCGGCCGCTGGGAGTGCACCATCGCAAGCTGGCGAAGGCGGTGAACGCGCCGGTGCCGGTCAAGTGCTCGCGTGTCACGCGTAAAAAGGGAGGCTGCACGTCATCCGCCTGATCGCCGAGAACGGCCTGGAATACACGTTCTGGTTTCTCCTCGCCGTGGAAGAGGACGGGCCGCCCCTCCCGCCCGGAGTCACGTTTGAACTGCGCGACTGTGCCGAGCGCGAGGAGCTGCCCGCGTGACGTTCAGAGAGTGGCTGCTCGAAACGAAGTTGCGCGCTCGCGGGCCGGTTTCAGACTTCGCGCACGATGCTCAAGCCGATCCAGCGGCTGTCACCGTGGGAAACATACACGCGGAGTGGCTTGAGCATTTGCGCATGGTGCCCGGCGAAGTCCTTGCAGCGTTCGCGCGGGCGTGGGCGGCTTACGAAAGAGCAAAGAAGCGCGAAGCGGTGACGATTCATCGCGCGTAATGAACGATTCCGTTTCGGGTAAGCTACAACGTTAAGATGATCCCGTCATGAACATCGAGATGAAGTACTACTGGGCTCTCGTTGTCGTTTTTCTCGCATCGCTCGGGCTGATTGTCCTGTTTCACTTTTTTCCGGTGTGGCCTGTTGTGAGCGACCTGGCAGGCTTGAGTGCCATCGGGTCGCTCTTTGGCGCACTCTTTCAGATCGCCCGCGACCGGATCGCCTTTGACAGGTCTGTGCGACTGGAGGAAGGCAGGAATCGGTTCACGATCGGAACCACATCGCACATGGCCAGCGTGGCTTTCGACAAACATGTTTCATTTTGCGAAGAGTATGTCGAGGAGATGCAAAAGGCGTTGACCACCTTTACCAGGGAGGGGCCAAGCAGAAGTGTTCTGGGCCATGCAAATAAGTTAGGAGAAATTCGGCGGAAATGGGCAGTGTGGTTAATGCCCGAGCTCGAAACTGTGTTGGGCAAGTTTGAAGCGGCTATTCGGAGCATGGGCGCCAAAGCCTGGTTGCTCGATGAAGTACCTAAGGTTGATCAGCGCGCTAAGATTGTTGGGGAAATGTACTTAGAGTTTGCGGAGTTGGTGGGGATCGAGAAGTGGGATGGACAGGATACTTCGGATGAGCACGCTGTGGGGACCATAATAGGGAAGTTGCGAAAAGTCCTGGGAGTTGACGAGCTTACTCACTTGAGGAGCGAGCTGGTCAAGCGTGCCCTGGAGAACCTGAAAAGTTCCAATTAGAATTTTTCTGTATCCCCTTAGCCCAAGCTAGACCCAAGCTGGTCGGACGCGAGCGCGATCGCGCCGCAGTTGGCCCTGAATCCCTAAAAAGGTAAACCCCGGGTAAACCCTAGCGGATCGACTCGGCCCAAGGATTCCAGAAAACCTCGTTTGTATAGGGAAAAGTGGCGCGCCCGGAGAGACTTGAACTCCCGACCCTCTGGTTCGAAGCCAGACGCTCTATCCAGCTGAGCTACGGGCGCCGCGAAGGATTATACCAATTGGCTGGCAACTTGCGTGGCGAGACCTCGAGGACCGCTACCTCGTTGAGGTCCGCCTCGAAAATCGCGGCAGGCGGTACACCACCGCCCAGGTCCGGAGGCAGCTTGATACGGCTGATTACGTCAATCGTGTCCGTTGGGACACAAGACGTCCTCTATCCGGCAACAAGGACGGGTCAATCTTGGTCAAAGGCCCTTTGGTCATCTAACCTTTAGCTATGGCCCGTTGCATGCCCTCACGCTATTGGTGTCTCAATGGAGGCACGAGCATGATGAAAGCACTGATTGCATTTTGTTTGGGACTCTCGACCGCTCTTTGTGCGCAGCAGAAGAGCACCTCGCCGTTAATGCCGCCTCTGGAAGCGCAAGCGAGTACTCGTCCCAATCAGTTTGAGAACCAATATTTGAAGATTCAAATCCTACCCGGATGGACGGTAGCGCCCTCTACCGATCAGACGTTGAATCTCATCGAGGGCAAATATCTCCTGTCAATCAATCCGATATTTGTACACGCGAGCGGCATAATCGGCGGGAGATTCGGCGAGAGCATCGACGCGGTGATGGCCAATGTGGATCAACCAGCTGGTGGTTTTGAATGCGCACAGTCGGCCCGCGAGGAGTTGGTCGTCACAAAAACGCGGGTACAGAGCTCTTTCTGATTTCTCGCCGCGTGTGTTGACCTCTCAGTCGTGGTTCCTATTTCATATAGAACCAGACTTCCATTTGCTGTCTCAGACCAGCGAGTGGTCTTGCACAGAAGATTGAGTTGGTGATCTCCTGCCAGTCTCGAAACTAATCAACGGAGGCATCTGGAGCTTGCGCTCCTTCGCCCAGTCGCATTAACGGCAAGACCTGGCAGGCAACGCGCCGAAGAAATCCTCCTGGTTCACCGCCACGCTCTATGCAGCGATGCAGTTATTCGTCTCCATCACCTGAAAGTTCCGCTGCCCACGGTCGACCGCCATGAGGTAGGCCACCAGCTTTCGTGCCACCGCCAGCGTTGCGCGGTTGGCGTTGCCCTTCTGCTTTTCCTTGTTGTAGAGCATGGCCAGTTCCGGGCTGTTTCGCGGCGCCATCTTGGCTGCTTCGATCAGCGTCGTCTGCAAATGTTTGTTGCGCTGTTTTGACAGCGGCGTGCGCTGCACGGTGTCCGCCGAACTCTTCTCTTCGCCACACAGCCCGCAGTAGCTGATGGCTTTCTTGATCGAGGAAAAACGCTGCACCTCCCCGACTTCCAGCGCCCAGGTCAGCGCGGTGATCGGGCCAACCGCCGGAATGGTCATCAACCGCTCCACGCGATCCAGCAGCAACGAATCGCGCTCCAGGTGATCGCACCAGCGCGCTCTCGGTTCTCTGCAGGCGCACCACCGTCTCGCGACACAGTCGCAGCAGCGAACACAGCCCTTCATCGATATCGGGATTCGTTGCCAGCAGTTCGCAGAAATAGTCGGCCTTGTGCAGCTTTTGCTTGTTGTAGCTCACCCCTGCTTCCATCAGCAGCATGCCGATCTCATTTTTCATCTGCACCATCTGCCGGACCAGCAGGTTGCGGTACCGCAGCGTGCGCCGCCGTTCGCGAATGGCCGTCGAGGCCATGTAGCACTCCGGCAGAAAATCGCACCGCAGACAGTCGCAAATCTTGCTTGCGTCAATGCGATCGTTCTTCTTTTTCGCCGCCGCAATGGCCCGCAGCATCAGCGGATGCGCCACCCTCAG
The DNA here is from genome assembly GCA_003224145.1 of Acidobacteriota bacterium. Classification (GTDB taxonomy): domain Bacteria; phylum Acidobacteriota; class Terriglobia; order Acidiferrales; family UBA7541; genus Acidiferrum. The sequence continues at coordinate 12,416 of QHYN01000020.1, forward strand.
CGCCGCGGCATGTGGCTGCAGGTGATCGTAGATCCACCCGGTAAAAACCGTGGCTTCCATCGCCGCCGTCCACGGCTGCGGCAGGGTTTTCATCCAACGATCCAAGTCGAAGCGTGTGGCGGGAATCGCACCTTCGGCGTGAATCGTGCCACTGCCATCCTTCACGCAGTAGCTGATCGTCCGCTTGTGAACATCCAGTCCGATGTAATACATATTCTGCATGGGGGAGCCTCCTGTGTTTCTGAATCAGCTCGGTCGCTGAGTTCAGCTTTTGTACACCAAGCGCTCCTCCTTCGACCTATACATTCAAACTTATCAGGAACTAGCCTCATGGTCCGACTATAAGTTCCGACTAGCCGACGATACACCCGGAAAGTGCCGGGCACGAACGGCACTTCTACGTATAGCACGTTATACGACAGAGTGAGTGGCGCTCATTTGACGGGAAGCTGGCCTATCAGACAAGACTGAGAGCGATCTGTTGAACAAGCTCGGGGCTATTTGAGAAAGAGATCGATGGCGACTTACCGCTACTTGCCGGCCAAAGCAGCGGAATCAGGCGCTTGTTCATCAGAAGTTCGTGCAGGTTG
>QHYN01000269.1 GCA_003224145.1 Acidobacteriota bacterium
TCAAAACTGCCAATAACGCGGAAAATGCGAACCACACCCACATGGCGTGCAAAAACTTCATAGGGCTTGAGTCCTCATCACGAGCGCGCTTCGATGCTCTCGAAGCAGTGCCTACGCTGCAATGCTACTTCGCAGATGCCCTGAAATTAAAATTAAGTTTCTGTTATCTTGCGGAGCGAGAAAAATCAAAGGTTTACGCGGTGCCGAAAATGACGACACAAGCAGACTGGGCTCTTAAATGCTTGTGTCAATTGTTCCTGTACTTCACTCCGCGTCTGAGACTAGAAGATTATTTTGATCGCAAATTGAATTTCCCGTGCGGTTGTAGTAGTTCTCGACAGCAAACCCGCCGTACCCGGATTCCCCGGTGTGCCGGCCAGCGACGCCCCACTTGAATCGAAAAGGTCCGAGTTGTCGGGCGTGGTGGGCGGGGCAAAGTTGGCGTGGTTGAGAATGTTAAACATCTCCGCACGGAACTGCACGTTGAAGTTCTCCGAGATTCTCTTGATGTGGCTGTTCTTGAACACGGAGAAGTCCAGATTAGTAATCCCCGGGCCGATCAAGATGTTCCTGCCGGCACTGCCGCGGAGGTTGAAACATCTTAGATCTCCTGCAGGAAGTGGCCCTCCGAAGGTCGGAGGCGCTGGGTCGCAGTTCGCTGTCCAGAAAGCCATATCTGGTGCGGTGGGGAGGACGAAGCACTGCGTCTTGATGTAATTGTTGGGGTTGCCCGGATTTGTTAGAGAACTACAACCCGGACCGCCAAGCCTGTTCGGGAAGGCCCAATCGTCATTGCTCAGCGTGCCAGCGGGGTCGTCACCGGTACCCCACGTGGGCGTGAACGGCACGCCGTCGCTGACGGTGAGGATCATTCCCAGTTGCCAGCCATCCGTCACCCACTTTGCCGGACCGGCGAATGATTTGGATGAAGGAACCTCCCAGGTGCCATTCACAACCAGCGTGCGGCCGACATTGAAATCGGAAAGGGCGCGGTTCAATTTCATGTCGAAGAAATGCAGGCTGGAGATGGAGTTACCGAACGCATCGCCCGCCACCGTCGCGGAACTGGTGTCAATGCTTTTGCCCCAGGTGTAAGTGCCTTGAACCTGGAAGCCGTGGCTCATGCGTTTGGCCAACTGCAACTCGAGGGCATTGAAATAAGAGCGCCCTTCATAAAACATTCCCCGAACTGAGCCATAGTGCGTGTTGTTGGGATCCGGAGCGACGCATACCGGCGGGTCGGGATCGGGGGGGCCGTTGGGATCGGTTGCATTGCATTGTGGTGTAAAGAAGTTTCCGAATACATCTACTTTCGGCCAGAGGTATCCGGCGGAGGTCTTCGCGGGTATGAAAATACGTGCGTCATCCACGCGGAAGGGCTGATGCACGCCGCGCGACCCAACGTAGGCAACCATCGACGTCAGACTCGGAGTGAACTGGTACTGCACATTGAGGTTCCACTGCGTCACGTAATTACGCTTGGGATTGGGATCAATATAGGTTGCGCGCAATTTGTTCGACGGTAGTGGCGGAAGATTGTTGAAGAACGTGCCGATTCCCGTTCCCGAGGTTCCCGGAAACTTAATGGAGGTATATTGGAAGAAAGGAGCCGCTAGTGTGGTCAGAAGTGTGAACTGATAAGGCAGCGGCAGCACATCAAACAGCCCGGCACCGCCACGGATCGCCATCTTTCCGGCACGGAACGGGTCCCAGGCAAAACCGATGCGCGGCTCGAAATTCTTGGTCGTGGGATTGTTGAAGAAGGGGCCGGTCCCGGCACAGCCCGTGACAGCCACTCCACATATGGGTTGTGCGTCGGTGAGGTTTCTCAGGACCGCGATTTTTCCGTTGATCTCGGTTGGGACACTGGTCATCTCGTAACGCAGGCCCAGATTTAGTGTCAAGTTGGGTTTCCAGCGCCAATCGTCTTGCACGTATACCCCGAAGAGGGTCTGACGAAGGTTGCGTGGCGACAGGGAGCTGGCGATGCCCCCCTGGAACCTGCCCGGCTGATTCTGGTAGAAAGCCTGCAAGCCACTAAACTTGAAAATTCCATTTGGATCGGAAAGGGCTCTGATATTGAGCAGCATACGCTCGACGGTACCACCGAATTTGATCGTATGGGTTCCTTTGTTGATGAAGGCGTCATCATGGACCTGGAACGAATTCCAACCGTAGTAATAAGCGGATTCACCGCCCACGCCGCCCAAGAAGGGTGTGATTCCGGTAATAAAGACCTGGGGCGCAGTGCGACCTGAAAAAGTGCCCAGAGATGTTTTGGCTGCCTCCGGTACAAGAGCACTCAGGCCTTGGTTATTGTTTACGATTTCGTGATTATAACCAAAGCGAATACTATTCGCGAAGTTAGTCTTGAAGAGGTGAGTCTCCTCGACCGCAACGATCTGTCTCGAGGTATTGCTGCCAAGCAAGACATCATTCACACCGTCGGGAGACGTGTAAGGAGTTTTGTCAAACATGTAGGTGCCAGAAAGGTTGTCCTTTTCGGATATTTTGTGAACGAGGCGGGTGGTGACGAAATTCTCGTTGACAACCTGTTGACCGGCAAATCTGTATTCCGCGATGTCTCCGTTCCCAAGAATGGCTCCGTTGGGGGCGTGAAAAAAGGCCAGAAACTGTTGAGCGGCAGGGTCGATCGACACCGTTATTGGATTTCCGTTCGAGTCATGGATCATCCCGTTGCGGGCGTTTAGAGAAGGTACTGTGGTAAGTGCCGTGATGCCCTTCGACTGCCGAATGCCTTCGTAGTCAGCAAAAAAGAATGTGCGGTTTTTCACGATCGGTCCCCCGATCGCGCCGCCAAACTGGTTCCGTTTGAATGAGGGTTTTTTCTGCGCAGGATCATCGAAAAAATTCCTGGCGTCCAGCTTGTCGTTTCGGAGAAATTCGTAAACACTCCCGTGAAAACCATTGGTCCCGGAGCGGGTAACGGCGTTGACGACACCTCCGGAGGTCTTTCCGTACTCCGCCGAATAGTTGCTCGTGAGGACTGAAAACTCCTGGATGGCGTCCACGCCCAAGTTTCCTCCCAGCACACTCCCAGGGGCGCCATTGGCGTAATCGTTGAGGCTAATGCCATCCAAACGATAATTGTTCTGCTGCGGTCGGGCGCCAGAGATTGTTAATTGCTGGCCGAAACCACGATTTCCGCGATCCGCGCCTACTGAGAAGGTCGGCTGGGTCTGAATAGTGCTGACACCGGGCTGCAAGGCTGCCAAATCCGTCCAACTGCGGCCATTGAGGGGCAGCTCGCGGACTGTGGTTGCGTTCACCACCGCGCTGATTTCGGAGCTCGTGAGTTGCACCGCGGGAGCTTCGGTGGTCACCTCTACCACCGTTTTTGCGGCGGACCCGACGTGCAGGGTGAGGTTGAAGACTTGCTGTGCTCCCACCGTCAGCGAAATGCCCTTACGGGCCTCGGTGTTGAACCCCTTCGCTGAAACCGTGATTTCGTACTCTCCGGGTAACAGGTTCGGGACGGTGTAGAAACCGTCCGAATTCGTCGTAACCGTCGTGGTAATCCCGGTCGCCACGTTGGCGATGGAAACCTGCGCTTGAGGAATGGTTTTGTCGGAGGGATCGGTGATCGTGCCAGAGAGAGTTCCTCCGGCGACCTGCGCGTCAACTGGAACGGAGGACAGAATTCCGAAGATCAAAAATAGAGCTATCGCGCAGCCGATCAAAATCGCTATG
>QHYN01000270.1 GCA_003224145.1 Acidobacteriota bacterium
CTCAAATACCTGCTGCGCGCCTATGACTCCAAGGGTAATTTCGACGAAACGGACGCGCGGCCGTTGCGGCTGTACCGCGAGCCCTCGCCTGGAAACGTCGCGGCTTCCGACGGGCCGTCAGCACGCGAGCTGCTGGCCGCCTACGGCGAGAACGACCTGAAGCGCCAGCAGATTCCGCTCGGCAGCGGCACGGTGAAGGTGCAAGGCGGCGGCATACCGGCCGGGCACACGGTTTGGGTAGCGGGCCGCCAAATTCCGGTCGACCCGCAGGGCAACTTCGCTGCAGAGGAGATCCTTCCGACCGGAGCGCATAGCGTCGAAGTCGCGGTCCTCGATGATGCGGGCAACGGCTCGCTGTATCTTCGCGACCTGGAGTTCAAACGCACGGACCTGTTCTACGTCGGCATTGCCGACTTGACGGTATCGAAGAACAGCGCGAGCGGGCCGGCAAAACTGCAGGAAGGCGAGAATGATCCACACCCCTACGATTCATCGCTGGATGGCCGGCTGGCGTTTTACTTGAACGGAAATGTGCATCAGAACTGGCGGTTGACGGCGAGCGCGGACACCCGCGAAGGCCCGGTGAAGAACCTGTTCAGCAACTTCCTGGCCAAGTCGCCCGATTCGTTATTCCGGCGCATCGATCCCGACTATTATTATCCGTCGTTCGGCGACGACGGTGCAGTGCAAGAAATGGCGCCAACCTTGGGCAAGTTCTACGTCAAAGCCAGCAATGGCGAGAATTACGGGATGTGGGGCAATTTCAAGGTCGGGTATTTGGATAACGAACTGGCTCACGTAGACCGAGGCTTGTACGGAGCTAACGCGCACTACGCGGCCGAACCCACCACCAGCTTCGGCGAGCGACGGCTCACGGTAGATGGATTCGCCGCCCAACCGGGAACAATGGCGAGCTATGAGGAATTCCGCGGGACGGGCGGATCGCTGTACTTCCTGCACCACCAGGACATCCTGACGGGCTCTGAGCGCGTGCGCATCGAAATCCGCGACAAGGCCTCTAACATCGTCACAGGGGTAGTCAACCTGCAACCCAACGTGGACTACGAAATCGACTACCTGCAGGGCCGGGTGCTGCTTTCCCAGCCGCTCTCGTCGACCGCTAACGACAACCTGTTAGTGCGCACGGGCGGCTTGAGCGGTGACGAGGCCTACCTGGTGGTGCGATATGAATATACACCAGGTTTCGAAAAGCTGGACCAAGTCGCCGTCGGCGGTCAAGCACATTACTGGTTCAACGACTATGTGCGGCTCGGCCTGACGGCAGATTCCAACGAAGGGAACTCCGCTAGCAACCTCGGCGCCGCAGACCTGACCCTGCGGAAGAGCGCCAATTCCTGGTTCAAGGTGCAGACAGGCCGCAGCACGGGTCTCCTCTCTCCCTCACTGCAATCCAATGATGGCGGATTCGGGTTTCAGGGTCCTAGCGACCAGTCGTTCACTGGCGCGAAAGCGGGCGCCTATCGCGCCGACCTGAGCGTCGGGCTGCGCGATTTCTTCGAGGGCCGCGACGGTCGCTTCACGTTCTATAAGCAGCACCTCGATGCCGGTTATTCGTCGCCAGGACAGGCGACGATTAAGGACACCGAGCAATACGGCGGCACGTTCAGGATGCCCGTGACGAGCAGCTTGAGTCTCGCAGCCAAGGGCGATCAGAAAATCGAGAACCAGGGGCTCGAGACTCGGGCGGTCGAATTGGACGTGGCCTACAAGCTAGCCGAAAAATGGACCGTCAGCACCGGCGTGCGCAACGACCTGCGTAAGGACCATTCAGCGGTTGTTCCCCTGACGCAGATACAGGGCGAGCGCACGGACGCGGTCGCGCAGGTGAAGTTCGATTCCAGCGCCTCCTGGAGCGCCTATGGCTTCGGCCAGCACACGGTCGCGGCAAGCGGAGGCCGAGAAGACAATGATCGCATCGGCGTGGGCGGCTCCTATCGCCTGACGAAACGCTTCCGGATCGACGGGGAGGCGTCCGACGGACACCTCGGACCCGGTGGAAAGGTCGGCACTAGCTTTCTCTATTCCGAGCGGACCAGTTATTACCTGAACTATTCGCTTGAAAACGAGCGGACAGACAACGGGCTGCTGCTTCACGGCAGCCAGGGCAACCTGGTCTCGGGCGCGAAGACGCGGCTCTCCGACACTTCCAGTGTCTACGTCGAGGAGCGTTACCAGAATGGCGGGTCTTTGAGCGGACTCACTCACACCACCGGAATCAACCTCACGACGAAAGAGCACTGGAATTTCGGCGGCAGCGGGGAAGTCGGCAAACTGCGCGACTCACAGACCGGCGCCGAGACTGATCGCAAGGCGGCAGGGATCCACATGGGCTACGGCCTGGCTAAGATGCAGTTCTCGAGCGCGATCGAGTTTCGCCGGGATAACGCGGAACAACCCGACCGGACACATAACGAAATGACTACATGGCTGTTTCGCAACAATTTCAAGTTGCAACTGACGCCCGACTGGCGCTTGATCGGCAAGCTGGACCACTCGGTCAGTGATAGCTCGCTCGGCGAGTTCTATGCGGGGGGCTACACCGAGGCCGTGGTCGGCTACGCGTACCGTCCGGTGAGGAACGACCGGCTAAATGCGCTGGTCAAGTACACCTACTTTTATAACGTGCCGACCACGGGCCAGGTGGGATTGCAAAACACCGCGGCGGAGTTCCTTCAGAAGAGCCACATCGCGGCGCTCGATGTGAACTACGACCTCACGGCGAATTGGTCCCTCGGAAGCAAGTACGCGTACCGCATGGGACAGGAAAGTCTGGATCGCGTGAACCCGAATTTCTTCGACAACCCCGCGCAGCTCGCGGTGTTGCGCGTGGACTGGCGGTTCCTCAAGCAATGGGAGAGCCTGGCGGAGGTGCGAACGCTTAACCTCCCGGATGTAAGTCAACGACGTCGCGGCGCGCTGGCCGCAATTTATCATCACATTGGCAAGAACCTGAAGGCTGGCGTCGGCTACAACTTCACCAACTTCTCCGACGACCTGACCGATCTGAAGTACAACCACAAAGGCGTATTCGTCAATCTCATCGGGACTATGTGACGTCCGCGTGGCTTTGCGGCGCGGTGGCATGCTGGAGTCCAGCTTCCGACCAGAAAACGTTGCGTGAAAGATGAATCGGATACCACGAGTTGTTGGAGCACGCCAAGAGCACAGACAGCTTTAAGACGGACAGTGCCCGGTTAGTCGTGCCGGTTCAGACGGTCGACGCAACACTGGCTTGCAGTTTACTCGCAGGAGTTTGAAAGCCTAAGGTTTTTCTCGGTCGTTGATTCAAGCGCAGCGAGACCTGGTCGAGCTGCGCTTGAGAGTAGACAGACAGGTCGGTTCCCTTGGGGAGGTACTGTCTTAGAAGGAGGTTTCTGTTTTCGTTCGTGCCCCGTTGCCAGGACTTTGCGGATCACAGAAGTAGACGTTCACACCCGTGGCCACTGTAAGTGCCTTGTGCTGGGCCATCTCTAGTCTGCGATCCCACGTCAGCGAGCGTCGCAGGGTCCCCGGAAGTTTACGAATCTTCGGGCTCAAGGCCGCGACAACCACCGCCGTATCTCTGTTCGGCACCTTGATCAGCATGGCAAAGCGTGAATGACGCTCCACTAGTGTCGCAATGTAGCCTTTCCCGCCAAAATGCGCGGCAACCCGAATCATCTGCTTCCCGCGAAAAGGGTGCCAACCCGCCTTCCGCGTGGTACACCTGAACCGTTCTATACTCTGAGTTTTGCGGG
>QHYN01000271.1 GCA_003224145.1 Acidobacteriota bacterium
CGAAGTCGGCTGTTAGAATTCTCAGCGGGGATCGAAGCCGCACAAAACGCATCGAAATTCGCGGCGTGACCGTGCAGCAGATCCAAGCGCTGCTGGCGCGAGAAGCTTGAAAATGAGCGATGGAATCCTGCCCGCGCGATGGAGCGGACTTTTCCGATGAGCGCGAACATTCAAGGGATTCAAACTGACTTGCGGGCTGCCAAGCTCGATGGATGGCTGTTTTACGATTTTCGCGGGCGCGATCCCATTGCGCAACACATCCTGAGTTTGCCGGATGGGATGCGCACGCGCCGGTGGTATTACTTCGTGCCGGCCAAGGGAACGCCGAAAAAACTGGTGCATAAAATCGAATCCGAATCACTGGCGGCGTTGCCGGGAGAGACGTTGTACTACGCGAAACAGGAGGAACTCCACAAGAATCTCAAGAAGGTGCTAGGACGCGCGAAGAAAGTAGCCATGCAATACTCGCCGAAAAACGAAATTCCCTACGTGGCCATGGTGGATGCGGGAACCATCGAGTTGGTGCGAAGCGCCGGGGCAAAGGTGGTGAGTTCGGCGGATCTGGTGCAGAAATATGATGCATGCTGGAGCGCGGCGCAATTGGAATCGCATCTATCGGCAGGAGTGGCCATCGACCAGATCGTGCGAGGAGCCTTTGCTTATGCCGCTGGTTCTGTACGCGAGAAAAAGGCGCTCACGGAATACGATTTGAAGCAGTGGATCCTCAAAGAGTTTGAAGCTGCGGGGCTCTGGACCGAAGAGGGGCCGGACATTGCCGTGAACGCGCACGCGAGCGACCCGCACTATGGTCCGACGGCGGAGTCGGCGGCCCCGATACGCGAAGGCGACCTGCTGCTCCTGGATGTGTGGGGAAAGAAGAAAACGCCGGGAAGCGTTTATTATGACGTGACCTGGATGGGCTACCTCGGCGCGAAAGTGCCGGAGAAATATGCGAAGATTTTTAAGGTGGTGCGCGAGGCGCGCGACAAAGCCACCCATCTGATCCGCGAGCAGGTTGCGGCGGGAAAACCGCTCCAGGGACGGCAAGTGGATCAGGCGGCGCGCGGCGTGATTGAAAAGGCCGGCTACGGCAAGTATTTTTTTCACCGCACCGGCCACAGCATTGGAGAAAAGGTTCACGGGAACGGCGCGAACATGGATGGCCTCGAGACGAATGACGTGCGCCACCTGATACCGCACACGTGCAATTCGATTGAGCCGGGAATCTATTTGCGGGAATTCGGCGTGCGCAGCGAAGTGAACGTTTATATTGGTGAAAGGGAAGCGCAAGTTACAGGGGCGATTCAAACTGAGATTCTGCCGTTGCTGGCGTAGTTTCGGCAGAGGGAAGATGCATGGCTGAACAGACAACCGTCGCTCGGCCGCAGGATTCGAGACGCGAGACGCTGGCCGTCATCGTCGCGGTGGCGGGCTGGCTCGTGCCGGGGCTAGGTCATGCACTCCTGAAAATGTGGGGCCGCGCGCTGACGTGCTTTGTGACTGTCGGAGTGCTTGTCATCGTTGGGGCCGGAATGCGGGGCAACCTCTTCCGTTCCACTGGAAATGACGCCTTCGATTCGCTGGGGTACCTTGCCGATCTGGGCACGGGAACGTTTTACTTGGCGGCGAAATCCCTCGAAGCGGATGGCGCCGATGTGTCGCATGCGGGCGGAGACTACGGGACGCGGTTCCTGGCTACTGCGGGCGTGCTGAATTTACTGGTGGCGCTGCATGCCTATGAAGCGGCGCGAGGGCGCAAGGCGTGAGCGCCGGACTCGCATTCAAGATCAGCCATCTCCAGGCCATGCTGCTCTTTGCTTTGGTCATTTCCGTGGCCTTCGGATTCTTGGCCCGCCGCCGGCCGGTGGACCGCGTGAAATATATCGTGTGGTCGCTGTTTCTCTTTCTGCTGATCGGTGTGGGTATTGGTTGGGCCATGTATCCCTTTTCGCGTTGAGCGAACCTGCGTTCTGCGGATAAATTGACAGTATTTTCCAGCGGATGCTATCGTCGTTACAGCGGGCCGAGGTAGCTCAGTGGTAGAGCAGCCGATTCGTAATCGGCAGGTCGCGAGTTCAACTCTCGCCCTCGGCTCCAGAATTTTCGAACCTACTTCCTTTTCATCAGCTCACTTTTCCAAGCGCTGCGTGTCGCAAGCAGCAGACCGCGACGTGCTTCGAGTCGAGCCCTGGCGATTTACATTCGAGGCTGTTTCGGAGCCGGAGCGGTGCTCGCGCGGATGATCAATTCCGGTTGGACCACGATTTCTTTGGGGTAGGGGGCCTGCGGGGGCGCAGCAATGCGCTGGAGCAGCGTCTCCGCTGCGAGCAATCCCATCCCGCGCAACGGTTGCCGTACCGTCGTCAGCGCAGGATTCTGGAAGGCGGCACTCTGGATGTCATCAAAGCCCACCACCGAAACATCTTCGGGGATACGCCGGCCAGCTTCGCGCAACGCCTGGATGGCGCCGATCGCGGAAATATCATTGAATGCGAAAAGAGCAGTGAAGGGTTCGCCCGAGGCGAGCAGTTTTCTTGCAACCTCATAACCCAGCGCCGGTGAAGAAGATTCCCCCTCGAGCTGGCCCACCAGTCTGTGATTAATTCGAACGCCGAGCGCTTCCGCTGCACTCCGAACCGACTCCCAGCGAATGGCTGTATCGGAACTGAACTCTTGCCCTTTGATGAAGGCCATCTCTCGGTGGCCAAGCTTTGTCAGGTGCTCCATCGCAATGGCCGCGGCGCGGGCATGGTCAAGGACGATGTTGGTGACTCCCGGCACTTCCCGATGGCCGGAAACAGCCACAAGCGGAACTTGGGCCGCGCCGGTTATGGCGGTGTCCACCGCTATCAGGCCCTCCACCGCACGCTGCTGCAGAAGAAGCGGGTATTCTGCAATCAACTCATCGCGATGGCGGTGACTCACGACAAAATAGAAGTAGCCTTCTTGGAGTAGATGATCCTCAATCCCGGACATCACCAGGGCTGCGTACCCTTCGCTGATTTCCGGCACAACGACGCCGATGGTGTAGCTTCGCTGCTGTCGCAGGGACCGTGCCAGGTGATTGGGACGATAGTTCAGCTCCCGCGCAGCCTGCCGAATAAGCTCTTGGGTACGATGTGGAATCGATTTTGCGCCGGGAGAGTGGTTGATGACCAGGGAAACGGCCGCTTGCGAGAGTCCTAAGTGTTCTGCGAGAAATTTCAGGCTCACACTCTGCCCCGAAGCTTTTCGGACGTTCCACGTTGCGCTTGATTTGGACCGGGGCATGGGGCTGTCTTGCACCGTAGTTTCGCATACTGGACTAAATGGGGACAAGCCCCATCCCACAAGTGGCCCCAAACTGCCACGGCGTCTCTTGTAAGTGCTAATAAATCGGTTTAGTATGCTATTTTCTGGCAGGGGGAGAGAGGGTACTCGCAGCTCAGGAAGCCCCCCCTTTGCGCACGACCGGGCTTACAATCGAATGGGCCAGCGACCCCATTCAGAAACGCGGTCGGCTTGTTTCCGGCACCACATCGATTCACAGGAGCATTTTGAAAAGTGACATCCCTCCTCTATCGCTATGCCCTCGCGGTCTTTGCCCTGGTGCTCTGTCCGCCCGCACCGGCTCAAACCTCATCGGCGGCGTTGGCCTCCCGAGCGGGAACGGCTCGCACAAGCCTCTCCGATCCCAGCTCCGAAAAGAAGGTGGATGAACTCCTCCGGAAGATGACGCTCGAAGAAAAGGTCGGCCAATTGGTCCAGTATTCCGCTGGCCAACCGACTGGACCGGGAACGGGTCGCACCGATTACGACGACATGATCCGGAAGGGAGAAGTCGGAGCGCTATTTAACATCACCACCGCGCGCCAGACCAATGCCTACCAACGCATCGCCGTAGAACAGTCGCGGCTGCACATCCCCCTACTTTTCGGCTTGGATGTGATTCATGGATTCAGAACGGAGTTTCCAATTCCGCTTGGACTGGCCTCGAGTTGGGATCCACTGCTGATCGAACAGACCGCGCGCGTTGCTGCACGCGAAACTTCCGCCAGCGGCATTCGCTGGACCTTCTCTCCGATGGTGGATATTGCAAGAGATGCGCGCTGGGGAAGAATGACGGAGGGCGCCGGCGAAGATCCTTTTCTCGGCGCGGCGATCGCCCGTGCCTACGTGCGAGGGTATCAGGGTGCACGGCTGGATGCTCCCGACAGCATCGCGGCGTGTCCAAAACACTTTGTCGGCTATGGCGCCGCAGAAGGCGGCCGCGACTACAATTCCGTTGAGCTTTCCGAACACACGCTGCGGCAGTTTTATCTGCCGCCATTTCACGCCGCCATCGATGAGGGCGCAGCCACCCTGATGAGTGCGTTCAATTCGCTGAATGCAGTGCCGGCTTCTGCGAATCCTTTCACCTTGAAGCAGATCCTGAGGGAGGAATGGGGGTTCCAGGGAATCGTAGATAGCGATTACACCTCGGTCGGGGAGCTTATTGCACACGGCATCGCCAACGACGGAGCGACTGCGGCGCGCAAGGCTTTTCTAGGCGGCGTCGACATGGATATGGTAAGCAGTCTCTACCATGAGAACCTGGTGCGACTGGTGCGCTCGGGTGAAATTCCCGAAGCGGCCGTGGACGAGGCGGCTCGGCGGGTATTGCGAGTCAAATTCGCCCTGGGTCTGTTCGAACGCCCCTATGCTGACGAAGCGAAAGAGGCGAGCGCCATGCTCCAGCCGGACAGCCTGATGCTGGCGCGAACTGCTGCGGAACACTCCTTTGTCTTATTGAGAAATCAGGATTTCTCGGGCCGCGGGCCCGTCTTGCCTTTGTCTAATCAAACGAAAACCATCGCGCTGATCGGACCGTTAGCGGACGACCACGGAGACATGCTGGGTTCGTGGGCTGGGCAGGGACGTCCCGAGGATGTGATCACGCTGCGCACCGCCCTCATCCAAAAAATGGGCGCACAAAACGTTCGCTACGCGAAGGGATCAGAAATCCTGGGAGGGTCAGACGATCAATTGGTGGAAGCTGTGAAGGTTGCCGAACAATCGGACACGACCTTCCTGGCCCTGGGAGAAAATGCACCGGAGATGACCGGCGAAGCGGCCTCGCGGGCATTTCTCGGATTGCCAGGACGCCAGGAGCAACTCCTGGAAAAAATCGTAGCCACGGGGAAACCCGTCGTTCTTCTCATCTTTAGCGGCCGCCCGCTGACCCTTCCCTGGGCGTTTCAGCATGTGCCCGCAGTTCTGGCGGCTTGGTTTCCCGGCGTGGAGGCTGGCCCTGCGCTGGTGCGCACCTTATTCGGTGAGGCAAATCCGACGGGAAGGCTGGTAGTAAGCTGGCCGCGAAGCATGGGTCAAGAACCTTTGTATTACGATGCATTGAGTACGGGACGGCCGCCAAGAGACATTGACCTGACGCATCCCCCGCAAAATGGTATCGAGAAATTCGTCTCCCGCTATATCGACGAGCAAAACAGCCCGCAGTTTCCTTTTGGTTTTGGGCTCTCGTATACGAGCTATCGTTATGCGAATCTCCAAATCGATAAGCCTTCACTGAGCGCAAAAAACCTGAATGACGAACTCCATGCGAAAGGGAATACACGGAGTACGCTCTTGAGCGTCAGCGCGGACATCACGAACACCGGAGCAAGGGCGGGAGAGGAAACGGTGCAGCTTTAC